>NZ_JBIVBS010000006.1:0-517448 GCF_044746205.1 Streptomyces sp. NPDC086549 | reverse complement strand
AGCGTGAGGGAAACGCCCGGTTACATTCCGAACCCGGAAGCTAAGCCTCACAGCGCCGATGGTACTGCAGGGGGGACCCTGTGGGAGAGTAGGACGCCGCCGAGCAATCTTTGGAGGACCCCTGGTCCCAGCGTTCAGCTGGGACCAGGGGTCCTTTTGTTTTTAGAATGACTTGCGGTACCGAAGACAACAGGAGTCACCATGTCTACCAACTCTCCCGACGACCGACCGGAGCGCGACCAGCGGCGACGGGACAGTGGTGACCGCGGCGACCGCGGCGACCGTGGCGGATACCGCGGCGACCGTGGTGACCGCGGCGGCTTCCGTCGCGACAACGACCGTGGTGGCTACGGCCGCCGCGACGACCGCCGTGATGACCGGCGGGACGACCGCCGTGGTGATGACCGGCGGGACGACCGCCGTGGTGATGATCGTGGCGACCGCGGTGGCTTCCGTCGCGACGACAGCCGGACTGGCGGCTATGGCCGGCGTGACGACCGGCGTGACGACCGTCGCGATGGCGACCGTGGACCTCGTCCCGCGTACCGGCGTGACGACCGCTCCGGCGGGCCGCGTCGGGACGACCGCGACCGTGGCTTCCGCCGTGACGACCGCGGCGACCGTGGCGACCGTCCCTCCTACCGTCGTGATGACCGTGGGGAGCGTCGGGACGATGATCGTGGCGGCTTCCGTCGCGACGACAGCCGGACTGGCGGCTATGGCCGCCGTGACGACCGCCGTGACGACCGCCGTGATGACCGCCGTGATGACCGCCGTGACGACCGGCGCAGTGATGACCGCGGCGGCTACCGCCGTGACGACCGCGGGGAGCGTCGGGACGGCGACCGTGGTGGCTTCCGCCGTGACGACCGCGGCGACCGTGGTGACCGTCCTTCCTACCGTCGTGATGACCGTGGGGAGCGTCGGGACGATGACCGTGGCGGCTTCCGTCGCGACGACCGCGGTGGCTACGGCCGCCGCGATGACCGCCGTGATGTCGGCCGTGATGACCGCCGTGATGACCGGCGCAGTGATGACCGGCGCAGTGATGACCGGCGTGGTGATGACCGCGGTGAGCGCGGCGGTTTCCGTCGCGACGACAGCCGTCCTGGATACGGCCGCCGTGACGACCGAGGCGACCGAGGCGACCGCGGTGGCTTCCGCCGTGACGACCGCCGCGACGACCGCGGTGGCTTCCGGCGCGACGACCGTGGCGACCGCGGCGACCGCGGTGGATACGGCGGCGGCCGCCGTGACGACCGAGGCGGACGTCCCGGTGGCTACCGGGGCCGGCCCGGTGACGACCGGGGTCGACCCGGTGACGACCGGCGCGGCGGTGGCCGCTTCCGCGAGGAGCGCGAGCGGGACCGCGACCGCGAGCCGATCAAGCGTCTGCCGATCCCCGAGGACGTCACGGGCGACGAGATCGACAAGGACGTACGGCAGGAACTGCAGAGCCTGCCGAAGACCCTCGCGGAGGACGTCGCCAAGAACCTGGTGATGGTCGCCCGGCTCATCGACGAGGACCCCGAGGGCGCGTACGGCTACTCCAAGGTGGCCCTGCGCCTGGCGTCGCGCGTCGCCGCCGTGCGCGAGGCGGCCGGCTTCGCCGCGTACGCGAACCAGAAGTACAGCGAGGCGCTCGGCGAGTTCCGGGCCGCGCGGCGCATGACCGGCAGCGTGGACCTGTGGCCCGTGATGGCCGACTGCGAGCGCGGGCTCGGGCGGCCGGAGAAGGCGCTGGACATGGCCGGTGCTCCCGATGTGCACAAGCTGGACAAGGCCGGTCAGGTCGAGATGAGGCTCGTCGCGGCCGGTGCCCGGCGTGACATGGGGCAGCTGGACGCCGCGATCGTGACGCTGCAGAGCCCCGAGCTGGCCTCGAACTCCGTGCAGCCCTGGACCGCCCGTCTGCGGTACGCCTACGCCGACGCGCTGCTCGCCGCCGGGCGTGAGGGCGAGGCCCGTGAGTGGTTCGCGAAGGCCGTCGAGGCCGACCGGGACGGCAGCACGGACGCCTCCGACCGGCTG
This sequence comes from Streptomyces sp. NPDC086549, assembly GCF_044746205.1. Classification (NCBI taxonomy): domain Bacteria; kingdom Bacillati; phylum Actinomycetota; class Actinomycetes; order Kitasatosporales; family Streptomycetaceae; genus Streptomyces; species Streptomyces sp. NPDC086549. Next base: position 515,417 of record NZ_JBIVBS010000006.1, on the reverse strand, counting down.
GCCGAGCTGGACGGTGTGGAATTCGTCGACGCCTTGGACGACAGCGAAGGCGACAGCGAAGGCGACAGCGAAGGCGACAGCGAGGGCGAGAGCGACGGGGAGCGGGACAGCGACAGCCACGACGAGTCGCCGAACGCCCCCGAAGAGGACGGCGACAAGGACTGACGTCCTTCGATGAGCGAGGGCGGGTTCCCCATCGGGGTTCCCGCCCTTCTCGTATCAGCAGTCCGGTCAGAGGTTCAGCTCAGAGATCCAGCGCGCGCAGCACCAGCCCCGACGCCGGCTTCGGGCCGAACGACGTCGATTTGCGGGGCATCTTCACGCCCTGGCGGGCGAGGTCGCGCACGACTTCCTCGTGGACGGGGTGCAGCAGGACCGCCGTACCGCCGTCGTGTTGGGCCTTCTCGACCGTGGCGGCCGTGTCGTGGATGTAGGCGATGTGCGCGGGGGAGTCCTCGGGGATGCCCCAGACGTGGTCGAGCAGTGCGGCATGCAGGACGGTGGCGTCCAGGGTGCGCCAGGCGGCGGGACGGTCGGCCGGGATCGTACGGGCCAGGAGGTCCGGGTCGGGGCGGTCGATCAGGTGGAAGGCGCCGTCGCCGGCCAGCAGGAAGGCGTTGCCCGCGCTGGCCGCGTCCGCCAGGGCCGCCTGGGCCTCGGGCAACGGCACCTCGAGATGGCGTACCCGGAACAGGCCGTCCAGGGACTCGAGAGCGTCCGCGACGGGCAGGCCGTGCAGCAGGCGGTGGATGGCGCGGACGCGGAGCGGGTAGCGGACCGTGTCGACCAGCAGGACCAGGCCGTAGTCCCAGGGGCTGGGGGAGGGATGCTCCGCGCGTAGACGCAGGTATGTCGCCCAGCGGTGGTGGCCGTCGGCGATCAGGGCCTGGCGCTGGGACAGGTCCGACTGGACGAGGGACACATCGGCGGGGTCGGTGACCGACCAGAGGCGATGGTGGAAGCCGTCCTCGGTGGTCGTGGAGAGCAGAGGGGGCTGTTCGGCGGTGCGCTCGACGACGTCGGACGCGGAGCCGTTGCCGCGGTAGGTCAGGAGCAGGGGTTCCAGGTTCGCGGACGTGGCGCGCATCAGGGCCGCGCGGTCCGCGACGACGGGCGGAATGACGTCCTCGTGCGGCAGGACCACGCCCTCCGAGGGATCGGAGACGCGCAGGGCGCCGATGATGCCCCGTTGCAGCATGCCGTCGCCGTCGCTCTGCTCGTAGATGTAGAGGCCCGGCTCGGGGTCGGTGGTCAGGACGCCCTCGGCCAGCCAGCGGCGCAGGGTGTCGGCCGCCTGTTCGTTGCTGGCGCTCGGTGTGCCGGCCTGCGGCAGGATCAGCCGGACGATGTTGTGCGGATCCGCCAGTTGGAGGTGGTGCAGGCCGTCGGGGCGCACCACGACGTCGTACGGCGGGGATGTCACGGCGGCCAGGCTGCCGACCCGGTCGGGGTCGTAGCGAAGGCCTCGGAACGGGGTCAGTTCCAGGCCTCGGCGCACCGTTGCTTCCGAGTGACCTGCAGTGTTCATCCCGGCATCGTACGTGTGTCAGTGGCGTGCGGGATGATCGGTGGGGTAAGCGAGCGAACGAGGAGCGATGTGGAATGAGCCAGGGCGTCAGGACGAGGCCCGAGGGCAGTGGGCAGCCCCTGAGCGAGGCGTACGACACGGCGCTGCTCGATCTCGACGGGGTGGTGTACGCGGGCGGGAACGCGATCGCGCACGCGGTCGATTCGCTGGCCGTGGCGCGCGAGGGCGGTATGCATCTGGCCTACGTCACCAACAACGCGCTGCGGACTCCCGACGCGGTGGCCGAGCACTTGAGCGAGCTGGGTATACCGACGGGTGCCGGTGACGTCATCACCTCCGCACAGGCGGTGGCGCGGCTGATCAGCGAGCAGGTGCCGGCGGGGGCGCGGGTGCTGGTGATCGGCGGTGAGGGCCTGCGGGTGGCGCTGCGCGAGCGCGGTCTCGAGCCGGTGGAGTCGGCGGACGACGATCCGGCGGCGGTCGTGCAGGGGTACGGCGGTCCCGAGTTGCAGTGGGGCCGGTTCGCGGAGGCGTGCTACGCCATCGCGCGCGGGGTGCCGTGGTTCGCGTCCAACACCGACCTGACGATCCCGAGCGGTCGCGGGATCGCGCCGGGCAACGGCGCGGCGGTGGAGGTCGTACGGATCGCCACGGGAGCCGAGCCGCAGGTGGCGGGCAAGCCGCTGCCGCCGATGCACCGGGAGACGATCCTGCGGACGGGTGCGAAGCGGCCCCTGGTGGTCGGGGACCGGCTGGACACGGACATCGAGGGCGCGTTCAACGGCGAGGTCGACTCGCTGCTCGTGCTGACGGGTGTCACCGACGGCGCCCAACTGCTCGCCGCGCCGCCGCGGCACCGGCCGACGTATGTCGACGCCGATCTGCGCGGGCTGCTCACCGGCCAGCCGGAGATCACCCGGGAGGGTGAGGGTTTCCGGTGCGGCGGATGGACGGCGACCGCCGGCCGTGAGCGGTTGGAGCTGGAGGGCGACGGCGAGGCTCTCGACGGTCTGCGCGCCCTGTGCGCGGCGGCCTGGACGGCGGCCGGGGCGGGCTCCTGCGAACTGGACGGGGGGAAGGCGCTGGCGCGGCTCGGGCTGTGAGCTCGGCATCGGTCACTGAGCCCGAGGGCGCGTGACCCTGTGAGCCGTGGCCTCGGCATCGAGATCGAATGCGAGGGTAGGCTAACCTAACCTCGTGTTGGTCGAGAGTCCTCCCGAACCGCGCGCGGAGACCGCCCCCGCGCCCCCAACCCGCCGGGCGATACGGGCCGTTGGGCTCGTCGCCTCCGTGGCGATCCTGGTGCTCGTCGCCCTGGCGAGCATCGCGATCGGCGCGAAGGCGCTGCCGCTGGACCAGGTCTGGCACGGCCTGTTCCACGACTCGGGGACGTACGGTGACGTCGTCGTCGACGAGCGGCTGTCCCGTACCGTCCTGGGCCTGCTCGCCGGCGCCGCGCTCGGCCTGTCCGGGGCGGTGCTGCAGGCGCTCACCCGCAATCCGCTGGCCGACCCCGGACTGCTCGGCATCAACGCGGGCGCCTCGGCCGCGGTCGTCACCGCCATCACCTATTTCGGCGTCACCAGCCTGAGCGGGTACGTGTGGTTCGCGTTCGTCGGCGCGGCGGCCGTCGGCGCGCTGGTCTGGTTCCTCGGCGGCAGCCGGGGTGCCACACCGGTGCGACTCGCACTCGCCGGTACGGCGATCAGCGCCGCGCTGTACGGCTATCTCCAGGCCGTGATGATCATGGACGACGCGGCGCTGGGCAGGATGCGCTTCTGGACGGTCGGCTCGCTGGCCTCGGCGACCGACTCGACCATCCTGCAGGTGCTGCCGTTCCTCGCGGTCGGCACCCTCCTCGCGCTCGGGCTCGCCCGGCCGCTGAACGCCGTGGCGATGGGTGACGACACGGCCCGCGCCCTCGGCGCCAACCTCAACCGCACCCGAGCCCTGGCCATGCTCGCCGCCACCGTGCTGTGCGGCGCCGCGACCGCGGCCTGCGGGCCGATCGTGTTCGTCGGCCTGATGGTCCCGCACGTCGTGCGCTCCTTCACGGGCCCCGACCTGCGCTGGATCCTGCCCTACGCGACCGTCCTGTCGCCGGTGCTGCTGCTCGGCGCGGACGTCATCGGCAGGATCGTCGCCCGGCCCTCAGAACTGCAGGTCGGCATCGTCACCGCGATCATCGGCGGCCCGGTCTTCATCTTTCTCGTACGACGGCGGAGGACGGCGCAGCTGTGAACACCCACCGGACGAGTGTGAAGACCCACCGGACGAGCCGCGCGGGCCGCGCCCTGCGCACGCCAGGCGGGCTCTCCGTCCGGCTGGACGTCCGCGCGCTGATCGTCGTCGCCCTGCTGCTCGTCGCGGCGCTCGCCGCGAGTGTCCTGCTGATCGGCACCGGCGACGCCGAGATCCCGGCCGTCGACGTCCTCAAGACGCTGGCCGGCAACGGCACTCCGTTCCAGGACTTCATCGTGAACGAGCTGCGGCTGCCGCGGGTCCTGGTCGGACTCCTGGTCGGCGCCTCGCTCGGCCTGGGCGGCGCCCTGTTCCAGTCCGTCTCACGCAATCCGCTGGGCAGCCCGGACGTCCTCGGTCTCTCCCAGGGCTCGACGGCCGGCGCGCTCGTCGTGATCGTGCTGATGTCCGGGTCCGCCACCCAGGTCACCATCGGCGCGCTCGTCGGCGGCCTGGTCACCGGGCTCGCCATCTATCTGCTCGCCTGGAAGCAGGGCGTGCACGGATACCGGCTGGTCCTGGTCGGCATCGGGGTCTCCGCGGTCGTCACCGCCGTCAACGGCTATCTGCTCACCAAGGCCGACCTCGTCGACGCGGCCCGTGCGGTCGTGTGGATGACGGGGTCCCTCGACGGCCGTGACTGGAGCCAGGTCCGGCCGCTGCTCGCGCTGTGCGCCGTTCTCGTACCGCTCGTCCTCGCCAACGCGCGCGGCCTCAGGATGCTGGAGATGGGCGACGACGTCTCGTACGCCCTCGGGGTGCGCGTCGAGCGCGTGAGGCTGCTGCTGATGGTGGCGGCCGTCCTGCTCACCGCCGCCGCCACCGCCGCCGCGGGCCCCGTCAGCTTCGTGGCGCTCACCGCGCCGCAGCTCGCCCGGCGCCTGACCCGCTCGCCGGGCCCGAACCTGGTGCCCTCCCTCTGCATGGGCGCCACCCTGCTGGTCACCGCCGACTGGGCCGCGCAGCGCGCCTTCGGCGCCGACCAGCTGCCCGTGGGCGTGGTCACCGGTGTTCTCGGTGGTGTCTACCTGCTGTGGCTCTTCGTCACCGAGCGCAGGGCAGGACGGATATGACCGCCACCCACGGCACGAACACCGGTGGGACGAACAACCGAAGGAGCACAGTGAACCGCCTGTCCGCCGAGAACGTCACCCTCGCCTACGACCAGCGCGTCATCGCCGAGCAGCTGTCGGTGGAGATCCCCGACAACTCCTTCACGGTGATCGTCGGTCCGAACGCGTGCGGCAAGTCGACGCTCCTGCGGGCGCTGTCCCGGATGCTGAGGCCGAGCCAGGGGCGGGTGCTGCTCGACGGGCAGGTCATCCAGTCGATGCCCGCCAAGAAGGTCGCGCGGACGCTGGGACTGCTGCCGCAGTCGTCCATCGCGCCCGACGGGATCACCGTCGGCGACCTGGTGGGCCGGGGCCGCTACCCGCACCAGGGCCTCCTGCGCCAGTGGTCCGCGGAGGACGAGCGGGTCGTCCAGGAGTCCATGGCGCAGACCGGCGTCGCCGGACTCGCCGACCGGTATGTCGACGAGCTGTCCGGCGGTCAGCGGCAGCGCGTGTGGATCGCGATGGCGCTCGCCCAGCAGACGCCGCTGCTGCTTCTCGACGAGCCGACCACCTACCTGGACATCCAGCACCAGATCGACGTCCTCGACCTGTGCGCCGAACTGCACGAGGAACAGGGCCGCACCCTGGTCGCCGTGCTGCACGACCTCAACCACGCCGCCCGGTACGCCACCCACCTCATAGCCCTGCGGGGCGGCACGGTGATCGCCGAGGGCGCGCCGAACGACATCGTCACGGCCGGGCTGGTCGAAGAGGTCTTCGGACTGCGCTGCCAGGTCATCGACGACCCGGAGACGGGGACGCCGCTGGTGGTGCCGGCGGCCCGCAAGGCCCGTACGGGAGCGAAGGCCGCCGCTACAGAAGCTTCCTGAGCCGGAACAGGTCGAGCAGGCTCGCCTCCAGCCTCACCCGGCCCGAACCCCAGGCCTTGGCGAAGTTCAGTTCGCCGTCGACCAGGGCCACCAGGTCGTCGCCGGCCATGGAGAGCCGGATCTGGGCCTTCTTGGGCGGTGGTCCCGGAAGGGTCTCGTCGACCACGATCCGGCCGCCGGTCATCCGGCCGACGAAGGTGACCTTCAGGTCGGTGACGTAGCAGCTCACCGAGCGGTCCAGGGCGGCGGCCTCGCGGGCGCCGCCCTCCGCACCCTGCATGTTGTCCGAGAGCTTTTCGAGTGCGTCGCGGCACTCCTCGATCGTGGCCATCGCGATCGACGTTACCTCAGCGGTTCGAGGTAGCGTCTGGGCATGAGCGACACAGTGCCGGAGACCGGGGGCCCGCAGGAAGCGGCGGTCGAACCCGAGTACGACTCCGAGTACGACCCCGCCGCGCCCGCCCCGCTGGAGGTCCCGCGCACCCCCACCGGCAATGCCGAGGTCGACGCCCAGCTGGAGCGGCTGGCCGACGCCGACCACCTCGCCACGGACGGGCATGTCGAGGTGTACGAGGATGTACATCGGGGGCTGCGTGACGCGCTCACCGCGCTCGACGCCCGCCCGGGACCTCCGGCTCCCACCCGTCACCCGACCACCACCCCTCAACGAGGCCCTTCGGGCCACGAGTCCCATTCGACGTATGGCAGTAGGAGCTGAACCGAACGTGGCAGGAGTCGCACGCCGCCGTCTGGACGCGGAGCTGGTCCGCCGGAAGCTCGCCCGTTCGCGCGAGCATGCCAGCCAGCTGATCGCCGCCGGACGGGTCACCGTCGGCAAGACCGTCGCGACGAAGCCGGCCACACAGGTGGAGACCGCGGCCGCGATCGTGGTCCAGGCCGACGGCAGCGATCCCGAGTACGTGTCCCGGGGCGGCCACAAGCTCGCCGGCGCGCTGGCGGCCTTCGTGCCCCAGGGGCTCGTCGTCCAGGGGCGGCGGGCGCTGGACGCCGGCGCGTCCACCGGCGGCTTCACCGACGTCCTGCTGCGAGCGGGTGCCGCGCACGTCGTGGCCGTCGACGTCGGTTACGGTCAACTCGCGTGGTCCCTCCAGAATGATGAACGCGTCACCGTCAAGGACCGTACGAACGTACGCGAGTTGACGCTTGAAGCGATCGATGGGGAACCTGTGGATCTTGTCGTGGGTGATCTGTCCTTCATCCCGCTCGGGCTGGTGCTGCCCGCCCTGAAGCGGTGCGTGAAGCCGGACGCCGACCTGGTGATGATGGTCAAGCCGCAGTTCGAGGTGGGGAAGGAACGGCTGGGGAGCGGGGGAGTCGTACGGAGTCCGCAGCTGCGGGCGGAGGCCGTGCGGGGTGTGGCCGAGAAGGCGTGGGAGCTGGGGCTCGGTGTGCGTGGAGTCACCGCCAGTCCACTGCCCGGGCCGTCCGGCAATGTCGAATACTTTCTGTGGCTGCGGGCCGGGGCACCGGAACTGGACCCGGCCGATGTTGACCGTGCAGTGGCGGAGGGGCCGCGTTGACACAGAACCGAGCTCGTACTGTTTTCCTGCTCGCCCACACCGGGCGGCCCGCGGCCATCCGCAGCGCCGAACTGGTGGTCAAGGGGCTGCTGCAGTCAGGCGTGGGCGTACGGGTCCTGGAGTACGAGGCACGCGACCTGCCGCTGCCCGAGGAGGTGGAGCTCGTCGAGGAGGCGACCCCGCAGAGCCTCGACGGCTGCGAGCTGCTGATCGTGCTGGGCGGTGACGGCACGCTGCTGCGCGGCGCGGAGTTCGCGCGGGCGTCCGGCGTGCCGATGCTCGGCGTCAACCTCGGCAGCGTCGGGTTCCTCGCGGAGGCCGAACGGGACGACCTCGACAAGGTCGTCGACCGGGTGGTGAGCAAGGCGTACGAGGTCGAGGAGCGGATGACCGTCGACGTCGTCGTGCACCGCAACGGGGACATCGTGCACACCGACTGGGCGCTGAACGAGGCGGCCGTGCAGAAGGCCGGCGCCGAGAAGCTGCTCGAAGTCGTGCTGGAGATCGACGGGCGGCCGGTGACGGGCTTCGGTTGCGACGGCATCGTGCTGTCGACGCCGACCGGGTCGACGGCCTACGCCTTCTCGGCGGGCGGCCCCGTGGTGTGGCCCGAGGTCGAGGCCCTGCTGATGGTGCCGATCTCGGCGCACGCGCTGTTCGCGAAGCCACTGGTCACCTCGCCGGAGTCGGTGCTCGCGGTGGAGGTGCTGCCGCACATTCCGCCGGGCGTGCTGTGGTGCGACGGACGGCGGACGGTCGAGCTGCCGCCCGGGGCGCGCGTCGAGGTGCGACGCGGTGCGGTACCGGTACGGCTGGCCCGGCTGCACCACGCTTCGTTCACGGACCGGCTGGTGGCGAAGTTCGCACTGCCGGTCTCCGGATGGCGGGGCGCGCCTCACTAGCTAGCTCGCGCGGGTGACATCGCGTGCGCGATGCGCAATCGTCACCTGCGCCTTCACACGATGGGGGCGGGGGCCGTCGCACTTCCCCGTCCTGACCTCGTATGGTCTTGTCCGTGCTGGAAGAGATGCGGATACGGTCGCTGGGAGTCATCGACGACGCCGTCGTCGAGCTGTCGCCCGGGTTCACCGCCGTCACCGGTGAGACGGGTGCGGGCAAGACCATGGTGGTCACCAGCCTGGGGCTGCTGCTGGGCGGGCGCGCGGATCCGGCGCTCGTGCGGATCGGCGCCGGGAAGGCGGTCGTGGAGGGGCGGATCGCCGTGCCCTCGGGCGCGGCCGCCGTCGTACGGGCGGAGGAGGCCGGGGCCGAGCTCGACGACGGGGCGCTGCTGATCAGCCGTACCGTTTCCGCCGAGGGGCGCTCGCGGGCCCACCTGGGCGGGCGCAGCGTGCCCGTGGGGCTGCTCGCCGAGCTGGCCGACGACCTGGTGGCCGTGCACGGGCAGACCGACCAGCAGGGGCTGCTCAAGCTGTCCCGGCAGCGGCAGGCCCTCGACCGGTACGCGGGCGACGCGGTCGCCGGACCGCTGGCCAAGTACACGGAGGCCTACCGGCGGCTGCGGGCCGTCTCCGTCGAGCTGGAGGAGATCGTCACACGCGCGCGTGAGCGCGCCCAGGAAGCCGACATGCTCCGGTACGGCCTCGACGAGATCGCGGGTGTCGAGCCGCGCGCCGGTGAGGACACGGAGCTGGCGGAGGAGGCCGAGCGGCTCGGCCACGCGGAGGCGCTGGCGTCCGCCGCCACGGCCGCGCACGCGGCGCTCGCGGGCAACCCGGAGGACCCCGAGGGCATCGACGCGGCGACGCTCGTGGCGGGCGCGCACCGGGCCCTGGAGGCCGTGCGCTCCCACGACCCGGCGCTGGCCCCGCTCGCCGACCGGATCGGCGAGATCGGGATCCTGCTGGGCGACGTGGCGGGAGAGCTCGCCGGGTACGCCGACGACCTGGACGCCGACCCGCTGCGGCTGGCCGCCGTGGAGGAGCGGCGGGCCGCGCTCACCGCGCTCACCCGGAAGTACGGCGACAACATCGACGCCGTCCTCGCCTGGGCCGAGCAGGGCGCCGTGCGGCTGACCGAACTCGACGGCGACGACGAGCGGATCGGCGAGCTGACCGCCGAACGGGACGCGCTGCGCAGCGACCTCGGCGGTCTCGCCCAGGCGCTGACGGACGCGCGCACGGAGGCCGCGGAGCGGTTCGCCGCGGCCGTGACCGCCGAGCTGGCGTCCCTCGCGATGCCCCACGCGCGCGTGTCCTTCGACATCAGGCAGACCGAGGACCCCGAGGGTGTCGAGGTCGGCGGGCGTACGGTCGCGTACGGACCGTCGGGCGTCGACGAGGTGGAGCTGCTGCTCGCGCCGCATCCGGGCGCGCCGCCACGGCCCATCGCCAAGGGGGCCTCCGGCGGTGAGCTCTCGCGCGTGATGCTCGCCGTGGAGGTCGTGTTCGCCGGGACCGATCCGGTGCCGACGTACCTCTTCGACGAGGTCGACGCCGGTGTCGGCGGCAAGGCCGCGGTCGAGATCGGCCGGCGCCTCGCGCGGCTCGCGAAGACCGCGCAGGTCGTCGTCGTCACCCACCTTCCCCAGGTCGCCGCCTTCGCCGACCGGCAGCTGCTCGTGGAGAAGACCAACGACGGGTCGGTCACCCGGTCCGGTGTGAAGGTCCTCGAAGGCGAGGAACGCGTCCGAGAGCTGTCCCGGATGCTCGCCGGGCAGGAGGACTCGCAGACGGCTCGGGCGCACGCGGAGGAACTGCTGGCGGCGGCCCGCGCGGACGGGTGAGGATCCCTGCTTCTAGGGTGGCCGGATGAGCACCCGTACTCGCAGGACCGGCTCCTTCGCGCTCGCCGCCGCCCTCACCCGCGCCACAACCGCCGCCCTTCGCGCCAAGGCGCCGGGCGGACCGGGGCGTTGGGAGCGGAAGAACCACGCCGGGCGGACCGTCGACCTGCACGCCGGGCCCGCGTCCGCCGGGGCGGTCGCCCTGGCCGCCGGGCGCGCGCACCCCGCCGCCGGGCTCGCCGCGCTGGCCGCAGGGGTCTGCGGGGCTTACGACGACGTCGTCGGGGCCGACGATCCCCGGCGCGGTTTCCGGGCGCATCTGGCCGCGCTGCGGGACGGCGAGGTGACCAGCGGCATGGTCAAGCTGGCCGGCATCTCGGCGGCCGGGCTGGTCGCGGGGGCGGTGTCGAAGGAGCGGTTCTGCGACAAGGTGCTCGCGGGGGTCGTGATCGCCGGGGCCGCGCACTTCGTCAACCTCGTGGACGTACGGCCCGGGCGGGCCGCTGGAGCGGTGCTCGCGCTGGGGGCGCCGGGACTGCTGCGCAAGGGGCCGGGTGCCGAGTTGTCCGCGGCGGCGATGGGGGCCGCGGCGGCCGTGCTCCCGGAGGACCTCGGGGAGCGCACGATGATCGGTGACACGGGGGCGCACGCCCTGGGCGCGACGTTGGGCGCCGCTGTCGTCGCGGGCAACGGGCGCGCCGGACTGCTCGCGCACGCCGCCGCACTGGTGGTCGTTGCCGTGTACGGCGAACGAGTGAGCGAGTTGGCGCGCTCGTTGTGACGGGCCACAGGGTCTGACCTTCGTACAGACACTCCGCGGTGTTCGCCCGGCCCGGGATTTTCCTCACTCGTGCGGGTGGCGCGCTGCCCTGCGGCGCGCCGAGCCGGAGGGCAGCGCGCCTTTCCGGGGTTCCCGGAACACCCGTCCGTCCTGGCATCCTTGACAGGGAACGCGGTACGCGCAGGAGGCGCGCGCGGTATCCCCCTCCGCCCGATACCTTCTGTACGTTCCTTCGTGACCGCCCGACGCCGAATCAGGAGCCCCCGGCCACGTGAGCCCCGTGAGCAGCAACTCGCCGCACGGTCAGTCGCCGCTGCGCACCGTGCAGGTGCTGGGCGGAGGCAACGCCGGCAGCAGCGCACACGTGCGGTCCCTGGCCGCCGGGCTCGTCGCGAGGGGCGTGCGGGTCACGGTGTGCGCCCCCGCCGAGGCCGATCGCGCCTACGGCTTCACCGGGGTCGGCGCCGAGCACGTCCACGTCCCGCGCAGCAGCGATCCGGGCTCCGTCGCCGCGCTCCGGGCGGCCTGCGCGGACGCCGACCTGGTCCACGCGCACGGGCTGCACGCCTCCTTCCGGGCCGTGCTCGCGCTCGGCGGCCGGCCCACCCCGCTCGTCGTGACCTGGCACAACCGCGCACACGCGGAAGGGGCTCGCGCGCATCTGCTGCGCCTGCTGGAGCGGCGGGTCGTGAAGACGGCGGCCGTGGTGCTCGGCACCACCTCGGACCTCGTGGACCGGGCGCGCCGCACCGGCGCCCGGGACGCCCGGCTCGCCGCCGTCGCGCTGCCCGGCCCGCGCCCGCCCGCCGAACTCGACGACCCCGACCGGCGGCGCCCCAAGATGCGGGCCGAACTCGGTGCCACCGGACGCCCGTTGCTCATCGCCGTCGGCTCCCTCGACCGGCACCGCGGCTACGACGTCCTGCTGGACGCGGCCCGCGAGTGGCGCCGGCTCGACCCCCCGCCGCTGCTCGTCATTGCGGGGGAGGGGCCGCTGCGCGCGGTGCTGCAAGAGCGGATCGAGGACGAGGAGCTGCCGGTCCGGCTCATCGGACGGCGGGACGATGTGAGCGAGCTGCTCGACGCCGCCGATCTCGCGCTGCTGCCCAGCCGTTGGGAGGCCCGCTCCGTCCTCGCCCAGGAAGCGCTGCACGCGCGCGTGCCACTCGTCGCGACCGCCGTCGGCGGCATCCCCGACCTGGTGGGCGACGCGGCCGAGCTCGTCCCGTACGGCGACCCGGGGGCGTTCGCCGAAGCCGTCGTACGGCTGCTCGGCGACCCCGGGCGTTGCGAAGCGCTCAGGGAGAGGGGCGTACGGCAGGCGGCCGGCTGGCCGACCGAGGACGAGACCGTGGCCCAAGTCCTCAGCATCTACGACGAGCTGACCCGACCACGCACCTTCGTCTAGGTCGTCCTAGGGCACGTGCCTGCGTGCTCGCAGCGCCAGGCTCAACGCCAGCACCGTCTGCGGATCGTCGAGGTCGGTGCCGAGCAACTCCCCGATGCGGGCGAGACGGTTGTAGAGCGTCTGGCGGTTGAGGTGCAGCTCGCGGGCCGTCTCGGCCTTGCGGCCCGCATGCGCCAGATAGGTCTCCAGTGTGGGCAGCAGCGGCGGCTTGGAACGGTTGTCGTGGTCCCGCAGCGGGCCGATGGCGCGGTCCACGAAGGCCGCCAGGTCCGGATGGGAGCGCAGCCGCCACAGCAGGAGGTCGATGTCCAGGCGGCGGGCGTCGTACCAGGGGCGGTCCGCCAGGCCCTGCGCCGCGGCCGCCGTCTCGGCAGCGTGCCGCAGCCCGGCCGACGCGGCCGCCCAGCCGCCGGCCACCCCGACGACCACGACGGGCGGCTGGGCTCCCGGCCGCTGCATTCCCGCCCGCTCCACCCCGGCCCGCAGCGCCGCCGCGACCCGGTCGGCGACGGCCGACCGCTCCGACTCCGACCGCAGTCCGAGCAGCAGCGGAACCCGCCCTTCCACGGGCCGTACCCCCAGCAGCACCGGCACCCCCACCGAGGCCAGCTCCTCCGCGACCGCGCGCGCCAGGACCGCCCAGCCCCCGCCGGGCGAGAGGGTGTCACCCAGCCGCATCACCACCGGCAGCAGTGGGCTGCCGCCCGGTTTGAAGCCCAGCACCCGGGCCTGCGCGGGCGCGTCCTCGGCCGCTATACGGCCCTCGGCGAGGTCGGTGAGGAAGTCGCCGCGGCCGCGTGCCGCCAGCTCCTCCTCCTGGCGGGCCTGCATCAGGACGACGGCGAGGATGCCCGCGGCCCGTTCGGCGGCGATCCGGTGCACGGGAGCCAGCGGCGACCGTACGGGCAGCAGAACCAGCCGGGCGCGCACCGAACCCGTACCCGGGCCACCGCCGGGCACGTCCACCAGCACCGAACCGGCCGGTGGCGGCGTGTCCTTGTGCGCCCCGCGCAGCCCCTCCCACACCTGCAGCGGATCCGCTCCCTCGGGCCCGGCACCCGCGGCATACAGGAGCTGGCCGTCGGTCGTCTCCAGAAAGACCGGGTTGCCGCTGAAGTCGGCCAGGATGCCCAGGACCTGTGGCACTCCGCCGCCGCCCAGCAGGGCCTCGGTACATCGGCGGTGCACTTCCTCGGCCCGCTGCAGCAGCGCGTAGTGGCCGTTCACGATCTCTGTGTGGATCTCCTCGGTGACCGCGACGAAGGGCACCTCGCGGTGCAGCTGGACGAGGGGCAGACCGGCCGACCTCGCCGTGTCGACGAGGGCGGCGGGCAGCCGGGCGAAGCGCGGGCCGAGCTCCACGACCAGAGCCGCGATGCCACGTTCCGCCAGGGTGCGCACGAACGCCCGCTGTTCGGCCGGGCGCGTGCCCAGTCCGTAGCCGGTGGTGAGCAGCAGCTCGCCGCCCTTCAGCAGCGAGGCGATGTTCGGCACCTCGCCCGCGTGCACCCAGCGCACGGTGCGTCCCAGCCGGTCGGCGCCCGCCAGGATCTCCGGGAGCCCGCTGCGCAACCCGGGCAGCTCCAGCGCCCGCTGGACGGTGATCCCGGCGCCCTGGGTGTCGAACCGGCCGTTGTCCGCGCTGCTCTCCATGCAGCGGACGCTACCTGCGAAAACCCCTGGAAGACAGCTCGGGCCCCGCGCTACACCGGCAGGATGTTGTGGTTGCAGCGGAAGACGTTGTCGGGGTCGTACGTCCGCTTCACCTTCTCCAGCCGCAACAGGTTCCCGGCGCCCAGGCCCGCCGTCACCCGCGCGGGGCCCTCGTCGCCGACGAGGCCGAGGCAGACGGCACCGGTGCTCCAGGGCCGGACGTCGGCGCGGGCGTCCCGTACCCAGGTGAGGGCCCGCTCGTCGTCGGCCGGGTCGGCCCAGCGGGCGAAGGGATGCGCCACCCAGGGCGCGTCCCGGTACGGAACGGGGTACCGGGCCGGTCCGGTGGCGACGGCGCCGCCGAGCGGAAGGAGCATGTGCCGGGATCCGCCGGGCATCGGCACGGCCACCGTTTCCGCGCGGGCGCAGAAGACGTCCACCAGGTCGTCGGGCAGACCGGTCAGGCACTCCGCCGACCAGTGGGCGCGCAGCCCGGGAGGGCAGTCCAGCAGGCGCAGCGCCTCGGTACCCCGCAGCTCCGCCTCGTGCGGCAGCGCCAGCACAGGCTCGGCGAACTTGCGCAGATCCGCCTCGCCGCCCGCGTAGGTCAGCAGCGTGCCGTACATCGGCCTGCCCGCGGTCGGGTACGTCACGGCGCCGCCCACCTGGTCGGGCCCGGTCCGGATGATCTCGCGGAAGGTGCGGACCACCTCCCGGCCGAACTCGGGGAGGTGCAGCAGCAGCGCGACGGAGAACTCCGGCAGCTCGTGCAGCTCAAGGGTGAGCGCGGTGGCGATCCCGAAGTTGCCGCCGCCGCCGTGCAGTGCCCAGAACAGCTCCGGGTTCTCGTCGGGGTTGGCGTGGGCCCGCTCGGCATCGGCGGTGACCAGCTCGACGCCGATCAGGTTGTCGACGGCGAGGCCGAAGGCCCGGTCCAGCCGGCCCGTGCCACCGCCCAGGACGAACCCGGCGACGCCGATGGCCGAGGCCGGGGCGCCGACGGCGGCCAGCCCGTAGGGCCGCGTGGCCCGCTCCAGATGGCTCATCGTGGCACCGCCCGCGACCCGTGCCGCCTCCGCCGCCGGATCGACGGTCACCTCGTGCATCCGGCGTAGGTCCACCACGAGCGCACCCTCGGTCAGGGCCGCGCCTGCCAGGCCATGCCCGCCGCCGCGCACCGCGATGCGCAGGTCCAGGTCCCTCGCGAAGCGCACGGATCGGACGACGTCGCCCTCGTCCGCGCACTGCGCGATCACGGCCGGGCGCCGGTCGATCATCCCGCTGAACACGGCGCGGGCCTCGTCGTAGCCCTCGTCTCCCGGGGCGAACACCTCGCCGACCAGATCCTCGCGCAGCGCGGCGAGGGCCGCGCCCGCCTTCGAGAAGGCAGCCATGGCCGCCCCCTTCGGCAGAGGGGCAGTGATCCGTTTCCAGCCTAGGCCTGTCCGGCGGATCAAGTCGCAGGAAAGCGACAGCGCCTCATCGACCCAGATGGGTGTGCCAGGCCCGGCGTCTGCGGCATGATCCGCCGGCCAGGCCCTGGACGGGCCCGGCCCCCCGATCGCAGTCGACGACCGCGTTCCCGGCGGGGCCGACGTTCGGGGCGTGCGGCTGATCGGGCTCACTCCCGCTCACCCGGTCGCACATCCCAGATCGCACGATCACGTCAGCCCGGTCGGCCCCTCGTGCCGCAAGCCCGCGAGCGGACCACCACACGATCGAGCCAACTCGACCTCGTGCGCACTCACCTGCGAGCGGCTGCCACCCCACTCGGCCGACCACGCCCAGCAGCCCGTGATCGGCCGACCCGGGTCAGTGGGTCACACGCACCCGACAGCTGTGCCCGGCCGACCGTACTCAGCAGGCCGCCCCCCGGAGGGCGTCGCTCCGGAGCGCGCCGCCACCGAAGGGCTCAGCCGCCGTACGCGCCCGAAGCCGTCAGGCGAAGGGCAGTGTCGATCAGTGGGACGTGGCTGAAGGCCTGCGGGAAGTTGCCGACCTGGCGCTTGCGGAGCGGGTCCCACTCCTCGGCCAGCAGGCCGAGGTCGTTGCGCAGTGCCAGCAGCTTCTCGAACAGCTTGCGGGCCTCGTCCACACGGCCGATCATCGCGAGGTCGTCGGCCATCCAGAACGAGCAGGCGAGGAACGCGCCCTCGTCGCCGGGGAGGCCGTCGACGCCCTCGTGCTCGCCCTCCGTCGGGTAGCGCAGGATGAAGCCGTCCGGGGTGGACAGCTCGCGCTGGATCGCCTCGATGGTGCCGATCACGCGCTTGTCGTCCGGCGGCAGGAAGCCCATCTGCGGGATCAGGAGCAGCGAGGCGTCCAGCTCCTTCGAGCCGTACGACTGCGTGAAGGTGTTGCGCTCCTTGTCGTAGCCCCTCTCGCACACGTCCCGGTGGATCTCGTCGCGCAGCTCGCGCCACCGCTCCAGCGGGCCGTCCGCGTCGCCGGACTCGATCAGCTTGATGGTGCGGTCCACCGCGACCCAGGCCATGACCTTGGAGTGCACGAAGTGGCGGCGCGGTCCGCGCACCTCCCAGATGCCCTCGTCCGGCTCGTCCCAGTGGTCCTCCAGGTAGCGGATCAGCTTCAGCTGGAGCAGCGAGGCGTAGTCGTTGCGGGCCAGGCCCGTCATGTGGGCCAGGTGCAGGGCCTCGATGACCTCGCCGTACACGTCCAGCTGGAGCTGGTGCGCGGCGCCGTTGCCGACCCGGACCGGGGCGGAGGCCTCGTAGCCGGGCAGCCAGTCCAGCTCGGCCTCGCCCAGCTCGCGCTCGCCCGCGATGCCGTACATGATCTGCAGGTTCTCCGGGTCGCCGGCGACCGCCCGCAGCAGCCACTCGCGCCAGGCGCGGGCCTCCTCGCGGTAGCCGGTGCGCAGCAGCGAGGACAGGGTGATCGCCGCGTCACGCAGCCACGTGTAGCGGTAGTCCCAGTTACGGACGCCGCCGATGTCCTCGGGCAGGGAGGTGGTCGGGGCCGCGACGATGCCACCCGTGGGGGCGTACGTCAGGGCCTTGAGCGTGATCAGGGAGCGGACCACCGCCTCACGGTACGGGCCGTGGTACGTACAGTGCTCCACCCACTCGCGCCAGAACTCCTCGGTCGCCTCCAGCGAGGTCTCCGGCTCCGGAAGCGGTGGCGGCTCCTTGTGGGAGGGCTGCCACGAGATCGTGAACGCGATCCGGTCGCCCGGCGCGACGGTGAAGTCCGCGTAGGTCGTGAGCGACTTGCCGTAGGTCTCGGCCTCGGTGTCGAACCACACCGAGTCCGGCCCGGCCACGGCGACCGTGCGGCCCTCGTGCTTGTGCACCCACGGCACCACCCGGCCGTAGGAGAACCGCATCCGCAGCGCCGAGCGCATCGGCACCCGGCCGGTGACGCCCTCGACGATCCGGATCAGCTGCGGGGCGCCGTCACGCGGCGGCATGAAGTCGGTCACGCGGACCGTGCCGCGCGGGGTGTCCCACTCCGACTCCAGGATCAGCGAGTCGCCCCGGTAGGTCCGCCGCGCCGCCGTGGGCGGCTCCGCGTCGGCGGCGTGAGCCGGTCCGAGCCGCCAGAAGCCGTGCTCCTCGGTGCCCAGCAGACCGGCGAAGATGGCGTGCGAGTCGAAGCGGGGCAGGCACAGCCAGTCGACTGTGCCGTCCCGGCAGACCAGCGCCGCGGTCTGCATGTCTCCGATGAGTGCGTAGTCTTCGATGCGCCCGGCCACGTGCAACTCCAGTCGAACGGCCACGTCGCCCCCGGGAAAAAGGGGGCTTTCGCTAGTGCGGTCAAGGGGTCGTTGTTGTGCGTCGTCGAGCCGTGAAGCGAAGCAGCCGGCCCGCCCTGAGGCAGAACGACAGCAAAACGACAGTCACAGCTCAACGAACTGACGAGCTCTCGTTGTTCCGGTTCGTACAGGCGGGGGTGTGCCGTGCTTTTCCGGCCGGGCTCGGCAGCGAGTGTCCGAGCAGGATACGACGCACGTAGATGATCTGCGTGCCGCTCCGGGCAACCCGTGTGGGCCGAACGAGTGAGCACAGGGTGAGACCACCGTAAGGCACGCGCGCTCGTGTCGGCACGAGCGCGGAGCGTGGCCGGAAGCCATCTCCTCGCGGCGCTGATACCCTGGTAGCCCGTGGACCGGTGGGCATGAAACCCCCGAACCGCAGCGACGGCACCCCCGGAAACTTCCGGGAAGGGAGCCGCACCGCACCACAGACAGCGACCACGGGAGCCCCCTCTTGGCCATGCCGCCCAAATCTACGACGACCAAGCACATCTTCGTCACCGGGGGTGTCGCCTCCTCTCTCGGCAAGGGCCTCACCGCCTCCAGCCTCGGCATGCTGCTCAAGGCCCGGGGACTGCGCGTCGTGATGCAGAAGCTCGACCCGTACCTGAACGTCGACCCTGGGACGATGAACCCGTTCCAGCACGGTGAGGTCTTCGTCACCAACGACGGCGCAGAGACCGACCTGGACATCGGACACTACGAGCGCTTCCTCGACCGCGACTTGGACGGCTCCGCCAACGTCACTACAGGCCAGGTGTACTCGACCGTCATCGCCAAGGAGCGGCGCGGCGAGTACCTGGGTGACACGGTGCAGGTCATCCCGCACATCACCAACGAGATCAAGCACCGAATCCGCCGCATGGCCACCGACGAGGTGGACGTCGTGATCACGGAGGTCGGCGGCACGGTCGGCGACATCGAGTCGCTGCCGTTCCTGGAGACCGTACGCCAGGTCCGTCACGAGGTCGGCCGGGACAACGTCTTCGTGGTGCACATCTCGCTGCTGCCCTACATCGGCCCCTCCGGGGAGCTGAAGACCAAGCCTACCCAGCACTCGGTCGCCGCCCTGCGCAACATCGGTATCCAGCCGGACGCCATCGTGCTGCGCTGCGACCGCGAGGTGCCGACCGCGATCAAGCGCAAGATCTCGCTGATGTGCGACGTCGACGAGGCCGCGGTCGTGGCCTGCCCGGATGCCCGCTCGATCTACGACATCCCGAAGACCGTGCACGGCGAGGGCCTGGACGCCTATGTCGTCCGCAAGCTGGACCTGCCCTTCCGTGACGTGGACTGGACGACCTGGGACGACCTGCTCGACCGCGTCCACAACCCCGACCACGAGATCACCCTCGCCCTGGTCGGCAAGTACATCGACCTGCCCGACGCCTATCTCTCGGTCACCGAGGCGCTGCGCGCCGGCGGCTTCGCCAACAAGGCCCGCGTCAAGATCAAGTGGGTCACCTCGGACGACTGCAAGACCCCGGCCGGGGCCAAGGCGCAGCTCTCCGACGTCGACGGCATCTGCATCCCGGGCGGCTTCGGCGACCGCGGTGTGCTCGGCAAGGTCGGCGCCATCCGCTACGCCCGCGAGAACAGGATCCCGCTGCTCGGCCTCTGCCTGGGCCTGCAGTGCATCGTGATCGAGGCCGCGCGCAACCTGGCCGACATCCAGGACGCCAACTCCACCGAGTTCGACGCCGCCACCGGCCACCCGGTCATCTCCACCATGGCCGAGCAGCTCGACATCGTCGCCGGGGAGGGCGACATGGGCGGAACGATGCGGCTGGGCATGTACCCGGCGAAGCTGGCCGAGGGCTCCATCGTGCGCGAGGTGTACGACGGCAAGGAGTACGTCGAGGAGCGGCACCGGCACCGCTACGAGGTGAACAACGCCTACCGCGCGGAGCTGGAGAAGAAGGCCGGCATCGTCTTCTCGGGCACCTCCCCGGACGGCAAGCTCGTCGAGTACGTCGAGTACCCGCGCGACGTCCACCCCTACCTGGTCGCCACGCAGGCGCACCCGGAGCTGCGCTCGCGTCCGACCCGTCCGCACCCGCTGTTCGCCGGCCTCGTGAAGGCGTCGGTCGAGCGTCAGCAGGCCGAGGGCGCGCGGAAGAATTCCAAGTAACACACCAGTTGTACGGTGGCCGGGGTGCAAACCTTCAAAAGGTGAGCACCCCGGTTTCATCTGCGCACGTGGGAGGACAGGGCATGACGATCAAGGACACCCCCGAGGAGTGGGAGATCCGGGCGACCGAGACCCCCTTCGTGGGCAACAAGACCTCCGTGCGCACGGACGAGGTCGTCATGCCCGACGGGTCCGTGGTCCGCCGCGACTACCAGGTCCACCCCGGCTCGGTGGCCGTCCTCGCCCTCGACGCCGAGGACCGCGTCCATGTCATCCGCCAGTACCGCCACCCGGTGCGGCACAAGCTGTGGGAGATCCCCGCCGGCCTGCTCGACGTGCCCGGTGAGAACCCGCTCCACGCCGCCCAGCGCGAGCTGTACGAGGAGGCGCACGTCAAGGCCGAGGACTGGCGGGTCCTGACCGACGTCTACACCACCCCCGGGGGCTGCGACGAGTCCGTACGGATCTTCCTCGCCCGTGGCCTGTCCGAGGCCGAGGGGCAGCGCTTCGAGGTCGAGGACGAGGAGGCCGACATGGAGCACGCGCGCGTGCCCGTCGACGACCTCGTCCGGGGTGTGCTCGCCGGCGAGCTGCACAACAACTGCCTCGTCGTGGGCGTCCTCTCCCTGGTCGCCGCCCGCAACGGCGACGGCCTCGACGCCCTGCGCCCGGCCGAGGCGCCGTGGCCCGCGCGTCCCTTCGAGTCCTGAACCCGAACACACCCCACCTCCGGTGTGACGATCGCCTGATCCGATCGAGGGACCTGCCCGCCGTGCTCCGCAGGGGACGTTGCAGAGCGTGAACTAGGCTCGGGTCACGCCCGAACCGGAGTCCCGGCGGGCTTGCGCGTGCGGTGGGACGGGAGTGTGGCCCGTGACGGATCAGGCGGTGGACACGGACGGCGTGCGGCTGTCGGGCGGCGCGGTCGCGGAGAGCCATTTCCTGGGCCGTACAAGGGAGTTGAAGGAACTCCGCGCCGACATCGAACGAGCCGGCCTCGACACCATCTCCGGCCGCAAGGCCCCACGCGCGCGCGTGCTCCTGATCGCGGGCCGGCCCGGCTCCGGCCGTACGGCGCTCGCCGAGCAACTGGTACGGCAGGTCGCCGACCGTTACCCCGACGGCGTGCTGCGCGCCCGGCTCGGCGAGCCCGACGGCACCCCGGTGCCGGTCGAGCGGGCCGCGCGCGAGCTGCTCACCGCCCTGGACCTGCCCGCCCCGCCCGGAGCCGCCGAGGACGACCTGACCGAGGCGCTGTGCGTGGCCCTGGCCGAGCGGCGGATGCTGCTCCTGCTGGACGACGCGGCGGGCGCCGAACAGGTCGACGCACTGCTGCCGGACACCCCCGACTGCCTGGTCGTCGCCGTGTCCGGCGGCCCGCTGACCGGGATCGCGGACGTCCGGCCCTGCACCCTGGGCGGCCTCGACACCAAGTCGGCCCTCGAACTGCTGACCCGCTACACCGGCTCGGTCCGCATCACCGTGGATCCGCGCGCCGCCGAAAACCTCGTCGAGGTGTGCCAGGCCCATCCCGCCGCGCTGACCCTGGCCGGCGGCTGGCTCGCCGCCCGTCCCCAGGCGGCCGTCTCCGACCTGGCCAAGCGCCTGCACGCCGAGACCGACGAGGGGGCCCCGCTCGGCCGGGTCTTCCGGCTCGTCCACGACCACCTGCCCGCCACCGGCGCCCGGCTACTGCGACTGCTCTCCCTGGCCCCGGCCGGCCTGGTCGACCCGCACACCGCCTCCGCCCTCGCCGGCTGCTCGGTGAGCGCCGCCCGCACCACCCTGGACGACTTCGTCGCCCTCGGCCTGCTGCGGGCCGTGGACTCCCCGCTGCCGCAGTACGAGGTCCCGGGATGCCTGTACCCCCTGCTGCGCTCCCTCGCCGAGGCCCAGGACCGCCCCGCCGAGCTCCAGCTAGCCCGAGCCCGCATGCTGGAGCGGACCGTACGGCTGCTCCAGTCCTGCCGTGCGATCACCGAGACGGACAACCCGGAGGCGCGCGAGAAGGTCCAGGGCATGCCGCGCTCCCTGCGCTTCCCCAGCCCCAGGGCGGCCGCCGACTGGCTGACCATCCGCCGCCCCGCCCTGCTGGCCGCCGCCCGCCTCGCGGTCGCCGACGGGGAGCTGGACACACTGGCCCGCCGGCTGATGTCCCAGCTGGTCAGGGCCATGGTGGCGCACTTCGGGACCCATGCCGCCGCCGCCGACCTGTACGGCATCCACCGTCTCGTCCTCGACGTGGCCGAGCGCCGGAGTCTGCCCCGCGAGAAGGCCGCCGCCCTGCTGAACCTGGCCGACCTGGACGCCCGGACCGGCCGGACGGGGGAGGCGCTGGCCCGCTACCGGGCCGCGCTGGACGCCGGACGCGAGGCGAACGACCCGTACGCAACCGGCCGCGCGATGGAATCCGTAGGCGGCGCGCACCAGGAGCTGGGTGACTACGACCGGGCCGCCGACTGGTTCGGCCGGGCCCTCGTCCAGCGGCTGGCCCGCGACGAGCGCGAGGACGCCGCCCGGCTGTACGGCCGTATCGCCACCGCCCACACCTACGCGGGCCGCTACGGCGAGGCGCTGCGGAACTGGCGGGCGGCCGTCGCCGGGCACCGCAAGAACGGCGATGTCGCCGCCCAGGCACGGGCGTTGAGCGAGCTGGCACGGGTCCAGGAGTACGCCGGGCGGCCCGCGGAGTCGCTGCGTACCTGCCAGGAGGCGGTGGAGTGGGCGCGGCGCGCCGAGGACGTCCGGTTGCAGGCCGCGCTGCAGCTGCGGCTCGCCGACACCCTGGAGCACCTGGGCGACTCCGCCGCCGCTCGACTGCACCGTGGAGCCGCCGAGCGCATGCTGGGAGAGGAGCTGCAGGAGGGCCACGACAGCGATTCAGCCACGGAACACGGCTCTGACGCCTGCGAAATCCGTAGTGCACCCATCGAAGATTGATGCAATGAAAGGCTAGACAGCCGGAACGCCTTCATTAAACTGGCTCTGCCGCACGTTCTCCTGCGGTGCATCCCGTTGTGCCACTGCATGACCGGGTATGTCTCGTAGTACCCCCACACCCTCTGAGCCAAGGACCGTGATCGACGTGAAGGTCGGCATCCCCCGCGAGGTCAAGAACAACGAGTTCCGGGTGGCCATCACCCCCGCCGGCGTGCACGAGCTGGTGCGCAACGGCCACCAGGTCGTCGTCGAGCGGAACGCCGGCGTCGGCTCCTCGATCCCGAACGAGGAGTACGTGGCGGCCGGTGCCGAGATCCTGGAGACCGCCGACGAGGTCTGGGCCACCGCGGACCTGCTGCTGAAGGTCAAGGAGCCCATCGCGGAGGAGTACCACCGCCTCCGCAAGGACCAGATCCTCTTCACCTACCTGCACCTGGCCGCCTCCAAGGAGTGCACGGACGCCCTCCTGGAGTCCGGCACCACGGCGATCGCCTACGAGACCGTCGAGCTGCCGAACCGCGCGCTCCCGCTGCTCGCCCCGATGTCCGAGGTCGCGGGCCGGCTGGCCCCCCAGGTCGGCGCCTACCACCTGATGGCCGCGGCCGGCGGCCGTGGGGTGCTGCCCGGCGGTGTCCCGGGCGTGCCGGCCGGCAAGGCCGTCATCATCGGCGGTGGCGTCTCCGGCTGGAACGCGGCGCAGATCGCCATCGGCCTGGGCTTCCACGTGACCCTGCTCGACCGGGACATCAACAAGCTCAAGGAGGCGGACAAGATCTTCGGCACGAAGATCCAGACCGTCGTCTCCAACGCCTTCGAGCTGGAGAAGGCCTGCCTCGACGCCGACCTCGTCGTCGGCGCCGTCCTGATCCCGGGCGCCAAGGCCCCGAAGCTGGTCACCAACGAGCTGGTGTCCCGGATGAAGGCCGGAAGTGTCCTTGTCGACATCGCGATCGACCAGGGCGGCTGCTTCGAGGACTCCCACCCGACCACGCACGCCGAGCCGACCTTCAAGGTCCACAACTCGGTCTTCTACTGCGTGGCCAACATGCCCGGCGCGGTGCCCAACACCTCCACCTACGCGCTGACCAACGCCACGCTGCCGTACATCGTCTCCCTCGCCAACAACGGCTGGGTCGAGGCGCTGCGCCGCGACGCCGCGCTGGCCAAGGGTCTCAACACCCATGACGGCAAGGTCGTTTACAAGGAGGTCGCCGAGTCGCACGGACTGGAGCACGTCGACCTGGAGACCCTGCTCGGCTGAGCCGTCGGCCGAGCCGACCCGCTAAGTCACCATACGGTAAAGGCGATACGTCAACACGAGTCGTCAACCGCACGTGCCCGGCCGGACCTTGCCCGACAAGGTCCGGCCGGATGTGTGTATGGTCACTTTGCGACTCTCGGTCAACTCGCCTCGAACGTACCCTTCGACCGATTCGCACACCGGCGAAACCTGCGGTGCGACGGCCGTACGCCCTTGACAGCGGGATGTTTCATTGCCGACACATCCTGCCGGGTCCGGCGGATTGTGTTGCTGCGGACCGCCGACACGCCATAGAGTCGCCAACCGTCGGCATGGTGCCACGCTGACCTGTCTAGAAGTTTCCTGGTCACCAAGGAGGTAAGACGACTTGTGAATGAGTCGACATTTTCTCCCGGGGGTGGTCAACCAGGAACGCCTGTACGGGGCCAGGGCCCCGCGGGGTTCGAGGCTGTCGGCTCCGTTGCTGTGCGCACCTTCGCAGCCCGCCAGAGTTCCGGTCCGCAGGCGACCCGGACAGCACACCAGAGCATGGATGGCCATCACGTGAACGCCATGGCCGGCGATGGAAGGGGTGCGCCCCGCAACCAGTTCGCCGACTACGACGAACTGCCCGAGGGGCACTTCTACGACCCCGACGCCGAGTACGAGCCCGATCCCGAGTACGCAGCCACGCTCGCGCCCGACGCTGCCCGCCAGCGCCGCGAGCGCGTCGGCCCGACCGGCCGCCCGCTGCCGTACTTCCCGATCCCGGGCCCGCTGACCGACCACGGCCCCGCGAAGATCATCGCGATGTGCAACCAGAAGGGCGGCGTCGGCAAGACGACGTCGACCATCAACCTGGGTGCCGCGCTCGCGGAGTACGGCCGGCGCGTGCTGCTCGTGGACTTCGACCCACAGGGCGCGCTGTCGGTGGGCCTCGGCGTCAACCCGATGGAGCTCGACCTCACCGTCTACAACCTGCTCATGGAGCGGGGCATGTCCGCGGACGAGGTCCTCCTGAAGACAGCGGTCCCCAACATGGACCTGCTGCCCAGCAACATCGACCTGTCGGCGGCCGAGGTCCAGCTGGTGTCGGAGGTCGCGCGCGAGTCGACCCTCCAGCGGGCGCTCAAGCCGCTGCTGCCCGACTACGACTACATCGTGATCGACTGTCAGCCCTCGCTCGGTCTGCTCACCGTGAACGCGCTGACGGCCGCGCACAAGGTGATCGTTCCGCTGGAGTGCGAGTTCTTCGCCCTCCGCGGTGTCGCGCTGCTGACGGAGACCATCGAGAAGGTCCAGGAACGGCTGAACCCGGAGCTGGAGCTCGACGGGATCCTCGCCACGATGTACGACTCGCGCACGGTGCACAGCCGTGAGGTGCTCGCGCGTGTCGTCGAGGCGTTCGACGACCACGTCTACCACACGGTCATCGGCCGCACGGTCCGCTTCCCGGAGACCACGGTCGCCGGTGAGCCGATCACCACGTACGCCTCCAACTCCGTCGGTGCCGCCGCCTACCGCCAGCTCGCCAGGGAGGTGCTCGCCCGGTGTCACGCCGAGTGAGTCTGCCGGGGGCCGACGAACTGTTCCGTACGACAGGGGGAATGGCGCTCCAGCCGTCCACTCCCCGGCGCCCGGCCAACGGCGAGGCCCGGGTGCCGGCTCCGGCGGGGGAGAGTGACGCCACCGCCGAGGACGTGCCGCCGTCGGTGCCCGTACAGGGCGGTGACGGCGACGGGGCGGAGCACGTGGCGGTGGAGGCGGATCCGGCCGACACCGGTGAGTCCCGCAGCCGGTCCGCCCAGGGCGAGCGCCCCGCGCGGCGGCAGGCGGCGCAGGAAGGTTCTGCCGCCTCCCCGGCCAACGCGCAGCCCCGCAAGCGCGGTGGGCGGGCGGCGGCCCGGCGCCCCAGCGGGCGCGAGCGGCACGACGAGAAGATCACGGTGTACGTGTCGGCCGAGGAACTGATGGACCTGGAGCACGCCCGCCTGGTGCTCCGCGGCGAACACGGCCTGGCGGTCGACCGCGGGCGGATCGTCCGCGAGGCGGTGGCCGTGGTGCTGGCCGACCTGGAGTCCCGAGGGGACGCGAGCATTCTCGTACGGCGGCTGCGCGGGCGCTAGAGGTAGCCTGCGGGGGCCATGACCTCGAACGACGTTCCCGCCCCCGGCGCAGCCGCCGGCCGTCGGCGTGCGCTGGGCCGGGGTCCGGGCGCGTCACGGGCGGAGCCGGTCGCGTTCCCTGCGCGGAACGCGGAGCCGGAGCCCGAGGTTCCCGCCTCCGAGCCGGACCGTGAGGCTCCCGCCGTCGAGCCGGAGCCCGAGGCACCAGTCCGTGAGCCGGAGCGTGAGGCCGCCCCCGGGGGGCCGGAGCCCGAGGCCCTCGTCCCCGAGCCGACGACCGAGGTCCCCCTTCCAGAGCCCGAGCTCCTCGGCCGGGGGTCGGAGGCCGCCACCCCGGAATCCGGGGCTGAGGCCACTGCGGAGTCCGCCGCCCGGGATCCCGGGGTCATGGGCCGGGATCCGGAGCCTGCCGCCCGGGAGTCCATGGCTGTCGCCGTCGGCGCCGATGCTGTCGTCCCTGATTCCGGGGCAGTCGTCCGGGGGGCTGAGGCCGTCGTTCCGGTGTCCGAGGCCGTTGTCCGGGATCCCGGGGTCATGGGCCGGGATCCGGAGCCTGCCGCCCGGGAGTCCATGGCTGTCGCCGTCGGCGCCGATGCTGTCGTCCCCGATTCCGGGGCAGTCGTCCGGGAGCCCGCGGACATCGGCCCGGATCCCGCGTCCGCCACCCGGGGATCCGGGGCTGTCGCCGCTGACGCCGGGTCCGTCGCCCCGGAATCCGGGACCCTCGCCCGGGGAGCCCAGGCCGTCGCACCGGAGTCCGGGAGCGCGCCCCGGGAGTCCGTGGCGAACGGGCCGGGGCCCGGGGCGGCGCCCGTGGGGGAGGCAGAGCCCGTCGTCGACGGTGTCTTCAAGGTCCGGCTCGCCAATTTCGAGGGCCCCTTCGATCTGCTCCTCCAGCTGATCTCGAAGCACAAGCTCGACGTCACCGAAGTGGCCCTCTCCAAGGTCACCGACGAGTTCATGGCGCACATCCGGGCGATGGGCCCGGACTGGGACCTGGACCAGACGACCGAGTTCCTGGTCGTCGCCGCCACGCTGCTCGACCTCAAGGCCGCCCGGCTGCTGCCCGCCGCTGAGGTCGAGGACGAGGCCGACCTGGCGCTCCTCGAAGCCCGGGACCTGCTGTTCGCGCGGCTGCTGCAGTACCGGGCGTACAAGCAGATCGCGGACATCTTCACCTACCGGCTGGACCAGGAGGCCCGCCGGTACCCGCGTACCGTCGGCCTCGAACCGCACCACGCCGAGCTGCTGCCCGAGGTCGTCATCAGCATCGGCCCGGAGGGCTTCGCCAGGCTCGCGGTCAAGGCGATGCAGCCCCGGGCCAAGCCCCAGGTGTACGTCGACCACATCCACGCGCCCCTGGTCAGCGTGCAGGAGCAGGCGGGGATCGTGGTCGCGCGGCTCAGGGAGCTGGGGGAGGCCAGCTTCCAGGTGTTGACCGAGGACACCGACGACACCCTGACCGTGGTGGCGCGCTTCCTCGCGCTGCTGGAGCTGTACCGGGAGAAGGCCGTCGCGCTGGACCAGGAGACCGCCCTCGGGGAACTGCTCGTGCGGTGGACGGGCGGCGACGGGGACCAGACGCCGAGGGTGACCGACGAGTTCGACCGGCCGCCCGAGGAGCCCAAGGAGGAGAAGAAGGCGTGAGCGAGGAGATCACTGACGTACCGGCCGGTCTGCGCACCGTCGTCGACCTCGACCTCAAGCCCGCCCTGGAGGCGGTCCTCATGGTCGTGGACGAGCCGGCGACGGAGGAACACCTCTCGAAGATCCTCCAGCGGCCGAAGCGGCAGATCGGGGACGCGCTGCGGGAGCTGGCCGACGAGTACACCGCCCAGGGACGGGGCTTCGAGCTGCGGCTCGTCGCGGGCGGCTGGCGTTTCTACACCCGCCCCGAGTACGCGGCCGCCGTCGAGGGCTTCGTCCTGGACGGCCAGCAGGCCCGGCTCACCCAGGCCGCGCTGGAGACCCTGGCCGTCGTCGCCTACCGCCAGCCGGTGAGCCGCAGCCGCGTCTCGGCCGTACGAGGAGTGAACTGCGACGGTGTGATGCGCACCCTCCTTCAGCGCGGGCTGGTCGAGGAGGCGGGCACGGAACCCGAAACAGGTGCGATCCTGTACAGGACGACGAACTACTTCCTGGAGCGGATGGGCCTGCGCGGTCTGGACGAGCTCCCGGAGCTCGCGCCCTTCCTCCCGGAGGCGGAGGCGATCGAGGCCGAGACCCAGGAGGCCGTACCGTCGTTCGACCCGGATGCACCGGACGCAGACGACGATCACACCGATCGCTTGACGAAAACGACGACGACGGAATTTTGATGCGAAGCAGCAGCGGCAGGAACAGCAGCGGAAACAACGGCGGGAGCCGTGGTGGCAACAGCGGCGGCCGCGGCGGGAGCAGCGGTGGCCGCGGTAATTACCGCGGCGCCGGGAACGCCCGCGACGACAAGCAGGGCGGCCGGCCGAAGAAGCCGCGCCCGGAGGAGCGGCGCTACGACGTAGGCCCCGGCGCCACCCAGGACGGCCCGAAGTCGGGTCGTGGCGCCTCGGCGCGCGGCGGCGCCAAGGGCGGGCCCAGGCAGGGCCAGGGCACCGGGCGCGGCCGTACGGCTCCGGCGAGTTCCCGTGAGTACGACGCCCGCGCCGAGGAGCGCAACCGCGAGCGGTACGCCGGCAAGCCGGACGTGAAGCTGCCCAAGACCTTCCCGGGCGCCGAGCAGGAGGGCGAGCGGCTGCAGAAGGTCCTCGCGCGCGCGGGCTACGGCTCCCGGCGTGCCTGCGAGGAGCTGATCGAGCAGGCGCGCGTCGAGGTCAACGGCGAGATCGTCCTGGAGCAGGGCAAGCGGGTCGACCCGGAGAAGGACGAGGTCAAGGTCGACGGCCTGACGGTCGCGACGCAGTCGTACCAGTTCTTCTCGCTGAACAAGCCCGCCGGTGTCGTGTCCACCATGGAGGACACCGACGGGCGTCAGTGCCTCGGCGACTACGTCACCAACCGCGAGACGCGGCTCTTCCACGTCGGCCGGCTCGACACCGAGACCGAGGGCGTCATCCTGCTCACCAACCACGGTGAGCTGGCCCACCGGCTGACCCACCCGAAGTACGGGGTGAAAAAGACGTACCTCGCGGCCATCATCGGCCCGATCCCGCGCGATCTGGGCAAGCGCCTCAAGGACGGCGTCCAGCTGGACGACGGCTACGCCCGCGCCGACCACTTCCGTGTCGTCGAGCAGACCGGCAAGAACTACCTCGTCGAGGTGACCCTGCACGAGGGCCGCAAGCACATCGTGCGCCGCATGCTCGCCGAGGCCGGCTTCCCGGTCGAGAAGCTGGTGCGCACCTCCTTCGGCCCGATCACCCTGGGCGACCAGAAGTCGGGCTGGCTGCGGCGGTTGTCGAACACCGAGGTCGGCATGCTGATGAAGGAGGTCGACCTCTAGGAGCGCCCTCAGTGGCCCTGTGGCGGCCGGTACCGGATTCTCCGGTGCCGGCCGCTTCCGTTTGCGCGGAAGGCGCTCAGGGAGGCGCTGAGGGCTTGCGGAGCCGAGCGCTCTTATTTATAGTCGTAGCGACTATTAGTCATCTTGACCATAAAGCCTGGCCGGGACCCGGCCGCGAAAGGGGGTGATGGCCGTGGAGGGCTACGACAAGCACGCCTACGAGCCCTTCGCCGTCACCGTCGACCTCGCCGTCCTCACCCTGCGCCGGAACGCGCTGCACGTGCTGCTCGTCGAGCGGGGACAGGAGCCCTTCGCCGGACGGTGGGCGCTGCCCGGCGGCTTCGTGCTGCCGGACGAGTCCGCCGAGACGGCCGCCCGTCGCGAACTCGCCGAGGAGACCGGCCTGGACGATGTTCCCGGGGTTCCCGGGGTTCCCGGGGTTCCCGGGGTTCCCGGGGTCTCCGGGCTGCACCTGGAACAGCTGCGGACCTACAGCGAGCCCGGCCGCGACCCCCGGATGCGGGTCGTGTCCGTCGCCTTCGCCGCCCTGCTGCCGGACGCGCCCGAGCCGCACGGCGGCGGCGACGCGGCCCAGGCCCGCTGGCTGCCGTACGACGGTGTCGGGCCGCTCGCCTTCGACCACGACCGGATCCTGGCCGACGCCCATGAACGCATCGGCGCCAAGCTCGAGTACACCTGCCTCGCCACCGCCTTCTGCCCGCCCGAGTTCACGCTCGGTGAGCTCCAGCAGGTCTACGAGACGGTGTGGGGGACGGGGCTCGACCGTCCCAACTTCCGCCGCAAGGTGCTGGCCACACCGGGGTTCGTCGAGCCCGTGCCCGGGGCCGCGCGCCTGACCGGCGGCCGCGGCAAGCCGGCCGCCCTCTACCGCGCGGGCACCGCCACCGCCCTCCACCCACCCCTGCTTCGACCGTCCAGGGAAGGACGCCCCGCATGACCACGAGCCCTGTGAGCAAGCGCGCCGCCACCGGATCCCTGCTGGGCCTCGCCCTCGGGGACGCGCTCGGCTTCCCCACCGAGTTCAACGACGTCCCGTCGATCCTCGCCAAGTGCGGACCCTGGCGGGAGATGGAGCTGCCGAAGCACGCCTTCGTCTCCGACGACACCCAGATGACGCTGGCGCTGGGACGCGGGCTGCGGACGGCCATGGACCGCGGGGTGCTCGCCCCCAAGCGGCTGGCGCGGCCCGTGCGCGAGGAGTTCGTGGACTGGTACCAGTCCCCGGAGAACAACCGGGCCCCGGGGCGGACCTGTCTGAAGGCGTGCAGCCTGCTCAAGGAGGAAGGCCGGGCCTGGCAGGACGCCAGCCAGATCGATTCCAAGGGCTGCGGCGCCAACATGCGCGTCGCCCCGATCGGACTCGCCCCCGGCCTGAGCGACGAACAGCGCGCGGGCGCCGCCCAGTTGCAGTCCGCGCTCACCCACGGGCATCCGACGGCACTCGCCGCCTCCGACCTCACCGCCCGTGCCGTACGGCTGCTCGCCCAGGGCACCGAGCCGACCGGACTCGTCGGCCTGCTCCGCTCGTACGCGCTCGACAACCGCACCCGCTACCACCACACCTGGCTCGGCGACCTGTGGACCCGCTCGCACGACCCCTCGCCCGAGCACTTCATCGCGCGCGGCTGGGACGAGTGCCTGGAGATCCTGGGCCGCCTTCAGGACGCCCTGCGCACCGTCTCGCCCGAGGACGACCCCTGCCTGGCCACGGGCGCGGGCTGGATCGCGGAAGAGGCCCTGGCGACCGGCCTGCTGTGCTTCCTGCTCTTCGTCGACGAACCGGTCACCGCACTGCGCCGGGCCGCGTGCACCTCCGGCGACTCGGACTCCATCGCCTGCCTGACCGGCGCCTTCGCGGGCGCCCACCTGGGCGCGGACGCCTGGCCGACCGCGTGGGCGGACCGGATCGAATACGGAGGAGACCTGCTCACCCTGGGGGCGCTCTGGGACGCTTAGCCCATGATCGACGACCTCGACCTCGACCTCGACCTCCACCTGGACCTGACGCCCGTCGTCGCCGAACAGCCGGACCCCATGCTGTTCGCGACCGTCTCCGGCGCGCATCTGTACGGCTTCCCCTCGCAGGACTCCGACCTGGACCTGCGGGGCGTCCATCTGCTGCCCGCCGCCGACCTGGTGGGGCTGCGGGAGCCGGAGGAGACACGGTCACGGACCTGGGTGCGCTACGGCGTCGAGATGGACCTCGTCACTCACGACCTGCGCAAGTTCGTACGACTGATGCTGCGCCGCAACGGCTACGTACTGGAGCAGCTGCTCTCCCCCCTGGTCGTGCACACCACCGACGCGCACCGGGAGCTGGCCGCGCTGGCCCCGGGAGTCCTCACCAGCCACCACGCCCACCACTACCGGGGCTTCGCGGCGACGCAGTGGCGGCTGTTCGAGAAGACCGGCGAGCTCAAGCCGCTGCTGTACACGTTCCGTGTGCTGCTCACCGGCATCCACCTCATGCGCAGCGGAGAGGTGCAGGCCCACCTGCCCACGCTCGCCGAGGGACCGGACGCCCCCGGTTGTCTGCCGGAGCTGATAGCCGCGAAGGCGGAGCGGGAGCACGGGAGCGCCGATGTCGACCACGCGCGCGTGGCGGCCGACGTGGAACGTCTGCACGCCACGCTCGACGCGGCCCAGAGCGCCTCGGCGCTGCCCGACGCGCCCCGCGCGCACGACGCCCTGCACGACTTCTTGGTGCGCGTCCGGCTGGGGGTCATGCCAGCCGGATCGACTGCCCTTCGACCTTGATGTTCTCCGCGGGCAGCGGCCTGGTGGCCGGCCCGTGGGCCACCGAGCCGTCGGCGATGTGGAACTTGCTGCCGTGGCAGGGGCAGTCGATGGTGCCGTCCGCGACCTTGTTCACCGTGCAGCCCATGTGGGTGCAGATGGCCGAGAAGGCCTTGAACTCGTTCTGGTTCGGCTGGGTGACCACGATCTTCTTGTCCTTGAAGATCGTGCCGCCGCCGACCGGGATGTCGCTCGTCCTCGCCAGCTCCTGCCCGGCGGCGGCGCTCGGGGAGGACGTGGGTGATGCGGGCGATGCGGGTGATGCGGGCGGCGGGGATGATTCGGAGCTCTTCTTCTCGCCGTATTTGCTGCAGCCCACGCACCCTGCGGCGAGTGCCGCCGCGCCTGTTGCGAGAGCCGTGCGCCGTGTCGAGCGGTGGGTCATGTCGTCACTCCGAACGTGCGGAAGAACCAGAGGGCCGAGGTCAGCCAGACGACCGTGAGCACGGCGAACACCAGTCCGCCGACGATCGGCAGCAGCCAGCCGGGAAGCCGCTCCCAGCGGAGCAGCAGCATCTTGGCACTGAAAGCACCGAAGAAGAAGCAACCTAGGACGGAGTGCCACAAAACGCGCGTTTCATACGTCTGATAGCCGAACGCGTACAGGCAGTGCACCGCCACCGGGACCGCCACCAGGAACGCCACCCGGCCCGACCAGCGGTGCAGCGCCGACGACCAGCGCGGCCCGGGCAGCTTCCCGTACAGCATCAGCGCCGAGACGACCTGGACGAGAGCGAAGAAGACGGCGGTGGTCGCCAGCCACGTCTTCACGGCGCCCGTGCTGCTGAACCCGGCGAGGTCGAAGGCGATCCCCGTCGGGTGGTGGACCCTTCCGTACACACCGAGGGCGACCGAGACGGCGGCGGCGACCAGTGCCGGGACGAGATAGCGCGCCGGGTGCGGGCGGCCTTCGGGCGAGGGGAAGTTCTGCGTGGCGGCGTTCGGGTCGACGGTCATGGTCGGCTCCCTCGGGTCACGGGGTCGCGGGTCGTGCAGTCAGCTGCTCGCCGTCCACCGTGACCGCGCCGGTCGCGGGGTCGATCCGGGGTGCGGGCCCGGGTTTGCCGTCGCGGTCGAGGATGCCTACCTGACGGCCGTCGGGCAGCACGATCCAGCCGCCGTCGAGTTTCGCGTTGCGCACCCTGGCCGTCGCCCGGTAGAGCCCGGACGGCTTGACCGCCTTGGCGGCGGTGAAGGCGTAGTGTCCGCCGCCGATGTCGAGCGTGCCGCGGATCCGCTTGCCCTCCTGGAGTCTGCCGTCCAGTTCGGCGCCGTTGCGTCCGGTCAGTCGCATGCTGCCGTCGTCCCCGACGCCGCCCCTCAGCCACGACTCCTTGGTGCGGCCGTCGCAGAAGTACGCGATCGCCTTCCCGTTGCGGATCGTTACGGCCACCGAGGACGTGTCGTCGTCGGTGCGGCCCGTGTAGGAGGCGTCGGCGACCGGGGTGCGCGACACGGTGGGAGTCGGTGACGCGACGGTTGCGGTCGGGGTGGGAGCGGGCTTGTAGGTGGGCGTCGTGTTCTTCGTCCCGCTCGTCGCGTCGAGCGTCAGCAAGAACAGGCCGAGCAGAAGACCCGCGAGCAGGGTCAGCAAAGGTCCGGGACGTTTCATGACGGCCTCCCCCGAGGCGGGTTTCCTGACATCAGAGCGGAACGGCACCCCTGGCGTAAAGAGGCGCACGGGGGTGTTCTCACGCCAAGTAGCGGAATACGGCGATATGGGTGACATTGAGACGGTTCTCGTCCGCGGCGACCGTCTCAGCGGGCGGGCGCGGCCCACCGGCCCGGCCCGCCCTGACTAGGCTGGACGGACCAGGAGCCGATTCACATCTCAGCAAGGAGCAGCGCCGTGGCGGTACGAGCGGTCCGGGGGGCCGTCCAGCTGGAACGGGACGAGGCCGGCCACATGGACGAGCAGGTCGGGGCCCTGCTCACCGCCATCCTGGACCGGAACGGGCTGACCGCGGACGACCTGATCAGCATCTGGTTCACGGCCACCCCCGACCTGCACAGCGACTTCCCGGCGGCCGCCGCCCGCAAGCTCGGCATCGTCGACGTGCCGCTGATCTGCGCCCAGGAACTGGACATCGAGGGCGCCATGCCCCGCGTGGTGCGGGTCCTCGCACACATCGAGTCGGACCGGTCCCGCGCCGACATCGCCCATGTCTACCTCGGCACCGCCGCCGCCCTGCGCAAGGACATCGCCCAGTGAGGACCGCACTTGTCATCGGCACCGGGCTCATCGGCACGTCCGTCGCGCTCGCCCTGTCCCAGCGGGGCGTGACCGTCCACCTCGACGACTACGACCGCGAGCAGGCGCGTACGGCCGCCGCGCTGGGCGCCGGCACGGACGAGGCCCCGGAGGGTCCCGTCGACCTCGCGATCGTCGCCGCCCCGCCCGCGCACGTGTCCGCGGTTCTCGCGGACGCCGTCCGCCGGGGCATGGCCCGCGGCTACATCGACGTGGCGAGCGTCAAGGGCGGCCCGCGCCGCGAACTGGAGGCGCTGGGCCTCGACCTGTCCTCCTACATCGGTACGCACCCCATGTCGGGCCGCGAGAAGTCGGGCCCGCTGGCCGCCACCGGTGATCTCTTCGAGGGCCGTCCCTGGGTGCTGACGCCCACCCGGGACACGGACACCGAGGTGCTGAACCTCGCCCTGGAGCTGGTCTCGCACTGCCGGGCGGTGCCGGTCGTCATGGACGCCGACGCCCACGACCGTGCCGTCGCCCTGGTCTCCCACATGCCCCACCTGGTCTCCAGCATGGTCGCCGCGCGCCTGGAGCACGCCGAGGAGGCGGCCGTACGGCTCTGCGGTCAGGGCATCCGGGACGTGACCCGGATCGCCGCCTCCGACCCCCGGATGTGGATGGACATCCTCTCCGCGAACCCCGGTCCGGTCGCCGACCTGCTCGCCGACGTCTCCGCCGACCTCGACGAGACCGTCCGTGCCCTGCGTGCCCTGCAGTCCTCCGACGAGGCCAAGCGGCAGGAGGGCAGCGCGGGGATCGAGGACGTGCTGCGGCGCGGGAACGCGGGGCAGGTCCGGGTGCCCGGCAAGCACGGGACCGCGCCGCGGGTCTACGAGACGGTCGCCGTGCTCATCGACGACCAGCCCGGCCAGCTGGCCCGTATCTTCGCCGACGCGGGGCGGGCCGGGGTCAACATCGAGGACGTGCGCATCGAGCACGCGACCGGGCAGCAGGCCGGTCTGGTGCAGTTGATCGTCGAGCCGAAGGCCGCGCCGATGCTCAGTGCTGCGCTGCGGGAGCGCGGGTGGGCGCTCAGGCAGTAGTGCCCGGTGCTGTCGTGGCCGTCCGGGGGCTGCCGCCCCCGGGCCCCCGCTTCGGCCTGAACGGCCTCGTCCTCCGTGCCCTCCGTCTCCCCCAAGCTCTTCGAGCAGGGGACCCCCGGACGGGCTGGTCGGTGCGGCCCGGTGCCTGGGGGCGCGACCTGGTCCGTCCATCCGGGTCACCCGCACCCAGTAACCTTGTGCAGGGCGCCCTCGCGTCCCGCACACCCACCACTCCGCACCAGGAAGGTGTCCCGCTGTGGAAAACGGCGCCGCCCGGACCGCCCAGCCCGTGATCGTCGCGATCGACGGCCCCTCCGGCACGGGCAAGTCGAGCACGTCGAAGGCCGTGGCCTCGAAGCTCGGCCTGAGCTACCTGGACACCGGAGCCCAGTACCGGGCGATCACCTGGTGGATGGTGCACAACGGGATCGACCTGGAGGACCCCTCCGCGATCGCCGCCGTGGCCGACAAGCCGGAGATCGTCTCGGGCACCGACCCGGCCAACCCCACGATCACGGTCGACGACACCGACGTGGCCGGCCCGATCCGCACCCAGGACGTCACCTCCAAGGTCAGCGCGGTCAGCGCGGTGCCCGAGGTACGCGCCCGGATCACCGAGCTGCAGCGCACGCTGGCCGCCTCCGCCGAGGTCGGCATAGTGGTCGAGGGCCGTGACATCGGCACGACCGTGCTGCCGGACGCCGACCTGAAGATCTTCCTGACCGCCTCCCCGGAGGCCCGCGCCGCCCGCCGCAGCGGCGAGCTCAAGGGCGCGGACGTCAACGCGACCCGCGAGGCGCTGATCAGGCGTGACGCGGCCGACTCCAGCCGTAAGACCTCGCCGCTCGCCAAGGCGGACGACGCGGTCGAGGTGGACACCACCGATCTCACGCTGCCGCAGGTCATCGAGTGCGTCGTCACCCTCGTCGAGGAGAAGCGGGCCGGAAAGTGACCGAGGTTCCGTCGGCGAGGAGAGCCGAGGTCGGGCGGCGCATCGGCGTCGGGCTGATGTACGGGCTGTGGAAGCCGCGCGTGCTCGGCGCATGGAAGGTGCCCGCGACCGGCCCGGTGATCTTCGCCGTCAACCACTCCCACAACATCGACGGTCCGATGGTCATGGGCGTCGCGCCCCGGCCGACGCACTTCCTGATCAAGAAGGAGGCGTTCGTCGGCCCGCTCGACCCGTTCCTGACCGGCATCGGCCAGCTGAAGGTGGACCGCGAGAGCACCGACCGCACGGCGATCTCGCGGGCGCTGGGTGTGCTGGAGGCCGGGGGAGCGCTCGGTATCTTCCCCGAGGGCACCCGTGGCGAGGGCGACTTCGCCTCGCTGCGCGCGGGCCTCGCGTACTTCGCGGTCCGCGGCGGCGCCCTGATCGTGCCCGTGGCCGTGCTGGGAAGTTCCGAGCGGCGGGGACGGTTGATAAAGGGACTGCCTCCGCTGCGCTCCCGCGTCGACGTCGTCTTCGGCGACCCCTTCGACGCGGGCGACGGCAGCGGACGACGTACGCGCAAGGCGCTGGACGAGGCGACCGAGCGCATCCAGAAGCAGCTCACCGCGCACCTGGAAAACGCCAGGCGCCTGACCGGGCGCTAGGCGACACTGAGTAGTGGATCAGTCCGGAGAAACCGGATGTTCCACCGATCACCACGATGAACTACGAGGTACGGACTTCATGAACGACGACATTCACTCCGAGGGCTCGCTCGAAGAGCACGACCACGGAGCGCTTGGCGACGCCGAGTACGCGGAGTTCATGGAGCTCGCCGCGGAAGAGGGCTTCGACATCGAGGACGTCGAGGGCGCCATCGAGGCGGCGGGCCACGGCCCGCTGCCCGTGCTCGCCGTCGTCGGCCGCCCGAATGTCGGCAAGTCGACTCTCGTGAACCGGATCATCGGCCGCCGCGAGGCGGTCGTCGAGGACAAGCCGGGCGTCACCCGCGACCGCGTGACCTACGAGGCCGAGTGGGCGGGCCGCCGCTTCAAGGTCGTCGACACCGGTGGCTGGGAGCAGGACGTCCTCGGCATCGACGCCTCCGTCGCCGCACAGGCCGAGTACGCGATCGACGCGGCCGACGCGGTCGTCTTCGTCGTGGACGCCAAGGTCGGCGCGACCGACACCGACGAGGCGGTCGTCCGCCTGCTGCGCAAGGCCGGCAAGCCCGTGGTACTGGCCGCCAACAAGGTCGACGGCCAGAGCGGCGAAGCGGATGCCACGTACCTGTGGTCCCTCGGCCTCGGTGAGCCGCACCCGGTCTCGGCGCTGCACGGCCGCGGCACGGGCGACATGCTGGACGCCGTCCTGGAGGTGCTGCCGGACGCCCCCGAGCAGACCTTCGGCACCGCCGTCGGCGGCCCGCGCCGTATCGCGCTGATCGGCCGCCCGAACGTCGGCAAGTCCTCGCTGCTGAACAAGGTGGCGGGCGAGGAGCGGGTCGTCGTCAACGAACTCGCGGGCACCACCCGTGACCCGGTCGACGAGCTCATCGAACTCGGTGGCGTGACCTGGAAGTTCGTCGACACGGCCGGCATCCGTAAGCGCGTCCACCTCCAGCAGGGCGCCGACTACTACGCCTCGCTGCGCACCGCGGCCGCCGTCGAGAAGGCCGAGGTCGCCGTCATCCTCATCGACGCCTCCGAGAACATCTCGGTGCAGGACCAGCGGATCATCACCATGGCCGTCGAGGCGGGCCGCGCGGTGGTCATCGCGTACAACAAGTGGGACAACCTCGACGAGGAGCGCCGCTACTACCTGGAGCGCGAGATCGAGACCGAGCTCGGCCAGGTCGTCTGGGCGCCGCGGGTCAATGTCTCCGCGCGTACCGGCCGCCACATGGAGAAGCTGGTCCCGGCGATCGAGACCGCCCTGGCGGGCTGGGAGACACGCGTGCCGACCGGCCGCCTCAACGCCTTCCTCGGCGAGCTGGTCTCGGCCCACCCGCACCCGGTCCGGGGCGGCAAGCAGCCGCGCATCCTGTTCGGCACCCAGGCCGGCACCAAGCCGCCGCGGTTCGTCCTCTTCGCCTCCGGCTTCATCGAGGCGGGCTACCGCCGCTTCATCGAGCGCCGGCTGCGGGAGGAGTTCGGCTTCGAGGGGACGCCGATCCACATCTCCGTGCGGGTGCGCGAGAAGCGCGGTACGAAGAAGAAGTGAGCACGAGCGGAAGGGCGGCCCTTGGTCAAGGGCCGCCCTTCGCGTATGTCACTGGCCCCGGCGGGGGCCCGGTGGCAGTGCCGCGGGAACGTGGTGCATCCCGGTGTCCTGCCGCCCGATCATTCCGACCCGCTGCCACTGTGCCTGCTGCTGCCCGGTGCCGTGGCGGGCGCTGTACGCACCCGCGCTGTACGCGCTGTACGAGCTGGAGCCGTGCGACACCGTCCCGTACGCCCCCGTGCCAT
Source organism: Streptomyces sp. NPDC086549 (assembly GCF_044746205.1). Taxonomy (NCBI): domain Bacteria; kingdom Bacillati; phylum Actinomycetota; class Actinomycetes; order Kitasatosporales; family Streptomycetaceae; genus Streptomyces; species Streptomyces sp. NPDC086549. The sequence goes on along the minus strand of NZ_JBIVBS010000006.1, from coordinate 476,413 downwards.
GCGGGCCTGTGCTGTGCGGGGCGATCCCGAAGGCGGTGAACTCCAGTTCCTCCTCGCCGCTGCGATCGCCCGGCAGCGTCCGGAAACTCCTGACCCACTCCGCGTAGAGCGTGTCGTAGATGGGCGTGGCCGATGACCCACCCGGAGTCTCCTGTCCCGCCCGCGCTGCCGGGATCGAGGAGAAGGACGGACGGCGGGGAGGAACGTCGTATGCGTGCACGTATGTCCAAACGACCGGGCAGTGGAAGGGATGCGGTCGTGGAGCGCCCCTTCAGGGGCGCGGGGCCGCCCCGTTCTCAGATGCCCGCGAGCGGCAGGGCCGCCGCGACCAGCTTTCCGTTGGCCGCCGCCTTGTCCAGCGCGCCCCGCAGCAGGTCCTCGCGGGGCTGACGCCCGATGGAGCCCACCGGAGCCGCGAACAGCAGCACCTGCTGATGCTTGTTCGCCGCGGCCCGCCAGCTGTCCGTGACCTGCAACGGCTGGTGCGCCTGCCACCAGGCGACCGGCTGCCCGCCGTTGGTGCCGGGCTGGAGCACCGCGTGCAGCTGGCCCACGGCCAGCAGTACCGACCATCCGTGGAGCACCGGAGGCACCGCGCTGAGCTCGGTCACGGGCATGTACCCCTGCTCGATGAGCAGCGGCAGGAAGTCGTCGCCGATGCCCGACGTGCCGGGCCGCACGATCGGCGTGGTCGGCTCCACGACGAGCGCCGGATGCAGCTCCCCGGCGATCAGGACGAGTCCGCTGGTGACGCCGAGCACGGCCTGCTCGGGCACGGTGTTGTGCGCCTCGCCGCCCGCGGCGCTGTCGCCGCTGATGGAGCGGACCGCGCCCTGCAGCTGCTCCTCGGTGACCTGGACGACCTGCGAGGGCAGGCAGGTGGCGTGGGCGAAGGCGAGGACGGCGGTCTCGTCCCCGATGAACAGTACGGTGCTGGTGCGCTCCTGCTCGGAGTCGCCCGGGGTGCGGCAGGACGTGCAGTCGTAACTGCCCGGGGCGTTCTCTCCGGCGAGCAGCCGGTCGGCTTCTTCGTCGCCGATCTCGGCGCGGACGGCGTCACTGACGTCGAGCATGCGCGGCACGGGTGGCTCCCTCGGGATGCGGTGTGTGAAGGGCCGGGTGGCTCCCGGTCCATGAGCCCCGGAGGGTTCCGGGCTCATGAAGGAGACAACGGCGATCTGTGGCGGGAGTCACGCCCCGAGGGGAACGGAATCGAACCATCCACCGCGCAGGGTCACACACGGTGCGGAATCGCTCACTCCAGGTCAACTCATTGGTAGGTGAAGGTATTTGGTCCGGTGAAGTGAGTCACAGGTCGGCGAAGGGGCTGGTCGACAAATCCTGAAATCAGCGAATGAAGTGGGTGGCCTAAAATCGCCGATACCCGAGGTAACGGCGAACTGGCCTCGAATGACAAGGAGTTGGTTGATGTCGGCTCGCCACGCTCCGTACATTCCTTCGCCGTGTGCAACGAGCACCGCTCGGGTACGTCCGCCGGCCGCGCACCAGGCAAGCACGATCGCAGCACCGGCTCAGGCGGACGGGGCGAGCGCGACGAACCGCGGCCATACGCGGGGAGCGCGCTCCGCCTTGGGGGAGCCCGGGTCCGTGGAGAGGGAATTACATGTCCGAGTGTGCCGATACCACCCGCAAGGCGCGTACGACGGCGATCCTCGCCGGGGCGGCGCTGCTCGCCCCGCTGGGCCTGCTGGCGACGAGCGGCAACGCCGACGCGGCCGACAACGGAGTGTGGAACCGCATCGCCCAGTGCGAGAGCGGCGGCAACTGGCACATCAACACCGGCAACGGCTACTTCGGCGGACTCCAGTTCTCCGCCGGCACCTGGCGCGCGTACGGCGGCACGGCCTACGCGCCGACCGCCGACCAGGCCTCCAGGGAACAGCAGATCGCCGTCGCCACCAAGGTCCAGCACGCCCAGGGCTGGGGCGCCTGGCCGGTCTGTTCGGCCCGGGCCGGAGCGTACGGCGCCGCACCCGCGGCGGCCTCCTCCGGCACGCGGAACACGGAGACCGTGAAGACCGCGAAGTCTGCGAAGACCGAGAAGGCGGAGCCCGCGAAGCCGTCGAAGACGGTGGAACGGCCGGCGAGCCACACCAACCGCGGCTCGTCCCGGGCCTCTTCCGGCGGCGACTACACCGTCCGCGAGGGCGACACGCTGAGCGGCATCGCCGCCCGGCACGGGACCACCTGGCAGCGGATCTACGCCGCCAACAAGGCCGTCATCGGCGGTGATCCCGACCTGATCGTGCCCGGGCAGCGCCTCTCGCTCTGAGCCGCTCCCCCTGTTCCGGGCACGGCGCCCCACCTGGTCCACCGACCGGGTGGGGCGCCGCCGTCCGAAGCCCCGGCCTCCGGGGCGCCCTGCGCGCTCACCCGCCTCCCCACCCAACACGACCGCACCGCGACGCAGTTCGTATCGAGCACCTGCCCGAGCCGCCGAGGACGCGCCGGACGTGTCTGTCGGTGGCCCGCCGGGAGGACGGCAGGGGCTGGGTGTCCCAGGGCGACATGGACAGCACCTGCTACGACTCCCGCAGCTGCCCCACCCGCCCTGATGCGGACCGTCGCTGTCCGCGTCGGCTGGCAGACTCGCCCCCATGTTGGAGACCTCGGCACGACTGCTGCGCCTGCTCTCGCTCCTCCAGGCCCACCGCGAATGGTCCGGCCCGGAGCTCGCCGAACGGCTCGGGGTCACCCCGCGCACGGTGCGCCGGGACGTGGACCGGCTGCGCGAGCTCGGCTACCCGGTCAACGCCAGCCCCGGCACCGGCGGCGGCTACCAGCTCGGGGCAGGAGCCGAGTTGCCGCCGCTGCTGCTGGACGACGACGAGGCGGTCGCCGTCGCCGTGGGCCTGCGCACGGCCGCCGGACAGGGCATCGAGGGCATCGGCGAGAGCTCCGTACGGGCCCTGGCGAAGCTGGAACAGGTGCTGCCCGGCAAGCTGCGCCGCCGCGTGGGAGCCCTCAACGCGTTCACCGTGCCGATGCTGCGCGGACCGGAGTCCTCCGCCGCCGACCCGGCCGTACTGACGGAGCTCGCCCACCTGTGCAGGGACGCGGAACGCCTGCGCTTCGAGTACCGCGGTTACGACGGCACGCCGAGCCGCCGCAACGTCGAACCGCACCGCCTGGTGTGCACCGAGCGCCGCTGGTACCTGGTCGCCTGGGACCTCGACCGCGAGGACTGGCGTACGTTCCGCGCCGACCGCATCACGCCCAGGCCGCCGCACGGCCCGCGCTTCACCCCGCGTGAGCCGCCGGCCGAGGACCTCGCCGCGTACGTCTCCCGGGGTGTCTCCACGCGCGCGTACGCCGCACAGGCCGCCGTCCGGCTCCTGGTGCCCCTGGCTCGGGCCGCCGAGCGGATCTCGCCCTCGGCCGGGACCCTGGAGGCCGACGGCGCCGACGCCTGCGTCCTGCGCGCCGGCGCCGCGGATCTAGACGTGATGGTCATTCACGTGATGATGATGGGCTTCGAGTTCGAGGTGCTGGAGCCCGCGGAGCTCAGCGAGGCGATCAGAACGGCCCGGGACCGGTTGTCGCGCGCTCTGGAGCGACCGGCGTGAGGACATGTCGCCCTGTGCGTGGGCCCTGGACGTACGGGGGTTCTGTGCCGAAGCGGTGAAATTCTTATGCGGTGTCAGTACTCGCGGCACCCGGTGCATTCCGAATGAAATGGTGTCCCGGGACCGTCCGCGAGCGGCACTTCGGGCCCTTTCCGTCGGGCTATTCGAAGGGCTGTCCCGACACGCGGGAATTACGCTCGAATGCGCCGGGAAGGCGTACACGACCGCTCGTTCGTGTGACAGAGCCGAACCGAAACGCGTGTCGTGATCCTGTGACAGAAGTGTGACCGGAGGGGGATGTGAGCCTTCCGCGTGCCGTGTGCGCGGCTTCCGGCTTCCGTCTTCCATGGCCGTCGGACAGGGCCTAGCGTGACGGTATGGCACCGATTCCCACTCCGCCAGCGGAGCCCCAGGACAGTCCGGAAGGGTACGTCGGCCTCGACGCGCCGCGCGCCGAGCGGCTCGCGCGCGAGCGGGGGTGGTCGGCGGTGCGGTCGCTGCCGCCGGGCGCGATCATCACGATGGAGTACCGGGTGGGCCGGCTGAACTTCGAGGTGCGGGACGGCACGGTGGCGCGCGCCTGGAAGGGCTGAGCGGAGGACGGCGAGGACGGCGAAGGCCCCGGTCTCCTGGGATCAGGAGACCGGGGCCTTCGTGCGGCGGGAGTCGGTCGTGCGTACCGGACCCCGCTGTCCTGCATGGGGGCACCTCCCACGCGTTCAGCAGTGGGGGAGGTCAGCCGCCCGGCAGGGGGCGGGCCGCCGGGGCGGTACCGCGCGGAACACGGTCCGAGTGCGGCGGGCGGCGGCTGCCCGCCGGAGTGACCGGCGTGCGCTCGGAGCGGGCCGTGTGCGGGCCCGGCGCCAGGTGCATCGGTGCCCGGGGCGAGCGGCCCGACGCGACCGGCTCGCGCTCCGGTGCTGCCTCCTCCTCGGCGGGTGCGGTGCGCGGCTTGAGCACCACCGGGGTGACCGGGACGGGTACGGGCGCCGTACGGCCGCGGCCTTCGCGCCAGCGGTCGCGCAGGTCGAAGATCGCGATCTCGGCCCTGGCGATCAGCGGCTCGACCCAGGGCAGCGCCAGCATGATCAGCAGCCCCGCGGCCCAGCCCAGCAGCACGTCGCTCAACCAGTGCGTACCGAGGTAGACGGTGGCCAGCCCGACGCCGAGCGAGGTCACCGCCGACGCGGCGGACAGCCAGCGGCGCGCCCTCGGGGTGGAGGCCAGATACGCCAGGATTCCCCAGGTCACCACCGCGTTGGCGGTGTGGCCGCTGGGGAATATATCGCCGCCGAGGCCCATCTCGTTCGAGCCGATGGTGATGGCGTAGTGCGGACCGAGCCGCCCCATGCCGAGCTTGGCGGCACCGACGGTGATGTTGAGCATCAGCAGTGAGGCACCGAGCGTCAGCATCGGCCGCAGCGTGTGCTGCCGCCAGGAGCGCCAGCCCAGCCAGGCCGCGACCATCACCGCCGTGGGGCCGCGCTGGCCGAGCACCACGTAGTAGTCGACGAACCAGTGGATCGCCGACCACTGCTGGTACGGCCGGAAGAACATGACCTGCCAGTCGAGCCGGACCAGCCAGGAACTGGTCACCACGGCCCACACGATCGCCATGTAGAAAGCCAGGGTCGCGGAGAACAGAACGACCCGGTGCCGGCTCATCTTCGGCACATCGATGTGGGCCGGTCGTTCCGGCTCACGGTCCAGCCTGGCGAACACCCGGTCCAGACGGGTGAGGTTTCGTTCGGTACGCACCCAATCGACGTTACAGCGAGTGAGCTCTCAGCCCGGTCGAATCACCGGCTTTGTGATGACGATGTGATGTGGGAAACCTCTCAGGCGGTGTCTTATTTCCGAGGAATCCGCAATCTCCGGCAGTAGTCTCCTTCAATTCCTTTGATCATGCCGGGCGGCGGTTATATGGCGCTTATGAATTCGTTCACCGAATCATGGGGTGGACTTCTCCGACTGCTCACCGGGTGTGTTCGGATGATCATGGCGGACCGGAGCCGTTGAGCCAGAACGCGCCATAGACCGCCGAGGCCACCGCGACACCGGTGGTGACCAGCACCGTTCTGGAGGTGCGCAGCCGGGCCAGGGCCAGTGCGAGCGGCAGGAGCAGGGGGAAGGCGGGCAGCAGGAGGCGCGGCTTCGAGCCGAAGTAGCTGGACGCGCCGAGGGCGAGCGCGGTGACGACACCCGTGTACACCAGCAGCGGAAGCGGCTGGCGCTGCCGTACGCCGGTCACGTACAGCCACACCACCAGACAGACCCCGGCGATCAGCCCCAGTCCGGCGAGGGCCGACGGAAATGACGTGAACTTGTCGGCGATGAAGCGGGCGAAGGCGTATCCGCCGTCGAATCCGTTGCGCCAGCCCGCCTGTACATCGAGATAGCCGAGGGGGCCCTTTCCGGTGCGGTGGCCGACCCACAGGACGTAGGCGGCGGCGCCGAGGGGGGCGAGGAGCATGCCGAGGGCGCGACGCCAGGGGGGTGCGCCGGGAGCGACGGATGGGGCGCGTGTCGAATCCGGTGCGCCGTCCGCTCTCGGAATGCGCGGGGCGCGGGCGGCACTCGCGGCATCGGGGGCGTGTTCTTCATTTTGTGCGCCGTGCGCCGCGGCCGCGCGCCGATCTCGCACGAACGAGGCAATGCCCGCCGCCCAGATCGCGGCCACCACGGCGAGCCCCACCGGCCGGGTCAGCCCGGCCAGCGCGGCCAGCACGCCCGCGGTCGGCCAGCGGCCGGTCAGCACGGCGTACAGGGACCAGGCGGCGAGCGCCGTGAACAGCGACTCGCTGTACGCCATCGACTGCACGATCCCGACCGGCAGCACCGCCCACAGCAGCACCGCGCACACTCCGGCCCGGGACCCGTACACATGGTCCGCGACCGCGAAGATCCCCCAGGCCGCCGCGAGCGAGGCGACCAGGCCGACGGCGAAACCGGCGTCGGCGTACGACAACGGTGTGAGCGCGTGCAGCAGCCGCTCCAGCCAGGGCAGCAGCGGAAAGAAGGCGAGATTGGAGTGGACGTCGCCGTTCGGCAGGCGCACCTCGTAGCCATAGCCGAGCTCCGCGACCCGCGCGTACCACAGCGCGTCCCAGCGGGCGGTCAGCAGCGTGTACGCGCTCTTGCCGCGCGCCGCGCTCCACACCGCGAGCAGGACCAGGCCCAGGGCGCGCACGGCCGCGTACCCGAGCAGAGCCGGGGCCGTCCGGCGCAGGAGCCCGCCACGGGGTGCCCCGCGCGTTTCAAGATCGGTCACGGGCTCGATTATCGACCGGTGCCGGAACCGGGCGGCTTCCCCGGGGCGTGGTCAAGGGGAGAGGCAGTGGCGTACGCCACATGATTTCTGTGTGGAGTGTGAGAGGTCCGCCACGCTCCGGTGGAACGGACTCGCGTACATTGACGTGTCACTCGCGTTGGTATGCGCGGGCCGGAGACACCGCTCCTCTCCGGCCGTACGACGGGGAGTCCCCACCCCGCCGGTCCGCCCCACGCGAGGGTTCATCTGGGAGGTACGTACATGTCCGGGACGACCACGGCCGCCGTTCGGCTGCGCCGTCGGGCGGCCGGCGCGGGTGCCAACCGCTGGGTCGTCCTCGTCGTCCTCTGCGTCAGCCTGCTCCTGGTCGCCCTCGACGCGACCGTGCTGCACGTGGCGGTGCCCGCCGTCACGGAGGACCTCAGGCCCGGAGCCATGGAGCTCCTGTGGATCGTCGACGTCTATCCGCTCGTCTGCGCCTCGCTGCTGATCCTCTTCGGCACGCTCGGCGACCGGGTGGGCCGCAGACGGATCCTTCTTCTCGGTTACGCCCTGTTCGGTGTCGCGTCCGCGGTGGCGGCCCTCGCGCCGAGTGCCCAGGTGCTGATCCTGGCCCGCGCGTTGCTCGGCGTCGGCGGTGCGATGATCATGCCGGCCACGCTGTCGATCCTGCGTCAGGTCTTCCCCGACCGGCGGGAGCGGGCGCTGGCGATCGGCATCTGGAGCGCGGTCGCCGCGGTCGGTGCTGCGGTCGGTCCGCTGCTCGGCGGCTTCCTGCTGGAGCACTTCTGGTGGGGCTCGGTTTTCCTCGTCAACATCCCGCTGATGCTGGTCAGCCTGCCGGTGGGCCGTCTTCTGCTGCCCGAGTCGACGGGAGAGCGGGACGGCCCCTGGGACGTGGTCGGTGCGCTGATGGCGGCGGCCGGGCTGTTCGGTGTGGTGCTGGGCGTGAAGCGGCTCGGCGGCGGGGAGCCGGCGGGGAGCGTGTTCACGCTGGTGCCGCTGGTGCTGGGCGCGCTGCTGCTGGCACTGTTCGTCCGCCGTCAGCGACGGCGTCCGTTTCCGCTGGTGGATCTGCGGATGTTCGCGCGGCCGGCGTTCAGTACGTCGGTGGGGTGCATCGTGCTGGCGATGCTGGCGCTCGTGGGTCTTGAGCTGATCGCGGCGCAGTACCTGCAGCTGGTGCTCGGGCTGTCGCCGCTGGCGACGGGGCTTCGGCTGCTGCCGTTGACGATCGCGGCGATGGCGTCGGGACTGGCGGGCGCGCGAATACTGCGCCGGTTCGGTCCGCGCCGGATGGTGTGCTTCGGATTTCTGCTGACCGCCGCGGCGGTGCTGACGCTGACGGCCATGGGCGGGGACGACAACGCGGGGCTGCTGCTGGCCGGGTTCGTCCTGCTCGGCTTCGGGCTGGAGACGACCCTCTTCGGGGCGTACGAGTCGATGCTGAGCGAGGCGCCGTCGGAGCAGGCCGGTGGGGCGGCGGCGATCGGCGAGACGTCGTACCAGCTGGGGGCGGGGATCGGCATCGCGCTCCTCGGAAGCGTGATGAACGCGGCGTACACGCCCGGACTCGCGTCCGTGCCGGGTGTTCCGGCGTCGGCCTCGGCTTCGGCGGGGCATTCGCTGGGCGAGGCGTACGACGTTGCCGAGCGGCTCGGGGGGCCGGCCGGTGTGGCCCTGCGCCGGGCGGCGCGGGACTCCTTCGTGCACGGTCTGCATGTCACGTTGCTGGTGAGCGCGGGGCTGTTGCTGCTCGGGGCGGTGATGGCGTTGCGGTTGCCGCGGGTCATGCAGTGCGAGGAGGCGGCGGTGGAGGTGCCGGCGCCTCGGGAGCCGGCGAGGTCGCGCGTCTCGGCGTGATCGCTCCGCTTCTTTGCGGGGTTCTCCGTGGGGTTGCTCGTCGTCGGAGGCTGTCCGTGCGTGGGCTGTGCTCTCCTGCCTGCGCACCACCCGTGACGGTCGGCTGAAAGGCTGGCCTTTCCCGTGGGGGTTGTTCGCCGTCGGCGACTGCCGGTCCGTGGACCGGTGGTGGAAACGGCCGCCTCTTGAAGGACCCGTACGGCCGGGTGGGTGGGAGAGTGGGGTGGACGTGTGTGGTCCTGCGTCGTAACGTCTGGGCTGCGTCGTAACTAGCGGTGCTAGTTTTTGTCTCGTGCCGGAGGGTGTCTCATGTCCGCGTCCTCGAAGTTGCCCCCGTTCGACCCCGCCGATCCCCTCGGGATCGACGATCTGCTGGACCCGGAGGACCTGGCCATCCGCGACACCGTGCGGAACTGGGCCGCGGACCGCGTCCTGCCGTACGTCGCCGACTGGTACGAGCAGGGCGAGCTGCCCGGCATCAGGGAGCTGGCCAGGGAACTCGGTGGGATCGGGGCCCTGGGCATGTCCCTCAGCGGGTACGGCTGCGCCGGCGCCTCCGCCGTGCAGTACGGCCTCGCCTGCCTGGAACTGGAGGCCGCCGACTCGGGTATCCGGTCCCTCGTCTCCGTACAGGGGTCCCTCGCCATGTACGCCATTCACCGGTTCGGGAGTGAAGAGCAGAAGCAGCAGTGGCTGCCTCGCATGGCAGCCGGCGACGTCATCGGCTGCTTCGGGCTCACCGAGCCCGACCACGGCTCCGACCCCGCCTCCATGCGCACCCACGCCAAGCGCGACGGCGGTGACTGGGTGCTCAACGGGCGGAAGATGTGGATCACCAACGGATCGGTGGCGGGCGTCGCCGTCGTCTGGGCGCAGACCGACGACGGCATCCGCGGCTTCGTCGTGCCCACCGACGCCCCCGGATTCTCCGCGCCCGAGATCAAGCACAAGTGGTCCCTGCGCGCCAGCGTCACCAGCGAGCTCGTCCTCGACGACGTACGGCTGCCCGCCGACGCCGTACTCCCCGAGGTCGTGGGGCTGCGCGGTCCGCTCAGCTGTCTCTCGCACGCCCGTTACGGCATCGTCTGGGGAGCCATGGGCGCGGCCCGCAGCTGCCTGGAGACCGCCGTCGAATACGCGAAGACGCGGGAGCAGTTCGGGCGGCCCATCGGGGGCTTCCAGCTCACCCAGGCCAAACTCGCCGACATGGCGGTCGAACTGCACAAGGGGATTCTGCTCGCCCATCACCTGGGGCGGCGCATGGACGCCGGCCGCCTGCGTCCCGAGCAGGTCAGCTTCGGCAAGCTCAACAACGTACGAGAGGCCATCGAGATCTGCCGTACGGCACGGACAATCCTCGGCGCCAACGGGATCTCGCTCGAATACCCCGTCATGCGGCACGCGACCAACCTTGAATCGGTGCTCACCTACGAGGGCACCGTCGAGATGCACCAGCTGGTGCTGGGCAAGGCGCTCACCGGACTCGACGCCTTCCGCTGACCCGACCCCCCCAGGGCCGAGGCAGGGCCGGTGAGCGGCCCTGCCTCAGCTCTGGTTGAAGAAGCCGTCCGAGCGGTGGACCGACGACTCGCTGCTGACGATCTCCGTGTTCGCCGGCGTCAGCAGGAAGACCCGGGTGGCGACCCGCTCGATCGTGCCGCGCAGGCCGAAGGTCAGTCCGGCCGCGAAGTCGACCACGCGCTTGGCGTCGGCGGGCTCCATCGCCGTGAGGTTCATGATGACCGGGACCCCGTCCCGGAACAGCTCGCCGATGGCACGCGCGTCCCGGAAGCTGTCCGGGGTGACCGTGCCGATACGGCGGCCCTTCTCCTCGGCGACGTCCGAGGCCACCCTGACCCGCGGGTCGGTGACCCAGGCATCCCCGGGCTGCTCGGTCCCTTCGGAGTAGTCGTCGTCGTAGTAACGCTCGTCATCGTTGTCGTCGACGAGGCCAAGCCAGGCACTCGCCTTGCGTACCGATCCCATGGACGCCTCCTCTCACAGCGGTCCTTCATGCTTTCCGCACCCCATGGTCGTCCATGATGCGGATGGCGCGCCAAGTGGATAGACGCCGCGCGGGGGGTTTGTGACGGTACTGGTGCACAGCGCATACGTCGAGAGCCCGCGTCTCGCAAGGGCTGTACGGGACACGGCTGCTGACTGTGAGTGAAATATGATTCTTCGCGGCGTACGGGTGACGAGCGGGGCGTCCGGGTGAACGGATCGGCTGCTACGACATGACAGTCGGCCGATACGATGCCGCAGCTCAACGTCGTACGGACCACGGGGGATCGTCATGTTCGGAATCGTCAGGCCCTGTAGCCACCGGCTCGGTGAGAGCCTCAAGACCCAGTGGATGGCGCATTTGTGCGGGCTGTGTCTCGCGCTGCGCGGAGACCACGGTCAGTTCGCTCGGGTCGTGACGAACTACGACGGGCTTCTCATATCGGTTCTGACGGAGGCTCAGGCCGAGCGGGCGGGATCATGGCGGCGTACGGCCGGGCCGTGCCCGTTGCGCGGGATGCGGACCGCCTCCGTGGCGCAGGGCGAGGGCGCGCGGCTGGCGGCGGCCGTCTCGCTGGTGCTGGCCTCCGCCAAGGTGCGCGACCATGTCGCCGACCGCGACGGGCTGCTGGCGCGCAAGCCGGTGGCGCTCGCCGCGCGCCGGGTCGCCGAGAGCTGGGGCCGGGCAGGGGCGCGGAGCGGGTCCGCGGTCGGCTTCGACACCGCCCTCCTCGTCGACGCCGTCGACCGGCAGGTCGGCATCGAGTCCCTCGCCGGGCCCGGGACGCCGGTCCTGACGGTCACCGAGCCGACCGAGACCGCGACCGCCGCGGCCTTCGCGCACACCGCGGTGCTGGCCGGACGCCCGGGCAACGCGATACCGCTGGCCGAGGCCGGGCGGCTCTTCGGACGGCTCGCACACCTCCTGGACGCCGTGGAGGACAGGGAATCCGACGCCGCGTCGGGTGCCTGGAACCCGCTCACCGCGACCGGTACCCCCCTCGGCGAGGCCCGCCGACTCGCCGACGACGCGCTGCACGGCATCCGGCTCGCGCTGAGCGAGGTCGAGTTCGTGGACGGCAAACTGGCGCACCTGCTGCTCGTGCACGAGCTGGGGCGCTCCGTGGACCGGGCGTTCGGGACCACGTCCTGCGGGCACGGGCCCGAGGCCGCCTTCGGGCCGCCGCAGGGCCCGTACGCGCCCCGGACACCGGGGAACCCCCACGGCGCCATCTCCTTCGGCGGCGAGCCGCCCCGCCCGGACAAGCGGGGCTTCTGGGCCGGGTGCGCGGCCGCCCTCGGGCTGTGCTGCACCTGCAAGATGTGCTGCGCCGACGAGTACGAGGGGCCCTGGTCGCGGAAGAAGCGGGAGGGCTGCTGCAGCAACTGCGACTGCGACGCCTCGTGCTGCGATGCCTGCCAGTGCTGCGAGTGCCTTGAGTGCTGCTCGTGCTGCGACTGCGGTCTGTGACGTTCCCCGAAGGATACGAAAGGGCGTGAAAGGGTGATAACGGGCGCGAGGGGAGGGGTGCGTGTGTGAAGGCGAAGGCAAAAAAAGGGGGGAGGAGAACGCGAGAAAGGCGCCCGCCGGGGCGGTGCGCGCAGCGGGTCAGCTCAACAGGAAGAGGACCACACGCGACCGAAGTCGATGTGGGAGCGGGTGACCAGGCACTGCTGTGGACGCATGGGGCAAGTGGAACAGGTCTCCGGTTCCGCGTCAACTGACCTGAGACCTACGGCTCACAGTGCGGACGGCCTTGACAGTGAGGGGAAACGCCCACGTACAGTCGGCGAACGGCCCTGCTGAGGGGCTCGGCCGTACCCGCGCCGCACGGCGCTCCCGTGTGAAGGCATCCACCCGTGTTCGACCTACGTGTCACGGAGCCTTCGCATGTCATCCGACACCCTCGACAAAGTCCCCGCCGCACCGGAGATACGCCGGCGCGCGCACGCCCCGCTGATGGGGGCGACCCGATGAGACCGGCACTGGTGATCGTGGGAGCCGGGCCGCGGGGGACCGGTCTCCTGGAGCGCATCGCCGCCAACGCGCCCGAGCTGTACGCCGGTTCGGGCCTCGACATCCATCTGGTCGACCCCTGCCCGCCGGGCGCAGGACGCATCTGGCGCGAGGCGCAGTCCCCGCTGCTCTGGATGAACTCGCACGCCGAGGACGTCACCATGTTCACCGACGAGACGGTGCGGATGGCGGGACCGGTGCGGGAGGGGCCCACCCTGCACGAGTGGGCGGGCCTGGACGGCCGTACCTTCGCGGACCGGCAGATCCAGGGCAGATACCTGCGCTGGGTGTACGAGCGTGCCGTCGCCGACCTGCCCCCGGACGTCACCGTGCACCACCACCCCCGGCGTGCCCTGCGCGTCAGCGGCTCGCGCGAGGGCCGCCAGCAGGTGTGGCTGGAGGGCCGCCCGCGCCCGCTCCTCGCCGACCTCGTCGTCCTCGCCCTCGGCCACCTCGACGCGGAACTCGACTCCGAGCAGGAAGAGTTGGCCGTGTACGCGCGCACCCACGGCCTGGTCCACCTGCCGCCCGACTTCACCGCCGACAGCGACCTCGCCCCGCTGAAGGCCGGCGAACCCGTCCTCGTCAGGGGCTTCGGGCTCGCCTTCGTCGACCTGATGGTGCTGCTCACGGAGGGCCGGGGCGGACGGTACGAGGGTGATAGCGGTGATACCTATGTCCCGTCGGGGCGGGAGCCGGTCCTGTACGTCGGGTCGCGGCGCGGAGTGCCGTACCACTCGAAGATCGGTTACGACTGGACCGGCGAACGCCCCCCGCTGCCGCGCTTCTTCGGTCCCGCCGAGGTCGACGCGCTGCTCGCCCGGCCCGACCGCTTCGACTTCCGGCGGGACGTGTGGCCGCTGGTGCAGAAGGAGCTGGGGTTCGCGCACTACCACCGGCTGTTCACCGTCCATCCCGAGCGGACGGCGGTCGCCTGGGCCGACTTCGAGGAGAAGTACGCCGCCGGGGACGTCGCCGACATCCAGGCGCTCGTGGCCGCCGCCGTACCGGACCCCGCCGACCGGCTCGACCTCGCCGCGCTCGACCGTCCGCTCGACGGGGTGCGGTACGCCTCGCACGAGGAGTTCCAAGAAGGGCTGCGCGGCTATGCCGAGGCCGATCTGAGCCGCCGTCACGATCCCGAGCACAGTGCCGACCTGTCGGTCTTCCTCGGGCTGCTGTCGGTCTACGGGCAGCTCATCCGGCTCGGGGACGTCGGCCCCTGGTGGCACGGCTTCTTCAGCTACCTCGCTTCCGGGCCGCCCGGCCCCCGGCTGCGGCAGATGCTCGCGCTGTCGCGGGCGGGCATCGTCAGGTTCGTCGGCGCGGACATGGCGGTGACCGCCGAGGACGGGGTGTTCCGGGCGTCCGGTTCCACCGTGCCGGGTTTCTCCGTCGAGGCGCGGGCGCTGGTCGAGGCACGGCTGCCCGAGCCCACGGTCGGGCGGGCCCGCGACGGTCTGCTGCGCGAGCTGCACGCCGAGGGCGCCGCCGAGACCCCGGACGGGTTGCTGCGCGTCGACCCCGCCGACGGACGGATCCTCGACCGGGCCGGCCGGCCGCATCCCCGGCGCTTCGCGCTCGGCCCGTACACCGACGGCCGTACCCCCGGCGCCTTCACCCGGCCGCGCACCGGCGGGCCCGCGTTCGGGCAGAACGACGCCACCGCACGGGCCACGCTGGCCTTCCTGCGGGACCTGGCCCTACGCCCCGCCGCCTGACGAACGCCACGGAATACGGGGGCGCAATCCCGCGCTCCCACCTCGGACCGCCCCGACCCGAATGGAAGGGCTGAGGCGAATGGAAAGGGCTGATCGCATGACGACGGACGCGTCCGACGAGTGGAAGCGCTGGCACGAGCACCGCACGGAGAAGGTGTCGGCGTCCTACGGGCCGCTCGCGCTCACCGGCACGCACTGGATCGAGGACCATCCGGACGGCCGGCTTCCGGACCTCCCCGGCCGCTGGGCGCTCGACGGTGACACGGTCGTGCTCACCGCCGCCGGGACCGACGGCCTGACCGTGGACGGGCGGCCCTTCTCGGGGGAGGTCCGCCTCGGCGCCGACAGCGGACCGGAGGCCACCGCGCGCGTCGCGCTCGGTGAACGCCGGCTGGTCGTACTGGTCCGCGAGGGGGTCTGGGGCGTACGGGACTACGACCCGGCATCCGCGGCACGCCGGGCCTTCAAGGGCATCGACGCCACCCCGTACGACCCCCGTTGGGCGGTGCCGGGGCGCTTCACGCCGTACGAGGCGACGCGCACCGTGCGCGTCGGCAACGCGGACGGCCGCGAGCGCGGGCTCGCCCTCGCCGGCGAACTCGCCTTTGATCTGGCGGGACAGCGGCTGACACTCCAGGCGGCGCAGCAGGCCGACGGCGCGCTGTGGGCGGTGTTCGCCGACGCCACCAGCGGCGACAGCAGCTTCCGGTTCCGGTTCCTCCACCCGCCCGCGCCCGACGCCGACGGGCGTACGACCGTGGACTTCAACCGGGCCGTGCTGCCGCCGTGCGCCTTCGCCGATCACTTCATCTGCCCCTTCCCACCGCCGGGGAACACGCTGGACACAGCGATCGAGGCAGGCGAGCGCAGTCTGATCTGAGGGTTTCGCGGGGAATGGTGACGTGGCGTCAATTCACCCAGAACACGGCGAGATCGCACATAGTTCGCGCAGATCGAACACAGTCGCACGGCCGAAAGGTGCCCTTGCGCCTACCGGCCGTTCGGCCGAATACTCCCCCTCAGCGCTTGTCAGGGGCATACGTGTTCGGATCCGAGCGCTCTCCCTGGCTGCGCCTCACGGGCCCCGACCCCACGCGGGCCCCCGACTTCCCCTGGGAGGGAACGAAAAGTGAGGATCAAGCGCACCACTCCCCGCAGCGGCATCGCGAGACGGACCCGGCTGATAGCCCTGGTCTCGGGATTCGTGGCCGCGGCCGCGTTCGCCGCCCCCACCGCGAGCGCGAGCGACGCCCAGACGTTCAGCGCCAACCAGCTCACCAAGGCGAGCAACTCTGTCCTGAAGGCCGACGTGCCAGGCACCGCCTGGGCGGTGGACAGCAAGACCCAGCGTGTCGTCGTCACCGTCGACAGCACGGTCTCCCAGGCCGAGATCGCCAAGATCAAGCGCCAGGCCGGGACCAACTCCGGGGCCCTCACCATCAAGCACACCCCCGGTCGGTTCAAGAAGCTGATCACCGGCGGCGACGCCATCTACGGCGGTTCCTACCGCTGTTCGCTCGGCTTCAACGTGCACAGCGGGAGCACGTACTACTTCCTGACCGCCGGCCACTGCGGTGAGGTCGCCTCCACCTGGTACTCCAACTCGGGCCACACCACGACGCTGGGCACGAACGTCAGCTACAGCTTCCCGACGAACGACTTCGCGCTGGTGCGCTACACCAACTCGTCGATCGCTCACCCGAGCGCGGTCGGCAGCCAGACCATCAGCAGTGCGGCCACGCCGAGCGTGGGCACGACGGTCTACCGTCGCGGCTCCACCACCGGTACCCACAGCGGCCGGGTCACCGCGCTCAACGCCACCGTCAACTACGGCAGCGGTGACATCGTCTACGGCATGATCCAGACCACGGTCTGCGCCGAGGGCGGCGACAGCGGCGGTCCGCTCTACGGGGGTTCAGTGGCCTACGGTCTGACCTCCGGCGGCAGCGGTGACTGCACCTCCGGCGGCACGACCTTCTTCCAGCCGGTCACCGAGGCGCTGAGCTACTACGGCGTGAGCGTCGGCTGACGCTTCCTCCGGTTCGGCCTGTGTGGCCCCCGTACGCAACCGGCGTGCGGGGGCTCCCTCTTGTCCGGGTCGCGGAGCTACCGCAGGCGCAGCAGCAACTGCCTCCGGCATTCGGAGGATCGAATTCAGGCCAGGGCTGACGTTGCTGACAGCTGATCAATTACTCGCGAGTAGAGTTTGCAGTGCGAATTTTCCAGCGATGACCGTGGACGGTCAAAGGTGGAGGGGGCGTGCGGTGCCCGTCTACGCGCGTCCTGAACTCGACCTTGTGCGCTCCCTGTGAGATTCGGAAGAGTAGGCGCCCGTCAACCAGCCTTCCGGTCTGTGAGGTCCCCACAACCTCCCGGACCATCCCCCCACAGGAGGACGTGAGTTGAAGCACCGACGCATACCCGGGCGGCGGGCTGCCCTGGCGGGTGCGGGAGTTGCCGCACTGGTCGCCGCGGGAGTCACTTTCCAGAGTGCGAACGCCAGTGAGTCGTCCAAGGCCTCCGTGCCCGAGACCCTGTCGGCCCCTGCGGCCGGAAAGCTCGCCTCCACGCTCGTCGACGACCTGGGCACGGGCGCGGCGGGCACGTACTACGACGCGAAGACGAAGAACCTGGTCGTCAACGTGCTCGACGCGACGGCCGCCAGGACCGTCGAGGAGGCCGGGGGCAAGCCCAGAATCGTCGCCAACTCCCTCGCCGAGCTCGACGGCGCCCGTACGACGCTGAAGGAGGACGCGACCATCCCCGGCACCTCGTGGGCGACCGACCCGGTCACCGACAAGGTCCTCGTCACCGCCGACAGGACCGTCTCGGCGACCGAGTGGGCCAAGCTCGCCAAGGTGGTCGACGGGCTCGGCGGCACGGCCGAACTCCAGCGCTCGAAGGGGGAGTTCAAGCCCTTCATCGCGGGCGGCGACGCGATCTCCGGCTCGGGCGGGCGCTGCTCGCTCGGCTTCAACGTGGTCAAGGACGGGCAGCCGTACTTCCTGACCGCGGGACACTGCACCGCGGCCATCTCCACCTGGTCGGACTCGTCCGGCAAGGAGATCGGGAAGAACGAGAAGTCCAGCTTCCCGGGCGACGACTTCGGTCTGGTCAAGTACACCTCGGACGCCGAGCACCCGAGCGAGGTCGACCTCTACGACGGCTCCACCCAGAAGATCACCGGCGCGGCGGAGGCCACCGTCGGCATGAAGGTCACCCGCAGCGGCTCGACCACCCACGTGCATGACGGCAAGGTCACCGGCCTGAACGCCACCGTGAACTACTCGGAGGGCACGGTCAGCGGTCTCATCCAGACCGACGTCTGCGCCGAGCCCGGTGACAGCGGCGGCTCGCTCTTCGCGGGCAGCAACGCGATCGGTCTGACGTCCGGTGGCAGCGGCGACTGCACCTCCGGTGGCGAGACCTTCTTCCAGCCGGTCACGGAGGCGCTGTCCGCGACGGGCGCGCGGATCGGCTGACCCGCACCACGAGTGCCCGTGGAGTCCCGCCCCGCGCGCGAGGGGCGGGACTTCCGCGTGCTGCGGCCCGGGCGGCGGTGGAGCGGTCCGTCGCCCGGACGTTTGCGCAGGTGGGACACGCTCAGACGGAAGTCGCACAGGTGTTCGGAAATGGAGGTATGGTGGGTGACGGGGTAGGGAACTGATGTTCGAGAGCCGGTCGGGGCTCACGAGTGCGGGAGGTGCGTGTGCCGGGTTTCACGCATCTGCACACCGTCTCCGGGTTCTCCCTGCGGTACGGAGCCTCACACCCGGAGCGCCTGGCCGAGCGCGCCTCCGAGCGGGGCATGGACGCCCTCGCCCTCACCGACCGCGACACCCTCTCCGGCACGGTCCGCTTCGCCAAGGCCTGCGCGAAGGCGGGCGTCCGTCCGCTGTTCGGCGTCGAACTGGCGGTGGAGGGGCCCGCGCGGGTGCGGGAGGACGAGTCCGTACGACGGGAAAGGCGCCGTACCCCCGTACGCGGCGGTGCCTTCATCGACGAGTCGACGCCCCGCGTGACCTTCCTCGCCCGGGACGGCGCCCGCGGCTGGGCCGACCTGTGCCGCCTGGTCACCGCCGCCCACGCCGTCGACACCGCGGGCACCCCCCTTCTGACCTGGTCCGACAATCACGCCGACGGTCTGACCGTCCTGCTCGGCCCCGCCTCCGACGTCGGCCGTGCCCTTGCCGCCGGGCGCCCGGACCGTGCGGCCCGGCTGCTCGCCCCCTGGCGCGAGGTCTACGGCGACGCCCTGCGTCTGGAGACCGTCTGGCACGGCCGCGAGGGCACCGGCCCCGGCTCCCTGCGCCTGGCCGCCCGCACCGTCGGCTTCGCCGCCGAGCAGCGGATCCGGCCGGTGCTCAGCAACGCCGTCCGGTACGCCGACCCCGGCCAGGGCCCGGTCGCCGACGTCCTGGACGCCGCCCGCCGGCTCGTCCCGATCGACCCGGCCAAGGAGCTGGACTCCGGTGAGGCCTGGCTCAAGGACGCGGACGCCATGCTCAAGGTGGCCGAGCGGATCGTGGAGGCGGCGGGCTACCGGCGCGACACCGCCCACCGCCTGCTGGAGCAGACCAGGGCGACGGCCGCCGAGTGCCTGGTCGACCCCGAGGACCACCTCGGCATCGGCACCGTCCACTTCCCCGAGCCGCACCTCGTCGGCGCCGGCCGCCGTACCGCCCAGCGGGCGCTGGCCTCACGGGCGGCGGCGGGGATGGTGCTGCGCGGCCACTCCGGCAAGCGCGCCTACTGGGAGCGGATGCACCGGGAGCTGGACATCATCGCCCACCACGGCTTCGCCTCCTACTTCCTCACGGTCGCCCAGGTGGTGGACGACGTACGGGAGATGGGCATCCGGGTCGCCGCGCGCGGCTCCGGCGCGGGCTCCCTCGTCAACCACCTCCTCGGCATCGCGCACGCCGATCCGGTCGAGCACGGGCTGCTGATGGAGCGCTTCCTGTCGAAGGAGCGGGTCGTGCTGCCCGACATCGACGTCGACGTGGAGTCGGCGCGTCGGCTGGAGGTCTACCGGGCGATCATCGACCGGTTCGGCACCGAGCGGGTCGCGACCGTCTCCATGCCGGAGACGTACCGGGTCCGCCATGCGATCCGTGACGTGGGCGCGGCCCTGTCCATGGACCCGGCCGAGACCGACCGCATCGCCAAGTCCTTCCCGCACATCCGCGCCCGCGACGCCCGCGCGGCGCTGGAGGAGCTGCCCGAACTGAGGCAGCTGGCGGGGGAGAGCGAGCGGTACGGACGGCTCTGGGAGCTGGTCGAGTCCCTCGACGCCCTGCCGCGCGGCATCGCCATGCACCCCTGCGGGGTGATCCTCTCCGACGCCTCCCTCCTCTCCCGTACGCCGGTCGTGCCGACCAGCGGGGAGGGGTTCCCCATGTCGCAGTTCGACAAGGAGGACGTGGAGGACCTCGGGCTGCTCAAGCTCGATGTGCTCGGGGTGCGGATGCAGTCGGCGATGGCGCACGCGGTCGCCGAGGTGGAGCGGGCCACGGGGGAGCGGATCGACCTGGACGCGGTCGCGCCGGGCGACCCGGCGACGTACGAGCTCATCCGGTCCACCGAGACGCTGGGCTGCTTCCAGATCGAGTCGCCGGGGCAGCGGGACCTGGTGGGGCGCCTGCAGCCGAGCACGTTCCACGACCTGGTCGTCGACATCTCCCTCTTCCGGCCCGGTCCGGTCGCCGCCGACATGGTGCGGCCGTTCATCGAGGCGCGGCACGGGCGGGCGCCGGTCCGCTTCCCGCACCCGGACCTGGCGGAGCCGCTGCGCGACACCTATGGGGTCGTCGTCTTCCATGAGCAGATCATCGACATCGTCGACATCATGACCGGCTGCGGGCGAGGCGAGGCGGACCGGGTGCGGCGCGGGCTGTCCGACCCGGAGTCGCTGGGGCGGATCCGGTTCTGGTTCGCGCAGCACGCGGCGGCGCGCGGATACGACGCGGAAACGATTCAGCGGACCTGGGAGATCATCGAGGCCTTCGGCTCGTACGGCTTCTGCAAGGCGCACGCGGTCGCCTTCGCCGTACCGACGTACCAGTCGGCCTGGCTGAAGGCGCACCACCCGGCCGCCTTCTACGCGGGGCTGCTCACGCACGACCCCGGGATGTACCCGAAGCGGCTGCTGCTGGCGGACGCGCGCCGGCGCGGGGTACCGATCCTGCCGTTGGACGTGAACCGATCGGCGGTCGCCCACCGTATCGAACTGGTGTCTGAATCAACTGAAACGCCTGAATCATCCGCCGTGTGGGGTCTCCGGCTAGCCCTCTCCGACGTGCACGGCATCAGCGAGGCCGAGGCGGCGCGGATCGCCGACGGGCAGCCGTACGCCTCCCTGCTGGACTTCTGGGAGCGGGCGCACCCCAGTCGCCCGCTCGCCCAGAGGCTGGCCCAGGTGGGCGCGCTGGACGCCTTCGGCGCCAACCGCCGTGATCTGCAACTGCACCTGACCGAGCTGCACCGCGGTGCCCGGGGCGCCCGGGGCGCCCGCGGCGGCCAGCTCCCTCTGGCCGGCGGGCGCAAGACGGCCCCCGCCGGGCTGCCCGACCTCACCTCGGCGGAGAAGCTCAGCGCCGAACTGGGCGTGCTGTCCATGGACGCCTCGCGCAATCTGATGGACGACCACCA
Source organism: Streptomyces sp. NPDC086549 (assembly GCF_044746205.1). Taxonomy (NCBI): domain Bacteria; kingdom Bacillati; phylum Actinomycetota; class Actinomycetes; order Kitasatosporales; family Streptomycetaceae; genus Streptomyces; species Streptomyces sp. NPDC086549. The sequence goes on along the minus strand of NZ_JBIVBS010000006.1, from coordinate 455,299 downwards.
GGAGTTCCTGACGGAGCTGGGCGTGGTGTCGGCGCGTCGGCTGCGCGAGGCCAGGCACGGCGAGACCGTGCTGGTCGCGGGCGCCAAGGCGGCCACCCAGACCCCGCCGATCCGCTCCGGCAAGCGGGTCATCTTCACCACGCTGGACGACGGCACCGGCCTGGTCGACCTCGCCTTCTTCGACGACTCCCACGACGCCTGCGCGCACACCGTCTTCCACTCCTGGCTGCTGCTGGTGCGCGGGGTGGTGCAGCGGCGCGGCCCGCGCAGCCTCAGCGTGGTGGGCACCGCCGCCTGGAACCTCGCCGAACTCGTCGAACTGCGCGACGGGGGCGGGCTCGACGAGGTGGCGGCGCGCCTCGCGGAGCCGGTGCCGGAAGGACCGGAGGGGCCGGACGGCGATCCGACACACGGCCGCCGGATCCGGATGGCCACCGGATACGAGATGCACCCGTGGGCCGATCTGCGACCGGCGGGTCAAGAGCCTTCACAGATACGGAAGTTGTGGCACCAGAGTCCGGGGAGTGCGGGATGACCATCCTCTGCGTACGTTTCCAGCTGCCTCCGATGTACGAGGCGGCCCTGCCGGGGCTGCTCGGGTTGTTGGAGGAGTTCACCCCGGTCGTGGAGGCGCTGCCCCCGGACGGGGCGCTGGCCGATCTGCGGGGTGCCGAGCGCTACTTCGGCCGCAGCGCCGTCGAGCTGGCGGCGGTGATCCGCGTCCGCGCGCTCGCGTTGTACGGCGTCGACTGCGCGATCGGCGCCGGGCCGGGCCCGATGCTGGCCCGCGTGGCGCTGCGCGCGGCCCGGCCCGGGGTGACCTGCGCGGTCCCCGAGGAGCCGGACGCCATCGCGGAGTTCCTCGCCGAGAAGCCGGTCGTCGCGCTCCCCGGCGTCGGCACCGCGACCGCCCGCACCCTGTGCGAGTACGGCCTCGACACCCTCGGCCGGGTCGCCGCCGCGCCGCTGTCCACGCTCCAGCGCCTGGTCGGCGCGAAGACCGGTCGCGAGCTGCACGAGAAGGCGAACGGCGTCGACCGCGGCCGGGTCGTGCCGAACGCCGTATCCCGCTCCCTGGCCGCCGAACGTCCCTTCGGGATCGACGAGCTGGATCCCGACCGGCACCGCCGCGCCCTGCTCTCGGCCGCCGGGGAAGTGGGCGCCCGGCTGCGCGCCCTGGAGAAGGTCTGCCGCACCCTGACCCTCACCGTGCGCTATGCCGACCGCTCCTCGACGACCCGCAGCCGCACCCTCGGGGAACCGACCGCGCACTCCGCCGCGCTGGCGAAAACCGCGTACGACATGTACGAGGCGCTCGGCCTCCAGCGCGCCCGGGTCCGCGCGATCACCCTCCGCGCGGAAGGGCTCGCCCCCGCCGGGCAGGCCGCCCACCAGCTCACCTTCGATCCCGTGGACGAGAAGGTCCGCCGTATCGAGGAGGTCGCGGACCGCGCGCGAGCGAAGTTCGGACCACGGGCGGTGATGCCGGGGACGCTGGCCGCGTAACCCCCCCTTCTCCGGGCGGCGGTTGTCAGTTGGCCCACGGCGGCGCGATGCGCGTGCCGTCTGCCATCTCCGCCTCCAGACCGATGGAGGTGGTGACCCAGGAGATCGCGGTGTGGTCGGCCGGGTTCTCGACGGCGAGGGTCGCGCCGGGGTTGACGATCACCGTGTCGCCGGCCGTGATCCGGTCGGTGCGGCCGTCGAGGGTGATCACCAGCTCACCGATGAGCAGGTGGAATATCTCCTCGTGGGTCACGGTGTGCGCGGGCGCCTTCGTCCCGGCCGGGATCTCGCCCCGCCAGGCGCAGAGTTCCTTGCTGCCGGTGAGGGGAGTGGCGTACGAGACGAAGCGGGCGCCGTGGATCTCGTGGGTCACGGCTTCGGACGAGCGGATGACGGGCATGGGTGTCCCCCTAGGAAGAATGGTCAAGCTGCTTGACCATAATGGTCAAGCAGCTTGACTGGTTCGTCAAGAGGGCGGGAGCCAGTGGGGTTTGAACAGGCCTGAGCGTTTTGAGGGGGGTGCTGGTGCGGTCAGCACACCTTGCGGTAAGGCAGCCCATGGACGTATGTCTGCCACTCGCCGCGGGACAGACCGCCGCCGGTCCGCCTGCACACCGTCCTGGACGTCTGCTGGAGGTCGAGTACGTATCGCTGGTGGAGGACGTGGGCCCCGGCGGCATAGAGAGTGTCGTCGTCACCGAAGGCGAGAGACAGGATGCTGTCGCCCGGCGTGGGCAGCGCGGAACCCAATGGCTGATCGGACTCCACGTCCCACAGTTGCAGGGTGCCCGCACTGCCGCCCACCGCCAGTGTGCGGCCGTCGCGGGAGAACGCCAGGGCGTTCACCGTCTCGACGCCGCGTCGCGAGCTGTCGAACCTGCCCGGCAGCATCCCCAGGCGATGACGCACGTCACCGTCCCACAGGCTCACCCCGCCCGAGGCGTCGCCGACCGCGAGAACGCTTCTGCCGTTGCCGGGGCCGAACGCGACAGCGGTCACTGCTTCCTGGCTCAGACCCCTGCGAACGATCCTTCCTTCGGGAAGGCGGATCAGCCCGTCATTGGTGGCGAGGAGCCGGCCGTCCGGCCTCAGCGCAAAACTTCGGCTCCAGACGTCGCCTCTCAATGTGTCCCCCTGAAGGGTTTTGAGTCTGGTGCGGAGGTGCCTGTCCCAGACGTCGATCCCCCCTTCCTGCTCGATTCCGTCATTCATCCGGGAGATCATCAGCCCTTTACCGTCCGGGGTGAAGGCCAGTCCGCTGACCGGGGAGACCCCGGGACCGGTGGGGTACAGCGAAGCCTCCTCCGTCTTCGTCGCCATGTTCCATATCCTGATCCGATCACGTGCTTGATCGGATGAGGCCGCCACTGCGTAGGCCAGGTCCTTTGCGCCTGGGCTGAAGGAAAGCAGTCTGATGCTGTCCACTTCCCCCCTGTTGTTCTTCGGCGGTATCCGAATTCCCGGCAGATCGGAGATGAGCTTCCCGCTGAGCCCATCCCGGGTCTGGAACCTGCCCATGGGGTGGTCGTCCCACGTCACGCCGAGGAAGCGGCCGTCCGCGCTGAATGCGGCAGCCCGCAGGGGTTCCGAGCGCCATCCGGCGGCGGCCGCCAGGCCCAGATTCAGGGATCGCACGGAAACGGTGGGATACCATTCTCCGCTGAGGTACCGAATCCTTCCGGCATCGATATCAACCCTGAGCTGCGAGACGGACTCGTTGACCAGCGAGTACCGAAAGACCGGTTCACTCGGTGCGTTCACGCGCCACAGCCGGATTTCGTCCCTGCTCGCGGTTGCGACGAACTTCCCGTCCTTGCTGAGGGCGAATGTTTCCACACCCGACTGGCGGATCAGGTGCTCTTTGCCGGAGGAGATGTCCCACACACGCACAGTGCGGCGAGGGGCGAGGAGTGCCACGGTGCTGCTGTCGGCACTGAACTTGACCGCGCTGTTCTCTGTCGAGAGGCGGGCCTGGCATTCCCCCATGTCGATATTCCTCTGACCGGACTGCAATCGCGCTCCGCGGGCCACATCCCACAGCTCCGTCAGGCCGCCGCGTGAGCAGAAGGCGGCGATACGGTCGTTCGGGCTGATGGCGGCTCCGTCCGCATACACCTCGGAGCTCTCGAACAATGTGCGTTGCCGCCTGGGGTCCCACAACCGGGCCGTACGGCGCCCTGTGTCATCGAGCACGAGTATCCGCCCGCTGGGGCTTACTTGCTGCAGACTCGCTGAACTGTCTTCCCAGATGCGCCGGCCCCGGGCCAGGTCCCACACCTGAGCACCGCTCTGACCGTACACGGCGACCGTCTGTGCATCGTCACTGGCTGAGGCGATCCGGCCGACCTGCACTCCGGGCATCGTGGACTGGTCGCCGCGCCGCCGGCTGGCCACATCCCACCGCACGACGCGGTTCTTCTCCACCGTGAGCAAGGTGCGGCCGTCGCTGTTGAGTTGAGGCCAGGCGGCATAGGGCAGGTCCGCCTCACTGGGTGCGCGGAAGCTCTCGGCCTCCCTTTGAGTCATCGCCCCGATCAGCGCGGAGCGCGTTTCGGCGGTGTCGGCGAGGCGCCATGCGGTGACGCTGAGCCGCATCGCGGCGACCGGATCCGTGGAACGCAGGCTGTCGGCGACCGAGGCCAGACGGCGGGCCTCGGCCAGCAGGCGTTGACGCTCACCGGCGCGGTTCTGCTGCCAGGCGACGGTGCCTGTGACCAGGGCGAGCACCGTGAACAGCACCGTGCCGGCCAGCAGAGCGCGGCGGCGGCGCAGTCGGCGGATGTCGGCGGCGCGGCTGGCGGTGAGGAACTGGCGCTCCAGCAGATTCGGACGCATCCGGCTGGGGGCGGTGGCCGCCCAGTCGAGTGCGTTGCGCAGGGCGGTGCCGTGTTCCAGGTCATCGGGCCTGCGTCCGTGCCGGTGCCAGACGCGGGCCGCCTCGCCCAGTTGCCGGTGGAGGCGCAGCCCTTCGCGGTCGGTGTCCACCCATTCCCTCAGCCGTGGCCAGGCCCGCAGCACCGCCGCGCTGACCGGCCGCACAGTGGATGCCTCGTGGACCAGTACGCCCGCGGCAGTGAACATGGCGATCGCCTCCCGTACGGCCGCCTGCTCACCCGTGGGCCGCCCGGACAGCAGTTCGTCCTCGTCGGCGGTGCGTACGCTGTCGTGGGATCCGTCCGGTGCGCTGCCCGGGACGATCAAACGGAGCCAGACCTCGCGTGCGACCGCCTGGACGGCCGGCGGGAGGGCGTCGAAGACGGCCGTGGCCGCGTCGCCCAGCGATGGAACGGTCATTGCCGCCGCGCCGCCGGGAGCCCGCATGCCGGCTGCGGCGCCGGCACCGGCCCGCAGGGCCTGCTGGTCGTCGTAGCCGCCGCCGAGCAGGCGCAGCAGGATCGCGGCCGCGCTGGGCCGATCCTCGGGCCGTTTGGCCAGTGCCTCGGACACCAGGGACCGTAACGGCTCGGGCAGCAAGGTCAGGTCCGGCTCGTGCTCCAGGGCGCGGACCACCACCTCCCCGATGTTCGCCCCCCGGAACGGCTCCTTTCCGGTCGCGGCGAACAGCACCACCGCTCCCCACGCGAACACATCCGCCGCGGTGCCGGCCCGCCGCCCCTGCAGGGTCTCGGGGGCGATGTAGCCGAATGTGCCAACGACCGCACCGGTCTCGGTCAGTGTCATCTCCGGGGTACGGGCGATACCGAAGTCGATCACCCTGGGCCCGTCCGGGCCGAGCAGTACATTGCCGGGCTTGAGGTCCCGGTGCACCACCCCTGCCTGGTGAATCGCGGCCAGCGCGGTGACCACCCCCGTCGCCAGCCGCAGCAGATTGTCCCCCCGGAGGGGGCCAGAGCCCTGTACCGCCGCTCTCACATCGGGGCCGGGGACGAACTCGCTGACGATGTAGGGGCTCTCGGCGTCCGGATCAGCGGTCAGCACCCTCGCCGTACAGAACGACGCCACTCGCTGCGTCGCCGTCACCTCCCTGGCGAACTGGCGCCGGGCCGCCGTCCCCGAGCCCGCGTCCCAGTGCAGCACCTTCACGGCGACCCGGGTCCCGGCCGTGTCGTAGGCCTCGTAGACCACGCCCTGGCCACCGGATCCCAATCGGCCGGCCAGCCAGTACTCTCCCAGACGCTGCGGATCCTCCGGCGCGAGGCCATGGCGACTCATACACCGCTCTCCAAGAATGCTCAAAGCCCGAAAAGCCGTTGGGGGGCGACATGAGCTACAGACGCCGGGCGCATCAGGACAGTTCCGAAGGGCTCGCACGGCCCGCCGGCAGTCCGCTGCGCGTCGGCGTGAGGACGTGCTCCCGCTCGGTCTCCGGTGACGGTGTTCAATTCCCGTGTGCACAACTCCGAAGCCCTGGCCCTGTCCGCCGCCCTGCTCGCCGTCGCCGGTGAGCTCACGCAACGCATCAATGACGGGGTCGTCGCCCGTGGCTTCGAGGGGGTGCGGCCCGCGCACGGCTTCGCCTTCGCGCGGCTCGCTCCGGACGGCGCCACGGTCACCGACCTCGCCGTGCATCTCGGGGTGACCAAACAGGCCGCCAGTCAGCTTGTCGACGAGATCGTGCGCAAGGGATACGTCGAACGGCGACCGCATCCCGAGGACGCGCGTGCCCGGCTGATCGTGCTCACCGAGCGCGGGTGGGCCTGCACCCGGGCGGCGGAGGAGGCGGCCGCCGAGGCCGTGGGGGCGTGGGTCGAACTGCTGGGCGAGGGTGAAGTGCGGGCGTTGCGGGACCGGCTGGCGCAGATCGCGCCCTACGGTCCCATCAGGCCTGCCTGGTGACGGTCCATCGGCTCTCCAGTGCGTCGCTGGTTACCACTGGAAGTTTTTACTGACGCGTAACTTCACACTTGCACTACTCGCCCGTAACTTGACGAGTGAACAGCATCCTTCGTGATCCGGATCACAGGGCGTAAGGCCGTCGCAACTCCCTTGAGCCGCAAGGAGATCACCCGATGCTGCCCTGGAAGAGAGTCGTCAGACCCCTCGCCGCGCTGCTCCTGGCCGCCGCCGTCGCCACCGTCCCCGCCGCCACCGCCCACGCCTCCACCGCCCCCAGCAGCGGCTGGAACGACTACTCCTGCAAGCCGTCCTCGAGCCACCCCCGCCCCGTCGTCCTGGTCCACGGCACCCTGGGGAACTCCGTCGACAACTGGCTGTCCCTCGCGCCGTACCTGAAGGACCGCGGGTACTGCGTCTTCTCCCTCGACTACGGACAGCTGTCCGGTGTCCCCCTCTTCTACGGACTGGGCCCCATCGACAAGTCGGCACAGCAACTGTCCGACTACGTCGACAAGGTGCTCTCCGCCACCGGAGCCGCCAAGGCCGACCTCGTCGGCCACTCCCAGGGCGGCATGATGCCCCGCTACTACCTCAAGTTCCTCGGCGGAGCCGCCAAGGTGAACGCCCTCGTCGGCCTCGCCCCCGACAACCACGGCACCGACCTGGACGGCCTCACCAACCTGCTGCCGTACTTCCCCGGCGCCGAGGACCTGATCAAGGCCACCACCCCCGGCCTCGCCGACCAGATCGTCGGATCCGACTTCCTCACCAAACTCAACGCGGGCGGCGACACCGTCCCCGGAGTGCACTACACGGTCATCGCCACCAAGTACGACGAGGTGGCCACGCCGTGGCGCAACCAGTACCTGAGCGGCTCCGACGTGCACAACGTCCTGCTCCAGAACCTGTGCCCGCTCGACCTCTCCGAGCACGTGGCGATCGGGCTCTTCGACCGCATCGCCTTCCACGAGGTGGCCAACGCGCTCGACCCGGCGCGCGCCACCGACACCACCTGCGCGTCGGCGTTCAGCTGACCCGCGCCGGGGCCTGTCCGGCCTGAGCCGCCGGTCAGGCCCCGGAGTCCTGTGTGTCAGCGGCCGTGCCGGCCGCTGCTCGCGGCACGCCGCCGGACCGACATGAACAGCGCCGCGGAACCGAGCGCCAGTGCTGCCGCACCGCCGACCGCGAGGTAGGCGGTGCGGCTGTCGCCGCCGGTCTCGGCGAGGCTCTCGGGGGTACCGGCGGCTTCGGGTTCGTCGGCCCCACCTGCCGAAGCGGCCGAAGCGGCCGGAGTCGCGGTGCTCGGCTCAGCCGACGTACGGGCGTCGTCGTCCCCGTGACCGTGGTGCTCGATCGTCGACTTGTCGGCACCGGCCTCGATCTGCTCGTCCGACGGCGCCGAGGCGGTGGGCGCCGGTGCGGTGGCGCCGCCGGTACCAGTACCGCCGCCACCGCCGTTCCCGCCGCCGAAGGTGATGTCCGAGCAGGAGTAGAACGCCTCAGGGCTGTCCGAGCGCTGCCAGATCGCATACAGAAGCTGCCTGCCGGACCGCTCGGGGAGAGAGCCGGAGAACGTGTAGAACCCGCCCGAGGCGACCGGGTCGGTGGCCGTCGCGACCGGGTGCGCCAGGTCGAGGCCTGCCCAGGCGAGCGGCTTCGACGGGTCGTAACCGGGCTTGGTGACATAGACCTTGAAGGTGCCCTTGTGCGGGGCGGTCACGCGGTACTTGAAGGTGTACGACCCACTGCTCACCTTTGTCGCCGGCCAGTCGGCGCGCGCCAGGTCGAGGCCCTTGAACTCCTCGTTGTTCGCGCTGCACAGCCTGCCGTCCGGGATCAGCGCCTGGTGCCGCCCGTTCGCGTCGCCGATGCGGATGCCGTTCCAGTCGTAGAACGCCTGAGTGCCGCCTGCCGCGACAGCCGCCCCGCAGGCCCCCGACTCCGGGCTCTCCGGGCCCTCCGCGTAGCACTGGGCCACCCGGCTGACCGGGTCACCCATCGAGCCGTGCGCCGAGGCGGGCGCGGCGGCGAGCACGGTGACGGCGAGCGGGACCACGCCGAGGACGGCGACGACGACCTTACGGCGTACGGGCATGCGGGAACTCCTCGGAACGGTCCTGGCGCGTGGGGCGAATCCTGTGGGGGTGATCAGAAACTAGCCCCGAGAAACCGTGAAATCGCCTGCTGGAGGCGGGTGAGGGAGATCCTTATGGTGGCGTTAAGGAAGCGCTCAGGCTGCCCTGAGGTAGGTAGCGTGCGTGGCATGGCGAATGACGAGATCCGGCCGGCGGTTGCCGCCGACGTACCGGCCCTGAAGGCCGTGACCGACGCGGCCTACCACGATTACATCGAGCGCATCGGGGTGGTGCCGCAGCCCATGCGGGCGGACCACGCGGCGAATGTGGCCGCGGGGAAGGTCTTCGTCACCGGGGATCCCGTGATCGGCCTCGTGGTGATCGAGGCGCGTTTGGACCATCTCTTCCTCGACAGCATCGCCGTGCATCCCGACGCCCACGGCAGGGGTGTCGGGCGACGGCTGCTGCACTTCGTCGACGCACGCGCGCGTGAGCTGGGACTGACCGAGGTCAGGCTCTACACGAACGTGATGATGTGGGAGAACCAGAAGATCTACCCGAAGTACGGCTACGAGGTGCTGGGGCGTCGTGTCGACGGACCGTACGACCGCATCCACTATCGCAAGCGACTGGACTGACCGGCGCGCGTCAGCCGTCCGGCCACCAGGTGCGTGCGATGTCCTTTCGCACTTCCGGGCGTCCGGCGGGGCGCTCGTCGGATTTCTCGCGGATCCGGCGGCTGTCGGTTCTCTTCAGCGGCTTCTGCACGGTCATGCGGCGCATGGCGGCCTCCTTCAGCGCCTACCGAGTTCCGCGTCGGCACGGAGGTAGACCCTTCCGGGGAGGGTGACTCATCGGCGGCCGTCTGTCAGTGGTGGGTGTCACTCTTGCGAACATGAACGATGAGAGTGAGAACACGGCCGCGGTGAGTGTCGACTGGGATGCCGAGGCCGCCGCCTTCGACCAGGAGCCGGACCACGGACTGCGCGACCCCGAGGTGCGTGCGGCCTGGGCGGCCAGGCTCGGCGCATGGCTGCCCGGACGCCCAGCCGACGTCCTCGACCTCGGCTGCGGCACGGGCAGCCTGTCGCTCCTCGCCGCCGAGCGGGGACACCGCGTCACCGGCGTCGACCTGTCCCCGGCCATGGTGGAGCTGGCCCGCGCCAAGCTCGCCGGGCGTGACGCGGTGTTCCTCGTCGGCGACGCGGCGGCACCTCCGGTGGGGGAGCAGCGCTACGACGTCGTGCTGGTCCGGCACGTGCTGTGGACGCTGCCCGGCCCCGCCCGCGTGCTGCGGCACTGGCGCGGGCTGCTGCGGCCGGGAGGGCGGCTCGTGCTGGTCGAGGGCGTGTGGGGGACGGTCAGCCCGGTCGGCATACCCGCCCAGCGGCTCGTCGGTCTCCTGGAGCCGCTCGCCGGGCACGTGAGCGTGGAGCGGCTGTCGGAGGACGTACGGCTGTGGGGGAAGCGGGTGGACGACGAGCGGTACGCGGTGGTGGCGACGGTGTGAGCCCGGCGCCGCGTCAGGCGAGCAGGGCCTCGAAGCCGCCCGCACGGGCGAGTGACTCCAGTTCGTCGAGCGCGGCCACGGCGGCAGCGGCGGCCCGCGGGTCCTTCTCGGCCAGGCCGCTCTCCGCGAACTCGTCCTCGTCCAGGCGTCGTACGTCCGTGCCGTCGGCGGAGCGCCACAGGTCCAGGTCGAGGTCCTCGACGACCAGGTCCGTGCCGGAGAGCGTCGCGGGCCGGGCGATGTCGCAGTACCAGCCCTTGAGCGCACCGTCGGACGTGCGGATCTCCTTCACGGCGTACCAGCGGTCGCGCCAGTAGTGCTCGGTGAACACGTCCCCCGGTTCGAAGCGTACGAAGCCGAAGTCACGGACACCCTCGCCCGCCCACGGGGCCCGCACACAGACGCGGACACCGTCGTCGCCGAGCAGCACCGCCGGGTAACGGATCTTCGTACGGCCGCCCTTGACCAGGACGACGTCCACGAGAGCCGCCTGCTCAGCCGAGTTCGCGGACATAGCGCACCTCCGTCGCGCAGATCTCGTACCCGAGCCACTTGTTGATCGCGATCATCGGGTCGTTGCCCGCGTCGTTGCCGGTGAAGGCCTCGGTGAGGCCGGCGGCGCGGGCCCGGTACAGGGAGTGGATCTTGGCGAGCTTGGCCAGGCCGCGGCCGCGGTGGGCACGGGCGGTACCGGTCATCGCGGTGGAGTAGCGGGTGGCGCCGTCGGTGTAGGCGACGCTGAAGGCGACCGGACGGCCGTCGACGACCGCGGCCATGGTCAGCTCGTGGCTGAGCAGCGGATGCTTCCAGTTCTGTTCGAGCCAGGCGTCGTAGTCCGTGAACTCGAGGGCGACCTCACCGGGTTCGTCCGTCACCGTCTCCGCGTCCAGTTCGAACAACGGCCGCGGATCGTCCGCGAAGTCGGCGGCCGTGCGCAGCTCGACGCCCTGCGGGACGTCGGGGAGCGGCGGAAGGGTGCTGTTCGCCAGGTCGAGGCGGAGGAAGTGGGCGGGGCGCCCCCTCGTGTAGTCGTGCCGCTCGGCGAAGGCGCGATTGGCCGGTTCGTCCAGGACCCAGCTGAACACTTTGACCGCGCCGACGCCGGCGAGGTGCTCCTCGCCTGCCCGCACCAGGAGCCGGCCGGCACCGCGGTGGGTCCGGTCCGGGCGCACGTAGACGTTGAGATACCCCTGGCCGGGATCGGGGCTGTCGTGCGCGATGGCGACCTGGGCCGCGCCGATCACCTCGCCGTCCTCGACCGCGACGAGCGAGCGGAAGTGGGCGTCGGGGTGGCTTCGGGTGAGGAGGTGACGGACCGAGTCGGGGGTGAACAGGATGTACGGAAGGGCGAGATGGCGGACTCTGGCGAAGCCCTCGGTGTCGGCCGGGACATCTGGGTTCAGGGCGCGCACGATCACTGTCATGAGGGTGCACGCTAGGCCGGATCCGGACCGGGATGCCTCTCATTTTCCGGTGGGTGCGGGACAATCGGCCCCGTGACCTTGAAGATCCACATCGACGACGGCGCGCCGCCGTACGAGCAGGTGCGGGCGCAGATTTCCGAGCAGGCGCGGTCGGGGGTGCTGCCGGTGGGGTACCGGCTGCCGACCGTGCGGGGGCTGGCCGAGTCGCTGGGGCTCGCGGTGAACACGGTGGCCAAGGCGTACCGGGCGCTGGAGACGGACGGGGTGATCGAGACGCGGGGGCGCAACGGAACGTTCGTCGCCGCTGCGGGCTCGGCGGCGGTGCGTGAAGCGGCGTCGGCTGCTCAGGCTTACGTCGAGCGTGTTCGGCGGCTCGGGCTGGACGAGGCGGCGGCTCTGGCCGCGGTGCGGGACGCCCTGCGGGCGGCTTACGGGGAGAGGTGAAGTGAGCTGAGCTCCGGTGTCCGTGTCGCCGTCAGCCCCGCCCTCCCCGCTGCCCTCCCGAACGTCACCGCGTCCTCCACCGCTGCACCGCCTGGGTCGTTGTTGAAATACGCGTACACATCGTGGCTGTCGGACCAGGTCGTCGCGATCCGGTCCACCCACGTCTCCAGTGACCGTCGGCCGTAGCGCGGCCACGGCGTGGCGCGGCCCTCGTGGAAGCGGACGTAGCCCCAGTCCGTGGTGCGCCACAGCGGGGTGACCGGGTGGGCCTGGACGTCGGCCCAGCACAGGGCGGCGCCCCGGGACTCCAGGACCGTGCGGGTCTCCGGTGTCCACCACGAGTCGTGGCGGGGCTCGACCACGATCCTCGTGCCCGGCGGGAAGCAGGCGAGGCAGGTGTCCAGGAGGCCGGGGTCGGCGCGCAGGGTCGGCGGGAGCTGGAGGAGGACCGGGCCGAGGCGGTCGCCCAGGCCGGCCGCGTGTGTCATCAGGCGGTTCACCGGTTCCTCCGGGTCCTTCAGCCGCTTGATGTGAGTGAGGTAGCGGCTCGCCTTCACCGCCACCACGAAGTCGTCCGGCACCCGGCCCCGCCAGACCTCGAAGTTCTCCCGCGTCGGCAGCCGGTAGAAGGCGTTATTGATCTCCACTGTGGCGAAGCGCGCCGTGTACTCCTCCAGCCACAGCCGCACGGGCACGTCGGCGGGGTAAAGGACGCCCCGCCAGTCCTTGTACTGCCACCCCGACGTGCCGACGTACAGGGTCATACGTCCATCAAAGCACCGGCCGGCGGCGGGGACCTCCTGCGGATCCTCCGACGGATCCTTCTACAGATACAGCCCCGCGTCCGCCCCGTCCCGCGCCCCCGGTACCGATGTCGGCGAGGTGCCCCGGCGCAGTGCGTACAGCTCCGCCAGCGTCGCGCCCTCCCGGCCCACGCCCTCCTCCTTGCCCAGCCAGGCCACCGCCTCCCGGCGGGTGAGCGGGCCCACCTCGATGCGGGCCAGGCAGCGGCCGGGGCGGACCACGGCGGGGTGGAGGCGTTCCAAGTCCTCGTTGGTGGTGACGCCGACCAGGACGTTGCGGCCCTGGCCCAGCAGGCCGTCGGTGAGGTTGAGCAGGCGGGACAGCGCCTGGCCCGCGGTGTGCCTGGCCTCGCCGCGGATCAGTTCGTCGCAGTCCTCCAGGAGCAGCAGCCGCCAGCGTCCCTTGCCCGCCGCGTCCTCCTCGCCGATCGCGATGTCCATCAGGTAGCCGACGTCGGAGAAGAGGCGCTCGGGGTCGAGCACGCAGTCCACCTGACACCAGTCCCGCCAGGAGCGGGCCAGGGTGCGCAGGGCCGAGGTCTTGCCGGTGCCCGGCGGACCGTGGAGCAGCAGGAGGCGGCCCGCGATGTCCTCCGGGGTCGTCTTCATCAGGCGGTCCATGGCGTCCGCGACCGGTGCGGTGTAGTTGGGCCGGACCTCGTCCCATGTGCCCGCGGAGATCTGACGGGTCGTGCGGTGCGGGCCGCGCCTCGGCGACACGTACCAGAAGCCCATCGTCACGTTCTCCGGCTGCGGTTCGGGCTCGTCCGTCGCGCCGTCCGTGGCCTGGTCGAGGACCTTCTTGGCCAGTTCGGCGCTGGTCGCGGTCACGGTGACGTCCGCGCCCCGGTTCCATCGGGAGACTAGGAGCGTCCAGCCGTCCCCCTCGGCCAACGTCGCACTGCGGTCGTCGTCGCGGGCCACGCGCAACACCCGGGCGTCCTGCGGCAGGAGGGTCGCGCCGGAGCGCACGCGGTCGATGTTGGCCGCGTGCGAGTAGGGTTGCTCGCCCGTCGCGAAGCGGCCGAGGAACAGCGCGTCGACGACGTCGGACGGCGAGTCGGAGTCGTCGACGTTGAGCCGGATCGGCAGAGCGTCGTGTGGGTTCGCAGACATGCCGCCATGATCCGGCACCGACGCGCTCCGTGCACTGCATTTCCGCCGCTTGTTCCCGGTGTTCCCAAGACCTCCCCCATACGCGAAATCCGCCATTACTGTTGTCCTTGATGGGACGTCATGGGTGGAATCCGGGGACTCGGCGGTGGCGGCTCACCGCCCTGCTCGGTGTGGGAGTGGCCGCTCTGGCCCTGGTGGTGACCCTGATCAGCACGCTTCCGGGGAGCGGCGCGAGCACCGCGGGCACCTCCCGCGACGGCGACAGGGTGCACGGCACGCCGGCCACACCGCAGGGCAGGCCGGAGCCGTACGTGGGCTGGGGCTTCACCCACACCCAGTACAGCGCCGACGAGGGCAGTGACGCGGCCACCGGGCGGGTGGAGGAGCTGCTGGCGAGGAACGGCGGACTGCCGCAGAACCAGCACATCATGGGCTGGGGCGCCGACAACCCCGAGCCGGTCGAGGGGCGTTACGACTTCGGCGCGCTGGACCGCCGTATCGACTTCATGCGCAGGTCCGGCGCCACCCCGGTGATCACGCTGTGCTGCTCCCCGGACTGGATGAAGGGCGGCAAGGCCGGCGTCGACAACACGAACTGGAGCCAGGCCGCGCTGGAGACCGCCCCGACCCCCGCGCACTACCAGGACTTCGCCGACCTCGCCGCCACCGTCGCCAAGCGCTATCCGGACGTACGCCACTTCATCGTCTGGAACGAGTTCAAGGGCTTCTGGAACAACGCCGAGGGCCGCTGGGACTACGAGGGCTACACGAAGCTCTACAACCTCGTCTACAAGGCGTTGAAGAAGGTCGACAAGGACATCATGGTGGGCGGGCCCTATCTCGTCATGGACAGCGTGGACCCGCGGCAGAAGGAGAACGCGTCGACCGCGCTCCGGGGCGCCTGGGGTGCCATGGACCAGCGGGTTCTCGACGCCTTCGACTACTGGAACACGCACCGGGCCGGCGCCGACTTCGTGGTCGTCGACGGCTCCAGCTACACCAACGACGACGACATGCTGCCCGACGAGTTCGCGGCCACCGACAAGCTCACGGCGGTGAGCGAGTGGGTGCGGCGGCAGACCCACGACCTGCCCCTGTGGTGGGCCGAGTACTACGTGGAGCCCGCCGACGGCAACGACGACCGCAAGGGCTGGTCCGAGACCCACCGCGTCGCCGTCCAGGCCACCGGAATGATCGCCATGGTCAAGGGCGGCGCCGACTCCGGCTTCTACTGGAACCCGGAGGAGGAGAAGGGCACCGGCTGCGCCGGCTGCCTGTGGACGCCGACCGGCAGCGGGGACGGGGGCAAGGAGCTCCCCCTGTACGACCTGGTGTCGAGGTTCGGCAAGGCGTTCCCGCCGGGCACCAGGTACGAGACCGTGTCCGTAGCCGAGGACGACGCGCCCAACGTACGCGTCCTCGCGAGCGACAAGACGGTCCTGGTGGTCAACACCCTCGACCGGACGATCAGCGCGCAGGTCGACGGGAAGCGGTTCGACATGCACGCGTACGAGGTGAAGTGGCTCGACCGGTAGTCCGGCCGGGCCACTCCGGCCTCATTTCATGGTCAGGAACCGCTGCACCAGCGAGGCCAGCAGGACCGCCAGCAGGGGCAGCGAGAACCAGAAACTGCTCTGCAGCCAGCGCAGTTGACGCACCCCGGGCCGCACCGCGACCCGGACCACCTCGCGCGCGGTGAGCAGCAGGATCAGCGCGACGGCCGCGAGCCCGCCGACCACGGACCACGGCGTCCACGTCACCCGCGGTCCGATCGGTCCCGGATCCGGCCGCGGCACCTCGCCCGTGGGTTGCCTGCGCATCGCGTACATGGTGACGTCGTCGTTGACCAGGACCTTCTTCAGCTCCTGCCGGTTGTCCAGGTTCTGGACCAGCCGGGACTCCCAGGAAGCCGAGTAGCCCACGTCCATCCGGAGGTAGGTGATCTGGCTCCTGTTGAGCATCAGGTACGAGTTCGGGCCCGCGTCCTTGAGTGACTTGACCAGGCCGGACACCAGGACCGGGTCGGTCGGTGCCAGCGTCGGCACATAGTTGACGCGTTCCATGTCCTTCGTGCCCCACGGCATCGCCGGCGTCACGTTGTTCACCGTGTCGTTGCTCAGCCACAGCAGCCGCACGGTCGGCCTGTCATGGGCGTACACATAGTCCATGGCCGCGACCTCGCCGGGCCGGATCCGCTCGAACGGTTCGTTGCCCCAGCGGGCCACCAGGAAGCCGCCCATGAGCAGCAGGCCCGCCATGAGCGCGGCCAGCGGCGCCAGGCTGACCCGGTCCTTCTCGCGCTCCTTCGCGGTGACGCCGGTGCGCGGGAACAGCGCGAGGGCGCCGAGGAGCGCCGCGCCCGGCAGGGCGAACATGAAGACGCGCAGGGCCATTTCGCCGCCGTACGACTGCATGCCGAAGCCCAGGAACGGGACGAAGGTGAGGACGAGGAGCGACCGCTCGCGGTACTTGTGGTCGCGCCGCCGCCACCAGCCCCAGCAGGCGAAGGCCATCACCCCGCCGGCCAGCAGCACCCGCGTGTAGAGGACCAGCTTGTGGGTCGAACTGCCGCCTTGGATACGGCCGGAGACGGAGGTCGACACATTGCTGCCGACCCCGCCGACCCCGCCGAACAGGTCGTTGAAGTGCCCGGACCAGTACGGCTCCGCCATGAAGCCGAGCCACACCGCGGCCAGCACCCCGAACAGGATCGGCAGACCGCGCAGCTCCGACCTGCCGATCAGGACCAGCACCGTCAGCACGCCCAGCATCACGAACGGGGTGAGCTGGTGCGCCGGGACGCTCGCCGCGTACAGGCCGATGAGGACCATGAGCAGTACGGCTCGCTGCCGCCGGTCCGTCGGCTCGACCTCCGCCTCGCCGGGGCGGAACTTCGTCCAGATCACGCGCGGGGCGCGGAACCAGACGAGGAGGATCGCCACGAAGGCGAGGTAGAGGAGATAGGTGAAGCCCTGCGGGGAGAAGTAGTCCTGGCCTACCCAGCCGCCGAGCACGAAGATCCAGATGCCGGTCCACCTGGCCCGCCAGCTCGCCCGCATCGAGCGCACGAGCAGGAACATCGGAGCCAGATAGGCGAGCTGGATGGCCAGCGGCCACCAGCGGATGATCTCGGTGAAGTCGGTGACCCCGCACGCCCGGGCGACGAACGCGGCCGCCGCGAAGAAGCCCGGCCAGCTCCAGCGCGCGTCCAGGTCCGGCACGGCGGACCCGGTGCGGTCGATGTAGTCGATGAACCCGAGGTGCTGCCAGGCCGTCGCGAACCGTGGTTCGGTCTCGATGACGGCGGGCAGGGCGTGCAGTGACACCACGGTCGCCAGGAGTGTGACCAGCAGCAGCGCCCGGTGCTCGCGGCGCAGCCAGAGCAGGGAGGCGAACACCGCGATGAGCAGCGCCGCCCCGACCAGCGTGGGCATCGGCAGCACGGAGATCAGGCCGAGCCCGCCCATCTCGTCCAGGTCGGACTCGCCGAGCCGCAGGGCCGGTACCCAGTACAGCAGGAGCGCGGCGATCAGCAGACAGCCGAGGACGACTCCGGGACGGGTGGGCATCAGACGGTCACGCAGCGGGGGAACCGGAGTCTCGGGCGGGTCCTTTGCCCGTACGGCGGCGACTTCCCCGGGCGTGGCAGCGGCCTCCGGTGCGAGGGCGTTCTCGAACGGCGCGTCGACCTCCGCCTCCTTCAGCAGCGAGGCCTCGGCCGGTCCCAGCGATGCCTCCGCTCCCGGTTCCCTCTCCTCGACCGGCAGTCCCCATGCCTCCGGCGGCCGGGGCCGCAGCGCCCAGGTCGGCCGGTCCGGATGCACCACCGGTGTACCCGTGGGCGGGGTGCCCGGACCGGGGCGCACGTCGGGGCGGCGCTCCTGGTGGTCGAAGTCGACGTGGATGCCCAGGGCGAGGGTGTCGCTGTCCAACGCCCAGGCCGGAGCGCGCCGGCCCGACTGGGTGGAGGCGGGGACCTCGCGCGCCCCCAGGTCGGCGAGGTCTCCGTCGGGTGCCGCCGACTCCGGGACCTCGGCGGGCGTGGCCCTGACCGTCTTCCACAGCCGGGGCGCGGCGATCGTCACGATCACCGCCAGGCTGGAGATCTCGGCGACGCCCGCGCCGGTCAGCCCCATACGGGGGAGCAGCAGCAGCGTCAGGCCGAGGACCAGCACACACAACAGCCCCTGCAGCCAGGCGAGTCCGGCGGTGCGGCTCTGGGCGCGCAGCACGGCGAAGTAGGTCTCCATGACGACCCGCAGCAGCGCGCCGACCGCGAACCAGCGCAGCAGCGGTGTCGCCGCGTCCGCGTAGCCCGTGCCGAACACGCCGAGGATCCATGGCGCCCCGACGAAGAGCAGCCCGCAGATCGGCAGCATGAGCCGGGCCATCCGACGCAGCGCCGCCCGGGTGTTGGCGGCCAGCCGGGCGGGCTCGTGCGAGCCCTCGACGGTCAGGGAGGCGCCCATGTTGATGGCGAGCAGGTTGACCGTGCCGCCGATCGTGGTGGTGATGTAGAAGTACGCGTTGTCCTCGGAGCTGACCTGCGCGGCGATGATCACCGGGACGAGGTAGACCACGGCGAGCGAGAACAGCGAGCCGGTGTAGTCGCCGGCGAGGAACCGGCCGATCTCCTTCAGCGTGGGCGGTTTCGCGTGCTCCTCGGTCGCCTTGATGTGCCGGGGCACCAGGCGCCGGAACACCAGCCAGCCGAGCGGCACCACGGAGGTGGCGATCGCGGTGACCCAGGAGACGAAGACACCGGTGGTCGGGATCGCCACCGCGAACGCGACGAGCAGCCCCAGCTTCACCGCCGAGAACACGGTGTTGCCCACCGGCACCCAGGGCGCGCTGCGCAGCCCGGTCAGCACGCCGTCCTGGAGGGTGAGCAGGTTCCAGGCGACGACGGCCACGGCGAAGCCGAGCCCGTTGAGCGGCCCGTGCAGGAACCGGTACGACGGCCCCCACACGTCCAGTGTCATCAGGAAGACGCCCGCGGCCAGTGCCACGATCAGCGAACTGCCCGCGTACGTACGGAAGATGAGCCGTCCGGTGTGGCGCCCGGCGACCGGGATGAAGCGGGCCAGGGCGCCGGTCAGGGTCACCGCGGTCAGGCCCGCGAGGAGCTTCATCGCGGCGATCGCTGCGGAGCCCTGGCCGACCGCCGACTCGGAGTAGTAGCGGGCCGCGGCCAGCCAGAAGCCGAGCCCGAGGACGGCGGAGATGCCGGTGTTGAGCATCAGGGCGTAGGCGTTCCGGAACAGTGGGTTGCCGCCGGGTGACCGGCCCCGTCCGGGCAGGCGCAGACGGCGCCCCGACTGCTCGGGCGCCTGTGTCCCGGGTGAAGCGGCCTCGGTTGTGGTCGTCGTGTCAGACACGGGAACGGATGGCCTTCCGGCGGACCTGGCGTGCTCTGCGGAGGACGGCGTACCCCTTGGTGAGGGCACGGTCCCTGGCGAAGTTGCGGGTGATCGAACGGCCTTCGAGCAGCCGCTCGAACTCCTGGGCGTCCGTGCTGCGGCGCACGGTCACCCGTTGCAGGGCGTACGGCCCCTGGCCGCGGCGGGCGAGCCCGTTGCCGACGGCGAGCGCCTGGGCGAACCCGGCCTCCCGCACGGCGTGGCGCACCCGGCGGCTGGAGTAGCCGTAGGGGTAGGCGAACGAGAGCGGCGCGGTGCCCAGTTCGTCGGCGGCGATCTCCTTGCAGCGCACCAGCTCGGAGCGCAGACGATCGTCGTCGAGCTGGTCGAGCTGCGGGTGGGTGTGGCTGTGGCCGCCGATCTCGACGCCGGAGCCCGCGAGCTCCCGCACCTGGTGCCAGTCGAGCATGGTGTCCAGGCCGCCCCCGGTGTCGTACGCGCCCCTGATCCAGCCGGTCGAGACGAACAGCGTCGCCGCGAAGCCGTGCTTGCGCAGGACGGGCCGGGCGTGCCGGTGGACGCCCTCGTAGCCGTCGTCGAAGGTGATCAGGACCGGGTGCTCGGGCAGTGGCTTCCCCGTGCGCCAGCTCGCCGCCAGCTCGGCCGTGCCGACCGGGTTGAAGCCCAGGTCGTCGATCAGCGCCATCTGCTGCGCGAACGCCTCCGGGGCGACCGACAGGGCGCGGGTGGCGTCGTTCGGCGCGGTCGCCACCGAGTGGTACATGAGAATCGGCACGCGTGCTTCAGCCATGTGCTTCCCCCTCGATTCCCCTCTCGATTCCCCCCTCGGCTCCCGCTTCGGCTCCCCCTTCGATGTCCACCACCGAGAAGACGGCCCCGCCCCGGCGCGCCCGGACGCTCCCCACCACGTACCCGCCCGCCGCGGTGAGTACCCCGGCGACGATCGCCCCGGCCCGGCCGGCGCCGCCCGGCCGTGCCAGCAGGGCGTCCCGCAGGCCACGAGCGACCCCCGCGGGCAGCACACGCGTGGTGTACCGGCGTTCCGACTCGAGCCCCTTGTCCGCGCCCACGCTCCGCGCCACCAGCGCCTTCGACAGGCCTTCGGCGTAGGCGCGGGTGCGGAAGTACCCGAAGTGCTCGCGTGCCTCGGGCACCCGGTGGTGGATCACCGCCCGGTCGTCGATCAGCAGGACCGCGTCCGGCCGGGCGCGGGTGAGGCGGATGCACAGCTCCGTCTCCTCGCAGCCCAGCGGCCGCTTGTCGCCGTCGCGGCCGATACCGGTGGCGAAGCCGCCCGCCGCGTCGAACGCCGTTCGACGGAAAGAAGCGTTTCCGCCGAGGACGTTGCGCACCCGGACCCGGCCCGGCGGCAGCCCCTTGTAGGTGCAGCCCACCACCCAGTCGAACTCCTCCGGGAACCAGTCCGGGCGGCGGCCCGATGCCCAGATCGGCATCGTCCGGCCGCCGACGGCCATCACCCGCGGGTCGGCGTACCCCTCGGCGAAGCGGCGCAGCCAGTCCCGCTCGGCCACGGCGTCGTCGTCCAGGAAGGCGATCACCTCGCCGCGCGATGCCGCGATGCCGGTGTTGCGTCCGGCGGACAGGCCGCGGGGGCCCGCGTTGGCGAGCACCCGTACCTCGTCGGCCTCCTTGTACTCCCTGGTGAGCCGCTCCAGGAGCGCCCGGTTGTGGTCGACGACCAGGAGTGTCTCCAGCGCGGGTCGGGACTGCGTACGCACCGAGGAGACCGCCGCGAGGATGTCCTCCCAGCGGTCCTCGGTGTACACGCAGATCACGACAGAGATGCCGGGGATGTCGGGCCCGCTCAAGACACCTCTCCCCGGCCCGTGTCCAGCATCGGCGACTGGTGCGCGCGGCGCCGCAGCGCACGCCGGTTGGAACGTTCGCCGAGGATCACCCTGAGCACCCGGAACCCGTCCCGCACGGCCCGCAGATTGCTCGCGCCGTGGATGCGGAGGTACTCGTGGCTGGGTATCTCCTGCACCTTCAGTCCCGCCTTGACGACCCGGATGTTCATGAGGGTCTCGACCTCGAATCCGGTGCAGTCGAGGTCGATCTTGTCGAGGCAGTGCCGCCAGAACGCGTTGTATCCGTAGCAGAGATCGGTGTAGCGGGCGCCGAACTTGCGGTTGACGATGGTGCACAGCGCCCAGTTGCCGAGCTTGCGGATGAAGGTCATGTCGTCCGTGCCGCCGCCGTTGGCGAATCGCGAGCCCTTGGCGAAGTCGGCGCCCGAGACCAGGGCGGAGACGTACGACACGATCTCGTTGCCGTCGGCCGAGCCGTCCGCGTCGACCATCACGATGATGTCGCCGGTGCAGGCCTCGAACCCGGTGATCAGGGCATCCCCCTTGCCCTTGCCCCGCTGTTCGACGACGTTGACCTTCGGCCACAGCTCACGGGCCACTTCGACGGTGTCGTCCGTGGAATTGCCGTCCACGAGAACGACTTCGTGTATCCAGTCCGGAAGCGTCTTGAAGACGTAGGGGAGATTCTCCGCCTCATTCATGGCGGGGATCACCACGCTCACCGGTGGCGCGATGGCAAGGTGAGAGGAGATCGGCCGGTATGTGCCCGTCAGTAACGGATCTTGGCCCGAAGCAGGCGGGCGCAGAACAGAACTCATGAGTCTGGTCCCTCTCGTCCGGTGGACCGCCCGCCCCTGGGCGGCCCGGCTATGTGTCCGGTTCGAAAGGGGGGTTCTCACGTGCGGCACGGTGAACGGATCTCCGTGCACGCGGGTGAGCTGGCAAAGCTGGCCGGGCTGCCGCGAAAAAACGACAGCCGGTCGCGCGGCACGGCTCGGTCACAAGTGCGGTCACCGAGCACGGCACCCCCCTACCGCGCCCCGCGCCGGAACGTCGCGGTCCCTGAGCCCTCCCCTGGAGCCGCGTGGTGACGGACCGATGCGGGTGAGATGTACGACGGTATTGACGATTGAACCTGTATGGCAAGACCTGGAACGGGGCCTCACGTTTTTGTTGGTTTGGCCGTTACACAACTTTGTCGGACGTTGTATCGCCACTCGAACGGGTTGTGCCGATCCGTTCGAGAATGCGTGGGTGCGCCAGTGCCGGCAGCAGGAGCAGCAGGCTGAGCACGGTCACGGCGACGACTCCGCCGCGCGCCGACCAGTGGTGCACGGCCAGCATGCCCTCGGCCACCAGCATGTTCAGGACCACGGAACCGGCCACCGAGGTGAGCACCCGGCCGAACGGATCCAGCCCCCGCAGGATCGCGGCGATGGCCGAAGCCGGCGCCGCGAGCAGGAAGAACAGCGTGAACGGCGCGCGCAGCGGCGAGCCGGAGTCGGTGAGCGCGAGCAGCGCACCGACCCCGCCGACGGCCGTCGCGGCTCCCGCGAGCAGCGGCGACAGGTCCCTCCCTGGTCCTGTCCGCGCCCGCTCGGCGTCGTCCGTCGAGGCTGACTTGATCCGTATGGTCCGCATTGGCGACTTTGCCCCCCGAAGCGCCGGATGCCGGGCTTCAATGTCGCGCAGCGAAACACCGGCCGTCAAGATGCGGAAGTCGCCGTACATCGTTGGTACTGACGTTCTGTCAATAGATTTGTCATAAGCATGTCATCAAGGGCCCATGAACGGCCGGGGTCGATCTCGTTGAGGCTTGAAAAGTCTTGGCATGAACACTTCCCGTCAACTCGCGTAGTTGCTACGACAGTTGTGGCAGAGATCCTGCTAAAGGGAGGTTCCATGAGACGTTTCCGTTTTACGGCATACGTGACCTCGCTCCTCCTCGCCACCGGCTTCGCCCTCACCGGGGCCGCGGTGGCGCAGGCGTCCCCTCAACTCGCTGCGGCCGGCGGCTATGTGGCGCTCGGTGACTCCTACTCCTCCGGCGTCGGAGCGGGCAGCTACATCAGTTCGAGCGGCAGCTGCAGCCGCAGCACCAAGGCCTACCCCTACCTGTGGAACGCGGCCCACGCCCCGTCCTCGTTCGCCTTCAACGCCTGCTCCGGTGCCACGACGGACGACGTCCTCGCGAACCAGCTCGGCTCGCTCAGCTCCGCCACCGCCCTCGTCTCCCTCACCATCGGCGGCAACGACGCGGGCTTCACCGATGTCATGACGACCTGCATCCTCAACTCCGACAGCACCTGCCTGTCCCGGATCAACACCGCGAAGGCCTACGTCGACTCGACGCTGCCCGGCAAGCTCGACAACGTCTACAACGCGATCAGTGCCAAGGCCCCGTCCGCCCGCGTGGTCGTGCTCGGCTACCCCCGCTTCTACAAGCTGGGCACCACATGCGTCGGCCTGTCCGAGACCAAGCGCTCGGCGATCAACGACGCGGCCGACTACCTCGACACCGCTATTGCCAAGCGAGCCGCCGACCACGGCTTCGTGTTCGGTGACATCCGCTCCACCTTCACCGGCCACGAGATCTGCTCCGGCAGCTCCTGGCTGCACAGCCTCGACTGGCTGAACATCGGCCAGTCGTACCACCCGACCGCCGCCGGCCAGTCGGGTGGCTACCTGCCGGTTCTCACCAGCGCGGCCTGATCCGTCACGGCGAGGCCGAAGGCGAGGAGGAGGCCCCGTCCGTCGGGGTCTCCGTCGTCGCGCAGGTCACCGAGAACGGCACCGAGTTCGACGTCGTACGCACCGGGCCGCGCACCTCGACGCTGATCGCGTTCCGGATCGTCCCGCTTTCGGAGTACGTCGTCACGATCACCTTCTTCTGCTGGGACTTCCCGCCGCCCGAGGGGAACGACAGTGTCTTCCACCCCGGGTCGGAGACCGAACCGTCCTTGAGCACCCACCGGTACTCCACCTGCGCCGGCAGCCGCCCCACCGTGAACGTCGCCGTGAAGGCGGGCGCCTGCTCGGTCGGCGGCGGACAGGCCCCGGAGTACTCCGTGTTCGCACCGCTCACCGTGACGTGCACGGACTGGGCCGGCTGACTGCTGGGCGGGGTGCTGCTCGGGGTGGGCGGCGGGGCACCCGTGTCCGAGTCGGTGGTGCGGGAAGGGGCGGGGGAGCTGAGGCTGCTGCCCGACTGGCTGCTGCTCGCGC
This sequence comes from Streptomyces sp. NPDC086549, assembly GCF_044746205.1. Classification (NCBI taxonomy): domain Bacteria; kingdom Bacillati; phylum Actinomycetota; class Actinomycetes; order Kitasatosporales; family Streptomycetaceae; genus Streptomyces; species Streptomyces sp. NPDC086549. The sequence continues at coordinate 431,189 of NZ_JBIVBS010000006.1, read as the reverse complement.
CGCTGTTCCCCGTGTCACCGCCGTTGTCGCGGTTGAGCAGGGCGTACGTCAGCCCGGCCAGCGCCAGCGTGACGGCGACCAGGCCCGCGATCAGGAAGACGGTGGCCCGTCGGTCGCGGTCCGGTGGTGCGTCCGTGGTGCGCGTGACAGGCGCCGTCGGCGCGGGCCGCGTCGGCACGGGCATCGGCGGTGTGCCGAAGCCCTGTTGCGGCTGGGCCACGACGGTCGGGGCGTACGGCGATCCGGGCGCCGTGTCCGCGCGCGGGGCGCCGCCCGCCGCGATGAGCCGCAGGTCCCGCTCGGCCACGTCGGCCGGCAACCGGTCGGCGGGATCCTTGCGCAGCAGACCCTCGATGACGGGAGCGAGCGGTCCGGCTCTCAGTGGCGGCGGCAGCTCCTCGTCCACGACGGCACGCAGGGTGCTGAGCGGGGTGTTCTGGCGGAACGGGGAACTGCCCTCGACGGTCGCGTACAGCATCACGCCGAGGGACCACAGGTCGGACTCGGGGCCGAACGCGCGGCCGAGCGCCCGCTCCGGGGCGAGGAACTCGGGCGAGCCGATCACCTCGCCGGTCATGGTCAGCGCGGAGCTGCCCTCCACCGTGGCGATGCCGAAGTCGGTGAGCACCACCCGGCCGTCGTTCGCGATCAGCACGTTGCCCGGCTTCACGTCCCGGTGCAGCACCCCGGCGGCGTGCGCGGAACGCAGCGCCGCCAGCACCTCCGCGCCGATGTGCGCGGCGCGCTGCGGGGACATCGGCCCCTCGGCCTCCAACTGGTCGGCGAGCGACACACCGCGGATCAGCTCCATGACGATCCAGGGCCTGCCGCCCTCCATCGCCACGTCGTACACCGTCACCACGTTGCGGTTCGTGACCCTGGCCGCCGCCCACGCCTCGCGCTCCAGGCGGGCGTACATCCGCTCGACATCCGAGCCGGACAGCCCGGCCGGGGCACGCACCTCCTTGACGGCGACCTCGCGGTCCAGCACCTCGTCGCGGGCCCGCCACACGGTTCCCATCCCGCCCTCGCCGAGCGGGGACAGGAGCCGGTAGCGGCCCGCGACGACACGTTCACTGCCCGGTTCTTCGGACACCCGTGCCCCCCACGGCATCTCGCGTGACATCTCCACAAAAGTAGCTCAGCCGAGTGCTGATGCCGCCCCCTTGAGTACCAATCCGGCCCCGAGGGCCAGAACGACGAACGCCGACGCCAAGGGCATGGTCCGGCGCACCAGGCCGGCCACCGGGTGGGTGGTCCAGCGGGGGCGCCTGTCCATCATCCGGGTCATTCCCGTACCCAGCTTGACGACCGCGAACCCGGCCGCGGTGAGGGTCAGGGCGAGCCCCACCCCGTACGCGATGACCAGCAGCAGCCCGAACCAGGCCTGGCCGAGGGCCGCCGCGCCGACGAGGACCACCACGGCGGACGGACTGGGCACGAGCCCGCCCGCGAAGCCGAGGAGGATCGTGCCGCGGAGGGTGGGGGCGGTGGAGTGGGTGTGGGTGAAGCCGCCGTGGGTGTGTTCCACGGTGTGGTCGTGGTCGTGCCCGTGGTCATGTTCGTGGGTGTGGTCGTGCCCGTGGGTGTGATCGTGATCGTGGCTGTGATCGTGATCGTGACCATGGCTGTGGTCCTGCTCATGCCCGTGGTCATGTCCGTGGTGGTGGCCGTCACCGTGGTCGTGGTCGTGGTCGTGGGTGTGCGCGGCGAAGGCCGTCCCGCCGTGCGCGCCGACCAGGGCCAACGGGCGCTCCGGAGCCTCCTCGTGAGTGTGCGTGTGCCCGTCCCTGTGCGGGTGGTGGTGAAGCGCGTGGGCACGGTTGCGCCAGGCGCGTCGTACGAGGTTCGCGCCCGCCACGGTCACCAGGACGCCGCTCGCGATGCCGAGCCAGGCGATCACCGAAGGGGTGGCGGCCGAACCGGCGGTGACGAGCAGGCCCAGGGCGACGACGCCGAGCGTGTGGGTGACCGTGACCGAGGCGGCGAGCGGCAGGACGTCCTTCAGCCGGGCCTTGCCGCCGCGGGCGGCCGCCGTCGCGGCCATCAGGGTCTTCCCGTGGCCCGGGGCGAGGGCGTGCATCGCGCCGAGGACGATCGCGATGAGCAGGGCGAGGGAGGCGAAGCCGACGGTGAGGTCGTGGCGGGCGACCAGGTTGTCCAGGGCGCGGGTCCAGCGGTCGGCGCCACGGGGCAGCACGGAGGCCGCGGGGGCGTCCTGCCGTTCCTCGGTGAGGGCCGGCCCGCCGGGGCGCACGCGCAGGGAGGCGGTGACGGTGTCCGCGGGGGAGGAGAGCAAGTCCTTCGGGTAGCTCGTGAGTTCGTGCGACACGGACTTCTTCGGGACGTCGGAGGAGGTGAGGGTCATCCGGTCGCCCTGCGCCGTGATCTCCCGCCAGCCGGGCCCGGTGGTCGCGCCCTCGCTGTGGAAGCCGAGGGCCACGGTGCTTTCCTTGGGGAGCCGGGCGGTGAACCGGCACTCCACACGGAGGGTGTTGAGTCCGGCCTGGCCGGGGCGCAGCCGGGCGTGGCTGCTGCCGGCGGACAGGGCGGTGGCACGGCCGTCGACGGTGACCTTGCTGCCCTCCGCGGCCTTCTCGCACCGCTGCCGCGCCCACTCGGTCATGCCCAGCCGTTTGATGTCGGGCTTGGCCTGGGTGGCCGGGATCTCGGCCAGGTCCTCGACATGGTCGACGCGGAGCTGCCCGGGGGCGGCGACCAGGCCGTCGTAGCGGTTGACGGTGAAGTTGCCGAGGGGGTGCGCGCTCGCGCTCGTGGAAGGGGCGAGCGCGAGCGCGCAGGCGGCCGTCAGCACGGCCGCGGCGGAGGCGAACACCCGACGCGGTGTCACTTGGCCGCCTCCAGGTTCTTCAGCGCGGTACGGGCCTTGCTCGCGCCCAAGGGGGAGAAGCCGGGATTCAGCTTCAGGGCCGCCTTGAGGGAGGCGCGGGCGTCGTTCCTGTGGCCCGTGGCGAGTTCGATCATGCCGCGGTGGTAGCGGAAGGAGGCGTTGCGGTAGCCGGTGGCGGTGGCCCGGCGGGCGTAGGGCAGGGCCTCCTCGTCGTGGCCGTTGACGTGCAGGGCCCAGGCGAGGGCGTCCGCGGTGTGCACGGTGTGGCGGCGGGCCCACTCGGCGCGTGCGGCGCGCAGGGCCTCGGCCTTGTCGCCGTGGTCGGCGGCGGCGAGGGCGGTGTCGAGGTCGGCGTTGACGCCGTTGGCGCGGGCGAGGGCGATCCAGGCTTCGACCAGGGCGTACTGGTCGCCGGCCTTCGCCTTGTCCCCTTCGGCGCCGCGGGCCTCGTACAGCTCGCCGAGTTCGACGAGGGGGCCGGGCAGCGGATAGCGGGAGACGACGAGCTCCATGCCCTTGATGGCGTCGGCCCGGTCGCCGCTCGCGGCCTGGGCGCGGGCCCGGCCTTCGAGGGCGGGGAGGTAGTTGTCGTCGGCGGCCAGGGACCGGGCGTAGTAGGTGAGGGCCGTCTTGTAGTCGCCCTGGTTCCAGGCGAGTTGGCCGAGCTGGGCGGAGACGTACGCGATGTCGCCCTTCGAGGTGGCGCCGGCCAGGGCCTGCTCCAGTACCTGCCGTGCCGCGCCGACCTCACCGCGCAGTTCGCGCACATAGGCGTAGCGCGTGAAGACGGGGACTCCCGGGCGGCGCTCGTCGGCGGTGTCGGCGGCCTTCGAGGCCTCGTCGTACCGGCCGAGTTCGACGAGGGCGTCGATACGGGAGGAGAGGGCGCGTTCGCTGTAGGGGTTCTCCTTCAGGACCCTGTCCGCGTAGGTCAGGGCGTCCTTGAAGTCGTGCCGGGCGGCGGCCAGGGCGGCGCGGCCGCAGAGGGCCTGTTCGTTGTCGGGGACCAGCTTCAGGGAACGCTGCAGTGCCTTCTCCGCCTGCGGATACCGGGACGGGTCACCCTTGGTCCGCGCCTGTTCGACGTAGGCGAGGCCGAGGGTGGCCCAGCTGCCGTAGTCCTTCGGCTGCGACCGGAGATGGGTCTGGAGGGCGGCGATGCTCGCGTCGAGGCTTCCGCTGGTCAGCAACGCGGGATCGACGGCACTGGAAGCGGCCACGGACACCGGCGCCTTGTCCCGCGCGGCCCCGAGGGCGATCGCCCCGCCGGTCATCGCCACGGCCAGCAGAGCGGCACATCCGGCGAGCCGGGCGGCCCGCCAGCGCCGCCCGGCGGCGCCGACCCGCCGCACGGCCTCGACCCGCTCGTCGCCCTCCGTGGAGCTCGTGGCTTCGCTGTCCCCCGCGTCGTGCTCCTCCGTGGAGGCGGCCACCTCGGTGTCCGGGGTCTCCGTGTCCGGAGCCGACGTGTCCGTGGTCCTGCTGTCCGGGGCCTCGGTGTCCGGCAGGTCGCCCTCTGCGTCCACCGGCCGCGCGGCGGGCTCGTTGTCGTTCGTACGCGGGGACATGCCCTCTCCTAGGTCGCCTGGTCGCTGCTCGGTGGAACTCGATGGAACTCGGTGAAAGCCGGTGGAAGTCGTGGGGGTGGCGCGGCCCGCGCCGTGGGGGATGTGGGTACGCGGGCCGCGCCAGTCGGTGGGGTGCGGATCGATCAGTACGAGCGCTGCATGCGGCGGCGCCACCACGCGAGGGCGGTGCCGATCAGCAGGATCCCGGCCGCGCCCGAGGCCGCCGAGCCGGCGATCAGGACCGTGTTGTCGGAGCCGCCGGCCGACGAGGTCGCCGGCTGCAGCGCGTCACCGAGCTGGCTCTTCACGTCCGTGCCGCTGGTCGTGCCCTTGGCGAGCGCACCACGCGAACCGGCCGTCGGCTCGGCCACGTAGGGGAAGTACTTCTCGAAGCTCTTGTCGTTCTTGTCGACCGCGTCACCGAGGTCGTTCTTGGAGCCGACCAGTTCGCCCTCCACGACCTGGAGCGCCTCGTCGATCACGTCGTCGGAAAGCCGACGGCCGTTCGGGAAGCCCGCGTTGTCGCCGTCCAGGACACCGAGCCGCTTCGGCTTGGCGGTGGGCTTGATGGACGTGTTCAGGCGGAGCATCTCCGACGGCGTCGCGTACGGCTGCTCCTGGTTGAGGTCCTTGACGCCCGTGAGGAACACGCTGACGAGGTCGTTGCGGGGCTCCTTCGGTGCCTTGATCTTGTAGATCGCCTCGATGAGCTTCGGCAGCTCGGGGTTGGTGACGTTCTTCAGGAACTGCCCGTCGTCCTTGGGCTGGGACGCGTTGAACTTGTCCTTGTCCTTCTGCGGGTTGACGACCTCGTTGACCAGCGGGTTGCCGAGGCGCGACACCTGCGAGTAGTAGCCCTGCGCGTTCCTGCGCTGGGTCGTCGCGTAGATGCCGACGGTCGGGCGCTTCGCCGACTGCCGGATCAGGTCGTTGGGCACCTGGAGGGCGATCGTGTTGACGTTGTAGCCCTTGAGGGTGTCCCGGCCGACCTCGCTGAGGTTGCCGCCGTACAGCAGGTCGAAGACACGCAGGTCGGCGAAGAACGGGTCGTCGGCCTGGCCGGCGAAGGTCGCGCCGCCGTTCGAGGTCTTGTAGATGGCCTGGGAACGCAGCTTCGCGTAGTCCGGCATCGACGCCTTGCCGACGTCCGACGGGGCCACCGGGACGTTGCTGGCGGCCCTCGTCCTGTACTGCTGCCTGCCGTTCTTGAGCTTGATGAGGTCGAGGTCGTACGACTGCGTGACGTTCAGGTCCGGGTCGTTCAGGCTGTCGACCACGCCCGTGTTGTAGAGGAACGTGTTCTTGTTCTTGATCTTGGTCTTGAAGGTGTAACGGAAGATCAGGTCGTCTTTCGCGTCACCGTTGTTGTCGATGTGGATGTCGTACTGGGCGTCGTCCGCGAACTGGTAGAAGTTCGGGCCGCCGGCCGGCTCCTCGAAGGGGATGTAGTCCGACACGATCGTCGTAGTGTCCGGCTTGTCCGGGCTGACGAACGCGTACAGGTCCGTGTTGTCGTACTGCGGAGTGCCCGAGATGAGCGGGGCCTCCCGGTGGGAGGAGGCGGATGCCACCCCCGGTTCCAGCGTGGCGACGCCGGCGGCTGCGAGCCCGCCGGCGGCCAGCGCACCACTGATGAGCGTGACAAGGCCCTTGCGACCCGTGCCGCTCCTGGAGAATAGAGGTGTCATGCCGTCCGTCCTCAGTCCCAACTTGCTTGACGGACGGGTATACGGAGCGGAGGGCCCGTTCGGATTGGTCCGACGCAAAAAATCTTTTCTTCTTCTCCGACCCGCGTTTTCGGCCCGCTGATCCGTACCCCATCCGGAGGTGCGTTCGTTGCGAATGCCTGGTGTGACGGGACGGTCCGGGTGCGACGGGGGAGAGGGGGCCCGAGTGGAGGCGGACGAGCTGCTGGTGCTCGTGGCGGGCGGCGACCAGAAGGCATTCGAAGACTTGTACGGGCTGGTGTCGGGTCCGGTGTTCGGGCTCGTGCGCCGCGTGGTGCGTGACCCCGCTCAGTCCGAGGAGGTGTCCCAGGAGGTGCTGCTCGAACTCTGGCGCTCCGCCGCCCGGTTCGATCCCGGACGGGGCAGTGCGCTCTCCTGGGTCCTCACCCTCGCCCACCGTCGCGCGGTCGACCGGGTGCGCAGCGCCCGCGCGGCCGGTGAGCGCGAGCAACGCGAGGCGATGCGCTCCGGGTTCCCCGCCTTCGACCAGGTGACCGAGGAGGTCGAGGCAGGGCTGGAGCGCGAGTGGGTGCGCCGCTGCCTGGACCGGCTCACCACGCTCCAGCGTCAGTCCGTCACCCTCGCTTATTACGACGGCTATACGTACCGTGAGGTGGCCGAGCGGCTCTCTCTGCCGCTGGGCACGGTCAAGACCCGTATGCGCGACGGACTCACCCAGCTGCGCAAGTGCCTGGGAGGTGTCGCATGAGCGTCCTCGACAAGCTTTTCCACCGCGAGGATCTGCACTCGCTCGCCGCCCCCTATGCGCTGGACGCCCTCGAACCCGGTGAGCGGCGCCGCTTCGAGAAACACCTCGCGGACTGCGACCGCTGTGCCGCCGAGGTGCGGGCCCTGTCCGAGGACGCGGTGCGCCTGGCCTGGTCCACGGCCGCCCCGGCACCGGTCGCCATGCGTGACCGGGTGCTGGCCGCCGTGCGCGCGACTCCGCAGGAGTCCGCCCCGGCGCGGGAGCGCGCACCCCAACTGCCGCCGCACGTCTGGGGCACGCAGCCGCCGCCGGCCCGCACCCGTACGCCCCGGACGCGCCCCTTCTTCGTTCCGTTCGCCACGGCGACCGCGGCCGCGGCGCTCGTCGTCGCCGGGCTGTTCGCGGTCCAGGCCAACCGGACCCAGGACAGGCTCGATGCCGAGCGGACGCAGGCGCGTGAGATCGCCCACGTTCTGGCGGCTCCGGACGCCCGCGCGACCAGCGGCAAGGACGGACGGGGCGGAAGTATCGGAGTGATCGCCTCCGCATCCGAGGGGCGGGCCGTTGTCACGCTCAGCGGGTACGGAGACCTGCCCAGCGGACGCGTGCACCAGCTCTGGCTCATGCGCCCCCATGCGCAACCGCGCTCCCTCGGCCTCTTCGAGGGCGACACGCCCTTGATCGCGGCCGGTCTCGGCAAGTCCTCGACGTCACTCGCCGTAACCGTCGAACCCGACGGGGGCTCAGAAGAGCCCACTACTCAGCCCGTTGTCCAACTCGCCCTGAAATCAGTTGGATTCGGAGAGTAATCGTCAACCCCTTTATGGGGAAGGTGAATCCTGTGAGCGCAATACACGCGTGCCCGGCCGGGGCGATAGGGTTAGCCTGCCCGGGCCGGGTGGACTCGTACGGGTGGGGAGTGACATGGAGCAGATAACAGTGCGCAGCAGGGCGAGGGTCCCTGCGATCACATGCGGGAGCAGCGCGACCAGTTCGCGCCTCGACCGTCATCTTTCGGTGCTGGCGGGTCCCGCCGTACCGCAGCAGAAGACGGCCGAGGCGACCTCGCTGATGCGTGAGCTGACGGCACGTGACGCCGCGCACGAGCGCAGCGACCGAGGTGCGCGGGTCAGCCGCGTCTCCCTCTTCGCTCCGCTGCGCCGGCTGCGCCGTTCGCTGTTCGGCGGCCACAAGCACTGAAGTCCCGCGCCGGGGCCCGCCCGCGCGCCGTCCTTCTCTGCCACCTGATCCGCCGAACAGGCCCTAGGCCGCGACGCCGTCCCGGCGCAGTGCTGCGATCTCATCGGCCGTCATCCCCACGGCACGCAGCAGCGCCCCGGTGTGCTGTCCGAGCGCGGGTACGTCCCCCATCCGCGCCTCGTCCCCGCCCGGCATGGTGATGGGCGGGAGCAGTGCCCGCAGCGGTCCGACGGGCGTCCCCACCTCCCGCCACCGCTCTCGGGCCGTCAGCTGCGGATGCTCCGCCAGTTCGTGCAGGTCCCTCAGGCGTGCGCACGCGATGCCCGCGTCCTCCAGCAGCGCCAGCGCCTCGTCGGCATCCAGCGAGCCCAGCGCCTTGGCGACCAGCTCGTCGGTGCGCTCCCGGTTCGCGACCCGTGCGGCGTTCGTCGCGTACGCCGGGTCGGTCCCCAACTCGGGCCGTCCCATGACCTGTTCGGCGAGCCGACGCCACTCCCGGTCGTTCTGCACCGACAGCAGCACCCGCCCCCCGTCCGCCGTCGGATAGGCGTCGTAGGGTGCGATGACGGCGTGCGCGAGGCCGGTGCGCGCCGGGGGAGTGCCGCCGTGCATCGCATGGTGCAGGGGGTGCCCCATCCACTCGGCGAGGGCCTCCAGCATCGACACCTCGACCGGCCCGCCGCGCCCGGTCGTCCCGCGCCGCACCAGCGCGGCCAGCACCCCGGAGAAGGCGTACATGGCCGCCGCGATGTCCGCCGCCGGGATCCCGGCCTTCACCGGCTGCTCGGGCGTCCCGGTCACCGACACCAGCCCGGCCTCGCACTGCACGAGCATGTCGTACGCCCGCTTGTCCGCGTACGGTCCGGACGCCCCGTACCCCGAGATGTCCACGGCGACCAGCCGCGGGTGCGCGGCGCACAGCGTGGCCGCGTCGAGCCCGAGCCGGGCGGCGGCCCCCTGCGCGAGGTTCTGCACGAACACGTCCGCGTCCGCGACCAGCCGCCGCACGACGTCGAGGCCGCGCGGGTCCTTGAGGTCGAGGGCGATGGACTCCTTGCCCCGGTTGCACCACACGAAGTGCGAGGCGAGACCGCGGGCGGCGGTGTCGTACCCGCGCGCGAAGTCGCCGCCGTCGATCCGCTCGACCTTGATGACGCGGGCGCCCAGGTCGGCGAGCTGCCGGGTCGCGAAGGGCGCGGCCACGGCCTGTTCGACGGCGACGACGGTGATGCCCTCCAGGGGCGGCGGGAGTCGGTCCATAGGGGGGATCATCCCCTTGACCGGCGGTTCTGTCAGCAGCGGGTCATCGGCCGTGCGCGTACCGGTGAACGGCGAGCGGTGCGAAGACGGCGATGAGCACGGCGCACCAGGCCAGCGAACCGGCGACGGGATGCGCCACCGGCCAGGCGGCGCCGTCCGGCACCGGGGCGTTCCCGAAGAGGTCGCGCAGGGCCGTGGTCACCGCGCTGATCGGGTTCCACTCGGCGAGCGTGCGCAGCCAGCCCGGCAGGTTGCCGGTGGGGATGTACGCGTTCGACAGCATCGGCAGCAGGAAGGTCGAACTGCCCAGCTGACCGGCCGCCTCCTCGCTGCGGGTCAGCAGCCCGAGGAAGATCCCGGCCCAGGTGCAGGCGAACCGGAACAGCAGCAGGAGGGCGAACGCGTCCACCGCGTCCGGTGCAGACCCCTCGACCCGCCAGCCCACCGCGAGCCCGACCAGCAGGAACGGCACCGTCCCGGCGGCCGTGACGACGAGGTCGGCCACCGCCTGGCCCAGGGGTACGGCGGCCCGGCTCATCGGCAGCGTACGGAAGCGGTCCATCACGCCCCGGTGCGAGTCCTGGGCGGCCTGGAACATGCCGGTCATGATCCCGTTGGCGGCGGTCGCCACCAGCAGCCCCGGGACGAGGAAGGAGCGGTACTCCCGGCCGGGCATCGCGAGCGCGCTGCCGAAGACGTACCCGAAGAACAGCAGCATGGTGATCGGCATGGTCTGGGTGAGGACCACCAGGCCCGGATTGTTGCGGAGCTGCCGCAGCCGGCGGCCGAGCATAGCGGTGCCGTCGTATGCCAGCTCGCTCATGCCGCAAGCTCCTTACTGCCCGTGAGCCGGAGGAAGACGTCGTCGAGGGTCGGCTGCTTCAGACTGGCGTCGACCAGCGGCACGCCCGCCGCGTCGAGTTCGCGCACGAGGCGGGGGAGCGTCAGCGTCGGATCGGTGGTGAACGCGCCGACGGCGTGCCGGTCGTGGTCGAAGGCCGGCTCGGTGCCGGTGAGCCGGTCGAGCACGGCCGCGGCCTTCGCCAGCGCGTCGGGGTGGGTGACGACGGCCTCCGCGTACGACCCGATGAGCGACTTGAGCTCGGCCGGTGAGCCGGTGTGCGCGACCCTGCCCCGGTCCACCAGGGCGATGTCGTCGGCGAGCCGGTCGGCCTCCTCCAGGTACTGGGTGGTCAGCAGCACGGTCGTGCCGTCCGCCTTCAACTCGCGCACGGCGTCCCAGATCCGGTTGCGACTGGCCGGGTCGAGTCCTGTGGTGGGTTCGTCGAGGAACAGCACGTCGGGCCGGCGTACGAGGCTGGCCGCGAGGTCCAGCCTGCGCCGCATCCCGCCCGAGTAGGTCGAGGCGGGCCGGTCGGCGGCCTCGGTCAGCCCGAGGCGCTCCAGCAGCTCACCGGCCCGCTCGGCCGGTCCGCGCACCCGGTGCAGCCGGGCGAACAGCCGCAGGTTCTCCCGCCCGGTCAGATCCCCGTCGACCGAGGCGTACTGCCCCGTGACCCCGATCCGGCGCCGCACGGCCGCCGCCTCCCGTACGAGGTCGTGGCCCGCGACCCGGGCCGAGCCCGTGTCCGGCCGCAGCAGCGTGGTGAGCAGCCGTACGGCCGTCGTCTTCCCCGCCCCGTTCGGGCCGAGCAGCCCGCAGACCGTGCCCTGCGCGACGGCCAGATCCAGCCCACGCAGGGCGTGCACAGCGCCGAAACGCTTCTCCAGACCCTCACTAAGTACAGCGTACGTGGTAGTCATGCGTCGACCATAGCGCACTACGTACGATGTACGTAACTAGCATGGTGAGCGAGGTGATGATCGATGGCACTCCGAGGGGCCGTACCCGAGGTGATCTGGGCGCGCCCCGAGCGCACGGGCCGTGGCCCGAAACCGGCTTACACCCGCGCCGACATCGCGGCCGCCGCCGTCCGGATCGCCGATGCCCAAGGGCTGGACGCGGTGTCGATGCGGCACGTCGCGGCCGAACTCGGCTGCGGGACGATGTCGCTGTACAACTACGTCCCCCGCAAGGAGGACCTGTACGAGCTGATGGTCGACGCGGTCAGCGCCGAGCACGAGCTCTGGGAACCGAGCGGCGACTGGCGTGCCGACATGCTCCGGGTCGCGAACCAGACCCGCGCCCTGATGCACCGCCACACCTGGATGCCGCGCCTGATGTCCCCGGTGTACGGCTTCAGCCCGAACGCCCTGCGCTATCTCGAACACTGCCTGGCCTGCCTGGACCCGCTGGAGGCGTCCTACGGCACGAAGATGGAACTCGTGGCGATGCTCAACGGGGTGGTGACGACGTACGTCAGGAACGAACTCGAAACCGCCGAACGCACCCGCTCCCTCCCCTGGTCGGAGGAGCAGGAGAACGCGGTCCGGATCGCCTACCTGGGCAGCCGGATCGCCACGGGCGCGTACCCGCACATGGCGGCGGCGTACACGGAGGACGCGGGGCCGATCGATCTGGAGGCGGTGTTCCAGAGGGCGTTGGAACGGGTGCTCGACGGATTCGCGCCGCGCTGAGCGCTCCGCCGGAAGTCCGGTGTGTCGTCCGCGGGTCCGTCGTGGCTGGTCGCTCCCCCAAGTTCTCGGCTTCGCTCGAACAGGGGGGGGACCCCCATCGCGGCGGAGCCGCATGTCGATATCGCCCCGCGCTCCTTCAGGGCGCTGCCGAACCGCACCGGACCCGCCTGGCGTGGCCGGTGGGGGTCACAGCAGCGCGAACTGGCCCTCCGGGCCCTCCTCGTGGTGGTCCAGTACCGAGGCCGGCCTGCGGGCCGACTCCGGGACCGGGAGTACGCCCGCCGTGCGCAGGTCCGTGGCCGTGATCGGGGCCGTCATCCGCAACTCGGCCTGCTGGGGGCGCAGTTCCGCCAGCAGGGACAGGACCGTGATCAGTTCCAGGAGCTCCGACGTGCGGGTCTGGGGCCAGGTGGCCGGGCCGATCGCGGCCAGGGTGCCCGGCTCGGCGGGTGTGGTGCGGGCCGTGAACCACTGTTCCAGGACGCGTACCCCGGCGACCTCGAAGTCCCAGGCCGCCGGCGGTACCGGAGAGACGCGGCCCTCGTCGAGGTGGAGGGCCTCCTCGTCGCGGTCGTAGTGCACGGTGAGGATGGGGGTCCCCCCGCTCGAGCGAAGTCGAGAGTGGGGGAGGGACGGGAGCGGGGCGCGGACGTACGGGCGGCGGCCGCCCGGCAGCTTGGGGCGTTCGCCGTCGCGGCGCATCAGCCACAGCATGCGGCGGCCCGACTCCACGCCCCGGGACCAGAGTCCGGCGTCCGAGGTGAGCGGGACCGTGAGATCCGGGCGCACGGTCGCCAGGGTCCACGCCAGGACGTCCAGCGGGCCGGGGGACAGGCTGAGACGGCCGCCCAGGTGCTCCAGCAGTCCCGGCGCCAGATTGGGTTCCGTGCCGCCGGGGCGGCGGTACAGCGGGCGGATGCGGCCGGATCGGAGGACGGGTGGCAGCGACGTCGCCAGCAGCGGCGGGCCCGGGGCGTCGGCGATCGACTCCACGGCGAAGACCTGGTGCTCGTCCGCCACCCGCCACAGCTCGGGGCGTGCCGTGTCGATCAGCCGGTGGTCGGGGATCAGCCACTGCTCGTCGAAGGGGGCGGCCAGGACGCGTACCGGCTCCGGGCAGGGGCCCGAGGCGCGCACCAGCTTCCCCGTGCCGCTCGGCCGGCCCGGCAGCTGCCCCACCGACGAGTGCAGGGTGCGCGAGCGCGTCGGCTCGAACAGGGCCTCCCGGTCGGGGCCGTCGGCCTTCAGCAGGGCGTCCCAGCGGGCCCTCAGGGAGGCCGCCTCGGGCGCCGTCGGCCAGGCGCGGCCCGGCCGCAAGGGTGCGACGGACCACGGCATGAGGTCCGCGAGCAGCGGAGCGTCGTCGTTCGTCACGGTGGGCATGGTACGACCTGGTGGCGCGCGGCGGGTCAGGTGGCGTCCAGGGTCACCGTGAAGGAGAAGCGGTCGCCCCGGTAGTGGATGACCGCCACGTCGAGGACCCGGCCGTCCACGTCATACGTCACGCCCGTGTAGTGCAGGATCGGGCTGAGCAGCGGGACTTGGAGCAGTCGTGCGGTGTCCGGATCGGCCAGCCGGGCCTCCACGGTGTCCGTGATGCGGCTGATGTCCGCCCCGACGGCATCCCGCAGCACCTTGGTCATCGGCCAGCGCACCAGGTCGTCCAGGTCGATGCGCGCGGCCAGTTCGGGGCGGACGTGGTTGCGGGCGTGGTTGGTCGGCTCGCCGGTCTTCTCGTCGCGGCGCAGCCGGTGGTACGTCGCCACCTCCGCGAGGTCCGGGAAGTACTCGGCGAGTTCGGCCGGCACGGGCACCTTTGCGTGGTCCAGCAGTTCGGTCGTCATGCCGGACTGCTGGGCCACGATGGCGTCCACCGAGCCCAGCAGCCGCACGGGGGCGCCCCGCAGCACACCGGGCTCGATGAACGTGCCCCGCCGACGGTGACGGCTGATCAGCCCCTCGTCCTCCAGCTCCTTCAGCGCCTGCCGCATGGTCAGCACGCTCACGCCGTAGTGCTCCGCCAGCCGCTCCTCGGTGGGCAGGCGCAGCGGGTCCTGGGGCGAGCGGCCGAGTATCGAGGCGCGCAGCGACTGCGACACCTGGTACCAGAGCGGCAGCTTGCGGTTCAGGACGATCGAGTCCGGGGCGAAGGAGGTCACGGGGCCATCCGTACCTGTCTGGAATCTTCAGTGCAAGGGGCGGAAATGCCGCTCCAGGCCCTGCCACACGTCGTCGTACCGCTGCTGGAGGTGCTCCGCCCGCTCCGCGTGGGGCGTGAGCGTCACCGGCCAGCGTGTCTCGAACATGAACGCGAGGCCGTCGTCGATCTTCTGCGGCCGCAGTTCGGCCGCGCTCGCCCGGTCGAACGTCTCCCGGTCCGGCCCGTGCGCCGACATCATGTTGTGCAGCGATCCCCCGCCCGGCACGAAGCCTTCAGCCTTCGCGTCGTAGGCGCCCTCGACGAGCCCCATGTACTCGCTCATCACGTTCCGGTGGAAGTACGGCGGCCGGAAGGTGTCCTCGCCCACCAGCCAGCGCGGCGCGAAGACCACGAAGTCGACGCCGGCCAGGCCCGGGGTGTCGGACGGTGACGTGAGGACCGTGAAGATCGACGGGTCCGGGTGGTCGTACGAGATCGTACCGATCACGTTGAAACGGTGCAGGTCGTACACGTACGGAACGTGGTTGCCGTGCCAGGCGACGACGTCGAGCGGCGAGTGGTCGTACGTCGCCGTCCACAGGTTGCCGCAGAACTTGTTCACCACCTCCACCGGGCCCTCGACGTCCTCGTAGGCGGCGACGGGTGCCCGGAAGTCGCGGGCGTTGGCGAGACCGTTGGCGCCGATCGGTCCGAGGTCGGGCAGCCGGAAGGGTGCCCCGTAGTTCTCGCACACATAACCGCGGGCACCCTCGTCCAGCAGCTCCACACGGAACCGCACCCCACGCGGAATCAGCGCCACCTCTCCCGGCTCCGCGTGCAGCATCCCGAACTCCGTGCGCAGCAGCAGCCCGCCGTGCTCCGGGACGATCAGCAGTTCCCCGTCGGCGTCGCTGAAGACGCGGTCCATGGAGGCGTTGGCGTGGTACAGGTGCACCGCCATGCCGGCGCGCTGGGTCGCATCGCCATTGCCGCCCAGGGTCCACAGGCCCGCGAGGAAGTCCGTCCCGGGGGGCGGCTCGGGCAGCGGGTTCCAGCGCAGCCGGTTCGGGTCGGGCACGGTCTGCGTGAAGGGCGCCGTACGGATCGCGCCGTTGTCGGTGCGGGAGAACGCGGGGTGTGCGGCCGAGGGGCGGACGCGGTACAGCCAGGAGCGGCGGTTGTGCGCCCTGGGCTCGGTGAACGCCGACCCGCTGAGCTGCTCGGCGTACAGCCCGAGCGGTGCCCGCTGCGGCGAGTTGCGGCCCTCGGGCAGGGCGCCCGGCACCGCCTCCGAGGCGTGCTCGTTGCCGAATCCGGAGAGGTAGGCCAGTCCCTCGGCGGTCTTCCGCGCGTCCCCGCTCATGATCGCTCCCTTGCGAACCCGATTCCTATGTAACACCGTAGGATTGCGTTTTCGCGGGCGCAAGAGGGTCTCGCGATCTCCACCCGGGGGCCGGTGAGAACCAGACTTCAGGGGGATTCCGCCGTGCGAACGGTGTTCTAGCCTCCCGGGCATGCCGTGGACGCGTGGACTTCTCGCCGCCCTCGCGGTCTGCGTCCTGCTGCCGGCCGGAACGGCGAGCTGCGGATCGGGTGAGGCGCGCGAACGTGGGGGCGACCGGGTGTCGGCCTCGCCGGTGGGCGAACTCCTCGACCGGACGGACGAGCGGGGACGGCGCTACCGTCAGGTCGGCAGGAGCCACGCCCCCGGCGTCGGCGTCGAGGTGACGCCCGACGCCGGCGGCAGCTGGGACGTACGGCTGACCGTCCGCGACTTCCGCTTCTCACCGGCCGGCGTGAAGGCCGAGCCGGTGGCGGGGCGCGGCCTGGCCTACCTCTTCGTGGACGGCGACCTGGTCACCCGGCTCCGCCGCCCCGGCTACCGCCTCGCCGCCCGCCTCGTCCCGCACGGCACCCACCACGTCACGGCCCGCCTCTACGCCGACGACGGCACGGTGTGGGCCGTGCACGGCAGGCCGGTCGAGAGCACGGCCGACATCACGGCGTCGGGAGCGGAGACCGCGTCCACGGCCACGCCCGCGCCCGCGCCGGCCGAGAGCGACGCGACGAGCTCCTCGACCGCCGTGGGGACCCCAGCGCTATGAGTGCATCGGCCACCTTCTTCCGTACTCTGGGGCGAGGTTCACCGGACCCCGGCGGAAAGGCATCATGAAGCCCGTGCCCCACGCGACATCGCTTCGCCGAGCGCCCGTCCAGCGGCGCAGTGCCGAACGGCTGACCAGGATCCTCGACGCCTGCGCCGACCTCCTCGACGAGGTCGGCTACGACGCCCTGAGCACCCGGGCCGTCGCGCTGCGCGCCGGCGTTCCCATCGGCTCGGTCTACCGCTTCTTCGGCAACAAGCGGCAGATGGCCGACGCGCTCGCCCAGCGCAATCTGGAGCGGTACGCCGAGCGCGTCACCCAGCGGCTGAGGGACGCGCGGCGCGGGGACTGGCGGGCGGCGATGGACGCCGTGCTCGACGAGTACCTGGCCATGAAGCGCACCGCCCCCGGCTTCTCCCTCGTCGACTTCGGCAACCAGATCCCGGTCGGCGCCCGCCACGCCGAGCCCAACCACCGTGTCGCCGACCGCCTCACCGACCTGCTCTCCGGCTACCTCGGCCGCACCCCGGACGACGATCTGCGCCGCACCTTCCTGGTCGCCGTGGAAACCGCCGACACGCTGGTCCACCTGGCCTTCCGGGTGGACCAGCAGGGCGACGAGGCGATCATCGCCGAGACACGGGAGCTGCTGCGGGCCTATCTGGCGCGGGTGCTGGACTGAACCATGACTCGAGCCATGACTCGAGCCATGACCCGAGCCAGGACCTGAACCGTCACCGCACCGCCCCTTTCCGGACCGCTCGCCGAGAGCCCTCCCCATTGGGCATACCGGTCGGTATGCTCAGCCGTGTCCGTGCGCCACCGTCGCCGCGCCGCCGCTCCCCGGGAGGACCCGTGTCCCGCACCGCCCTGCGAATCTGCCCCCTGTGCGAGGCCACCTGCGGGCTGACCCTCACCATCGAGGGCACCCGCGTCACCGGCGCCCGCGGCGACCGCGACGACGTGTTCAGCAAGGGGTTCATCTGCCCCAAGGGCGCCTCCTTCGGCGCCGTGGACGGCGACCCGGACCGGCTGCGCGCCCCCCTCGTCCGCAAGGACGGCGAGCTGCGCGAGGCCACCTGGGAGGAGGCCTTCGACGCGGTGGCCGAGGGCCTGCGGCCGGTCGTCGAGCGGTACGGACCCGACTCGGTCGGTGTCGTCCTGGGCAACCCCAACGTGCACACCATGGCCGGCGCCCTCTACCCGACGGTCCTGCTCGGCGCCCTGCGCACCCGCAGCCTGTTCACCGCCTCCACGGTCGACCAGATGCCCAAGCACGTCTCCAGCGGGCTCCTGTTCGGCGACGCCAACGCCATCCCCGTCCCCGACCTGGACCACACCGACCACCTGCTCCTCATCGGCGCGAACCCCCTGGAGTCCAACGGGAGCCTGTGCACCGCCCCCGACTTCCCGGGCAAGCTCAAGGCGCTCAAGGCGCGCGGCGGCACCCTGACCGTCATCGACCCGCGCCGCACCCGCACCGCCAGACTCGCCGACCGGCACATAGCGATCCGCCCCGGCACCGACGCGCTGCTGCTCGCGGCGATGGCGCACGTGCTCTTCGAGGAAGGACGCGTCGAGCTCGCCGAGTTGGCCCCGCACGTGCAAGGGCTCGACGAACTCCGGGACGCGATACGGGACTTCACCCCCGAGACCGCGGCGGAGGCCTGCGACCTCGACGCGGACACCATCCGCGCCCTGGCCCGCGAACTCGCCGCCGCCCCGACCGCCGCCGTGTACGCCCGCATCGGCAGCTGCACCGTCCCGCACGGCACACTCGCCAGCTGGCTCGTGGACGTCCTCAACATCCTCACCGGCAACCTCGACCGGCCCGGCGGCGCCCTCTTCCCGCAGGCGGCCACCGACAGGACACCCCGGCCCGCCGGTCCCGGCCACGGATTCGCCCTCGGCCGCTGGCACTCCCGGGTGCGCCGGCACCCCGAGGCGAAGGGCGAGCTGCCGCTCTCCGCGCTCGCCGAGGAGATCGACACCGCCACCGATGAGGGCGAGCCGATCCACGCCCTCATCGCCGTGGCCGCCAACCCCGTGCTCTCCGCCCCCGACGGCGCCCGGCTCGACAAGGCCCTGGACTCCCTCGACTTCATGGTCAGCGTCGACCCGTACCTGAACGAGACCTCGCGTCACGCACACGTCGTCCTGCCCCCGCCGCCGCCCTCGCAGAGCCCGCACCACGACTTCGCCTTCAACACCCTCGCGGTGCGCAACCAGGTCCGCTACACCCGCCCCGTCGTCCCCCTGGAGCCCGGCCGGATGGCCGAGTCCGAGATCCTGGCCCGGCTGATCCTGGCCGCGAGCGGCATGCACGGCGCCGACCCGGCGGCCGTCGACGCGATGGTGATCGACCAGACCCTCGGCAAGGCGGTCCGCGAGGAACACTCGCCCGTGCACGGCAGGGACCCGAAGGAGCTCGCCGCACAGCTCACCGGCGACACCGGCCCCGAGCGGCGGCTCGACATGATGCTGCGCCTCGGGCCCTACGGCGACGGCTTCGGCGTACGACCCGACGGGCTGACCCTGGAGAAGCTGCTCGCCCACCCGCACGGCATCGACCTCGGCCCGCTGGGCCCGCGGCTGCCGCAGCCGCTGAAGACCAGGAGCGGCAAGGTGGAACTGCTGCCGCGGCCGATCGCGGACGACCTGCCCCGGCTGCGGGAGGCGCTGGCCGACCGCCCCGACGGGCTCGTCCTCGTCGGCCGCCGTCATCTGCGCTCCAACAACAGCTGGATGCACAACGTGCCCGCCCTCACCGGCGGCACCAACCGCTGCACTCTCCACATCCACCCCGAGGACGCGGAACGCCTGGGCGTGCGCGACGGGGCGGACGTACGGCTGAAGGGGGCCGGGGGAGAGGTGGTCGCCCCCGCCGAGGTCACCGACGGCGTCCGGCCGGGTGTGGTGAGCCTGCCGCACGGCTGGGGCCACGACCGCCCCGGAACCCGTATGAGCCATGCGGCCCTGGAGCCCGGCGTCAACGTGAACCAGCTCCTCGACGGCAGCCTGCTCGACCCCCTGTCGGGCAACGCGGTCCTCAACGGCGTGCCGGTCGAACTCACCGCAACGTCGTGACCTGGAGTTCTGTGCTGATTGCCGGCGTGGCAGTCTGTTCGACCCACTGTCGGGCAACGCTCCGTCGCCCAGGTATCCGGGTACGTGTCTTCCCCCGGCCGCGTACATTCCGTTAACTTCCGTGACTCACAGGCCCCGTACGACCGCACGAGGCCTTCGACCACGGAGCAGCGGCACCAGCGCTCTGCACAGCCCCCGGGGGCATCAGCCATGACACGCGCCATCTCCCTGCACGACGTGAGCAAGGCCTACGCGCGAGGCGTCCGCGTGGTGGACCGGCTGTCGCTGGACATCGCGCCGGGGGAGTTCCTCGTGCTGCTCGGGCCCTCCGGCTGTGGCAAGTCCACCGTGCTGCGGATGATCGCCGGACTGGAGGAGATCGACGAGGGCGAACTCCTCCTCGACGGCGAGTACGCCAACGACCTGCAGCCCTCCGACCGGGACATCGCGATGGTCTTCCAGAACTTCGCTCTTTACCCGAACATGACCAGCCGGGACAACATCGGCTTCCCGCTGCGGATCGAGGCTCCCGGCGCGGACCCGCGGCCGCGGGTGGACGCCACCTCCCGCATGCTCGGCATCGAGGACCTCCTCGACCGCTACCCCAGCCAGCTCTCCGGCGGCGAACGCCAGCGCGTCGCCATGGGCCGGGCCATCGCCCGCCATCCCTCCGCCTTCCTGATGGACGAGCCGCTGTCCAACCTCGACGCCAAGCTCCGCAACCACTTACGGACCGAAATCTCCCGGCTCACCAGGGAGTTGGGAGTCACCACGGTCTACGTCACGCACGACCAGGCCGAGGCCATGTCGCTCGGTGACCGGGTCGCCGTGCTGCGCGGCGGAGTGCTCCAGCAGGTCGGCACCCCGCGCTCGGTGTACGCGCTCCCGCGCAACGTCTTCGTCGCCGCCTTCATCGGCACCCCCCGCATCAACCTGTTGCAGGGACTCGTCCGTGCGCCGCTGGACGGAGCGATGACGATCAGCCTCGGCAAGCAGGCCCTGCGCCTGCCCGAACCGCTCAGCCTGGACCACCGGCTGCTGCGCGTGCAGCAGGGCCGCGAGGTGATCGTGGGGCTGCGCTCGGAGGCCGTCCGTATCGCCAAGCCCGCCTCCGCCAGGCCCGGCGAGGTGCCGATCAGCGGGCTGGTGGAGCACGTGGAGTTCCAGGGCCACGAGGTCCTCGTCCACTTCAACACCGGTTCCCGCCCCGCCTTCGTACCGGAACTGGAGGCCCCGCGCCCGTCCCCCCGCCCTGCGCGGCGCCGCCGCCGTCGCGAGGGGCCGACGGTCCTGGACCGGCTCAGGGAGCGGGCCGGTGCCCTGCGCGCCGGGCCGGTGGTGGTCCTGGAGCACCCGGCGGACGCCGACCCCGAACCGGCGCCTCCGGAGGGCCGGCTGCCCGGCGACCTGGTCGTGCGCACCACCCCGGACATCCGGCTCCGCCACGGCATGCAGGTCCCCCTCCTCGTCGACATCGCTCACCTCTTCGTCTTCGACCAGCACGGCGAACGCATCTGTCCGTCCCCGGCGCGGCTGCCCGACCTGGAGGAGTGAGCCCAGTAGGGATGGGGCTGCGCAAGGATCACGGGCTTCTGCCGTCCCGGAACGTCCGGTCCCGTCTGGCGCCGGAAAACTAACGCCGTTAGTTTGTCGGTCGGACGACGCAGCCCCGCCGGGAGGAAGCAGCATGAAGGCACACGACGGCCTGTACATCGACGGCACCTGGCGCCCCGCCGCGGGCCCGGAGGTGATCGAGGTCGTGAACCCGGCCGACGAGCAGGTCATCGGCCGCGTCCCGGCGGGCACCGCCCTGGACGTCGACACCGCCGTACGGGCCGCCCGCACTGCCCTCCCGGCCTGGGCCGCGACCCCGCCCGCCGAGCGCGCCGCACGCCTGACCGCCCTTAGGGACGTGCTCGTGGCCCGCAAGGACGAGATCGCCGAGACGGTCACCGCGGAGCTGGGCTCACCGCTCCCGTTCTCGCAGGCCGTCCACGTGGGCGTGCCGATCGCGGTCGCGGGCTCCTACGCCGAACTCGCCGCGACCCACGCCTTCGAGGAGAAGGTCGGCAACTCGACCGTCCACCACGAACCCGTCGGCGTGGTCGGTGCGATCACCCCCTGGAACTACCCCCTCCACCAGATCGTCGCCAAGGTCGCCCCGGCACTGGCCGCGGGCTGCACCATCGTGCTGAAGCCGGCCGAGGACACCCCGCTCACCGCCCAGCTCTTCGCCGAGGCGGTCCACGAGGCGGGCATCCCCGCGGGTGTGTTCAACCTGGTCACCGGCCTCGGCCCGGTCGCCGGCCAGGCACTCGCCGAGCACCCGGGCGTCGACCTGGTCTCCTTCACCGGCTCCACGGCGGTCGGCCGGGGGATCGGCGCGGTGGCGGGCGCGGCCGTCAAGAAGGTCGCCCTGGAGCTCGGCGGCAAGTCGGCGAACGTCATCCTGCCCAGCGCCGATCTCGCCAAGGCCGTCAACGTCGGCGTCGCCAACGTGATGTCCAATTCCGGCCAGACGTGCAGTGCCTGGACACGCATGCTGGTGCACACCGACCGGTACGAGGAGGCGGTGGAACTCGCCGCGGCCGCCGCCGCCAAGTACGGCGACCGCATCGGCCCGGTCGTCAGCGGCAAGCAACGGGCCCGGGTGCGCGGTTACATCGAGAAGGGCCTCGCCGAGGGCGCGCGGATGGTCGCGGGCGGCGCCGAATCCCCGCGCGAGTCGGGCTACTTCGTGAGCCCCACCGTGTTCGCGGACGTCACCCCGGAGATGACGGTCGCGCAGGAGGAGATCTTCGGTCCGGTCCTCACGATCCTGCGCTACGAGGACGAGGAGGACGCCCTGCGCATCGCCAACGGTACGGTCTACGGCCTCGCGGGCGCCGTCTGGGCCGGGGACGAGGCGGAGGCGGTGGCCTTCGCCCGCCGCATGGACACCGGCCAGGTCGACATCAACGGCGGCCGCTTCAACCCGCTGGCCCCCTTCGGAGGGTACAAGCAGTCCGGCGTGGGCCGGGAACTCGGCGCGCATGGACTCGCCGAGTACCTCCAGACCAAGTCCCTCCAGTTCTAAGGGAGTTCCGAGTCATGGCCGTACGTGCCGCCGTCCTGCCCGCCATCGGCGCCCCGCTGGAGATCACCGGGATCGACCTGCCCGACCCGGCCCCCGGCCAGGTCCGGGTCCGCCTTGCCGCCGCCGGGGTCTGCCACTCCGACCTGTCCCTGTCCGACGGCACCATGCGGGTGCCGGTCCCGGCCGTCCTCGGGCACGAGGGCGCGGGCACGGTCGTCGCCGTGGGCGACGGGGTCACCCATGTGGCGCCGGGCTCCCCGGTCGTCCTCAACTGGGCTCCGTCCTGCGGGAGCTGTCACGCCTGCTCGCTCGGCGAGGTCTGGCTGTGCACCAACGCGCTCAACGGGGCGGCCGACGTCTACGCCCGCACCGTGGACGGCACCGACCTCCACCCCGGCCTCAACGTCGCCGCGTTCGCCGAGGAGACGGTGGTCGCGGCCTCCTGCGTGCTGCCCCTGCCGGAGGGAGTGCCCCTCGCGGACGCCGCCCTCCTCGGCTGCGCCGTCCTCACCGGCTACGGCGCCGTCCACCACTCGGCGCGGGTACGGCCCGGTGAGACGGTCGCGGTGTTCGGCGCGGGCGGAGTCGGCCTCGCCACCCTCCAGGCGGCCCGGATCGCGGGCGCCGAGCGGATCGTCGCGGTCGACGTCTCCCCGGAGAAGGAGGAGCTGGCGCGCGGGGCCGGCGCCACCGACTTCGTCGTCGCCTCCGAGAACACGCCCCGGGAGATCCGTGCCCTCACCGGCAAGCAGGGCGTCGACGTCTCCGTCGAGTGCGTGGGCCGCGCGGTCAGCATCCGGGCCGCCTGGGAGTCGACGCGCCGCGGCGGCCGGACGACCGTGGTCGGCATCGGCGGCAAGGACCAGCAGGTCACCTTCAACGCCCTGGAGCTCTTCCATTGGGGCAGGACCCTGTCCGGCTGTGTGTACGGCAACTCCGACCCGGCCCGGGACCTGCCCGTGCTCGCCGAGCACGTACGGGAGGGCCGGCTGGACCTGGGCGCGCTGGTGACGGAGCGGATCTCCCTCGAAGGGATCCCGGCCGCGTTCGAGAACATGCTGGCGGGGAAGGGCGGACGCGCGCTGGTCGTGTTCTGACGGTCAGGAGACCTGTTGTGTTCCGACGGTCAGGAGACCTGCTCGGGTCGCGGCTCCGGAGCCGCGACCCGGGACGTCCGGGCCCGCGTCCGGGAGCGCGACACCGCCACGCCCGCCAGGCACAGCGCCCCGCCCGCCAGTGTGAGCAGCCCCGGCACCTCGCCGAGCGCCAGCCACGACATCAGCACGACCAGCGCGGGCACGGCGTACGTCGTCGCGCCCATGCGGCTGGCCGTCGTCCGGGCCAGGGCGTAGGCCCAGGTCGTGAAGGCGAGCGCGGTCGGGAAGACGCCCAGGTACACCATGTTCAGCGTCGCGGAGACCGGTGCGTCGGCGGCCTCGTGCACCAGCTGCCCGGCGAACGGCAGACACACCACGGCTCCGACGAGACACCCGAAGGTCGTCACCTGGAGCGCGCTCGCGTGGGCGAGGGCGGGCTTCTGGGCGACCACACCGGAGGCGTACGCCACCGCCGCGAGCAGGCACAGCACCACGCCGAGCACCGAGGAGCCGTCCCCGCCCGACATCGACAGCCCCACCGTCACCGCGCCCGCGAACGACACCGCCATGCCCGCCAGCAGCCGCGGCGGCATCGGATCGCCGAGCAGCCGGGCACCGAGCAGGGCGATGAGCAGCGGGCCGATGTTCACCACCAGGGCCGCGGTACCGGCGTCCACCTGCTGCTCGCCCCAGTTCAGGACGACCATGTAGAACCCGAACCACAGCAGCCCGGATATCGCGATCCCGCGCCACACCGATCTCGGCGGCCACCCCTCCCGCCGTACGAGACACATCACGCCCAGCGCCAGCACCCCGGCCAGCAGCCGCCCGAGCGCCAGGGCGCCCGGCGAGTACGCGCCCCCCGCGCTGCGGATCGACACGAAGGCGGAGGCCCACAGCACGACGCTGACGGTGGCCGCACCGGCGGCGAGCAGCTGGGGGCGGGACGAGGAGGCGTTCATCATGCTCCTGAGGCTAGGAGGAGGGAGAGCCGGGGGCTCGCGAATTTCGGACGGGACGATCGGGAGCCGTAGGCCGGCCGGGCTCAGCGCAGTGCCCCCGTCTCGATGCCGAGCAATTCGGACAGCACCCGCTCGCCCGGCGGAGTCACCTTCACCGCGCGTTCGGAGCCGATGCGTACGCACCAGCCTGCATCCAGGGCGTGGCGGCACAGGGCCGCGCCCGCGACGCCCGCGAGGTGGGGTCGGCGCTCGGTCCAGTCGAGGCAGGCCCGGGCAAGTGGGCGGCGCCCTGCGCGGTCGAGGGCGATACCGACCGAGCCGAACCAGTCCAGGCCCGCCTCCGTGAGCGCGAAGCCCGTGTCCTGCCGGAGCAGGCCGCGTTCGGTCAGCGCGTCGGCGAGCACGATGCCGAGCCGGCCGGCGAGGTGGTCGTAGCAGGTGCGGCCGCGGGCCATGGCGGACCCCGCGGTGGACTCCCGCAGGGTGCGCGGGCGCCGGGCCTCCGGCGCGACATGCGTGGCCAGGTCCTCGATCAGTTGCGCCGCCCGGGCGTCGGCCAGCCGTACGTACCGGTGCCGCCCCTGCCGTTCCTCGGCGAGCAGCCCGCCCGAGACCAGCCTGCTCAGGTGCTCGCTCAGCGTGGACGCGGCGACGCCCGCGTGCCGGGCCAGCTCGCCGGCCGTCCAGGCTCGCCCGTCCAGCAGCGCCAGCAGACACGCGGCCCGCGTCTCGTCCGCGAACAGCGCTGCCAGCGCCGCCAGGCCCCTCGCCCGTGGGTCCTCGGTGGTCATGCGTCCCAGGATGCGGCACGGACACTTCGGCGGGCGCCGAAGTGTGGCTACGCGGCCGGCCCGACCTGCGCGTACTGCTGCGCCAGCCCGTCGAGGAGCGCCGTCAGCCCCGTCTCGAAGGCCCGCTCGTCGATCTTCTCCTGCTGCTCGGCGAGGAGGTGGGCCTGGCCGAGGTGGGGGTAGTCGGCGGGATCGTACGCGCTCTCGTCGTCCACGAAGCCCCCGGCGAACGACCCGAGCGCGGAGCCCATGATGAAGTACCGCATCAGAGCGCCGATGGACGTGGCCTGCCCGGGCGGCCACCCGGCGCCGACCATCGCGCCGTACACGGCGTCGGCGAGCCGCAGCCCGGCGGGGCGGCGGCCGGGCCCGCGGGCGAGGACCGGGACGATGTTCGGGTGGTCGCGCAGGGCGGCCCGGTAGGAGACGGCCCAGTCGTGCAGCGCGGTGCGCCAGTCCCGGCCGCCCTCGAACATCGACAGGTCGACCTGGGCGCTGACGGAGTCCGCGACCGCCTCCAGGATCTCGTCCTTGGTGCGGAAGTGGTTGTAGAGCGAGGGGCCGCTCACCCCCAGCTCGGCGGCGAGCCGGCGCGTCGAGACGGCCGGCAGGCCCTCCGCGTCCACGAGCTCGCGTGCCGTCTCGATGATCCGGTCGGTACTGAGAAGGGGCTTGCGCGGTCGGGCCATGGCGCACATAGTAGGGCTGCATCTGGAAACTAGCAGTGCTAATTTAAATGTACAGTTTTCAAGGTCCACCGTGTGTCCGTTGTGTGTTCCGTCATCTGTGGGGTGATCTCGTCGTGAACCTGGAGCTCAGCGAGGAGCAGACCGCCGTCCGGCAGCTCGCCCGGGACTTCGTGGAGCGGGAGATCGCCCCCAACGTGGTCGCCTGGGACCGGGCCGAGGAGGTCGACCGTGGCCTTGTGAAGAAGCTTGGCGAGGTCGGTTTCCTGGGGCTCACCATCGACGAGGAGTACGGCGGCTCGGGCGGTGACCACCTGGCGTACTGCCTGGTCACGGAGGAGCTGGGCCGGGGTGACTCCTCGGCCCGCGGGATCGTGTCCGTCTCCCTCGGCCTCGTGGCGAAGTCCGTCGCGGCCTGGGGGAGCGAGGAGCAGAAACGGCAGTGGCTGCCGGGCCTGACGTCCGGGGAGTACGTCGGCTGCTTCGGCCTGACCGAGCCGGGGACCGGGTCCGACGCGGGCAACCTCTCCACACGGGCCGTGCGCGACGGCGGCGACTACGTCATCAACGGCACCAAGATGTTCATCACGAACGGCACCTGGGCCGATGTCGTGCTGCTCTTCGCCCGCTCCACGGACGCCCCCGGCCACAATGGCGTCTCCGCCTTCCTCGTGCCCACCGACACCCCGGGCCTGACCCGGAACCCCATCCACGGCAAGCTCGGCCTGCGCGGCCAGGCCACCGCCGAACTGGTACTGGAGGACGTCCGGGTGCCGGCGTCGGCGATGCTGGCGCCCGAGGGCAAGGGCTTCACGGTCGCCATGTCCGCGCTCGCCAAGGGGCGCATGTCGGTCGCCGCGGGCTGTGTCGGCATAGCCCAGGCCGCGCTGGACGCGGCCGTGCGGTACGCCGGCGAGCGCGAGCAGTTCGGCAAGCCCATCGCCCGCCACCAGCTGGTGCAGGAGCTGATCAGTGACATCGCGGTCGACGTGGACGCGGCCCGGCTGCTGACCTGGCGGGTCGCCGACCTGATCGACCGCGGACTGCCCTTCGCCGTCGAGTCCTCCAAGGCCAAGCTCTTCGCCTCCGAGGCGGCCGTCCGCGCCGCGAACAACGCGCTGCAGGTCTTCGGCGGCTACGGCTACATCGACGAGTACCCGGCGGGCAAGCTCCTGCGCGACGCCCGGGTGATGACCCTCTACGAGGGCACCAGCCAGATCCAGAAGCTGCTCATCGGGCGGGCGCTGACGGGGGTCTCGGCCTTCTGAGTACGTCTCTGAGTATGTCGGCGGATGTGCCGGGCGCCGTGCCCGGACAGGCTTGTCCCCATGAGTGACACACCGGTCAAGCAGCAGAGTACGGCCGCGTTCTACGGGCAGGCCGTCGCCTCCTTCGCCATCGCCATGGCGGCCACGTCCATCGGCATCTACCGGCTGGACACCGACGCCTGGGTCCGGGCCTTCCTGGCGATCGCGGTCCTGTACCTCGTCACCTCCGCCTTCACCCTCGCCAAGGTGATCAGGGACCGGCAGGAGGCGGGACAGATCGTGAGCCGGGTCGACCAGGCGCGGCTGGAGAAGCTCCTCGCCGACCACGACCCGTTCGAGAAGATCTGAGCAGATCTGAGCAGGCACTCTAAGCGGCCGCTCACCTTCGGCGGTATGGTGTAGCTCCTGTCACCGAGAGGGGCGAGCGAACGATGAGTACGGCGGAGGAGACGACCGGCGGCGAGGTCGAGCCGTGGGAAGAGGTCACCCCTGACGCGGCCCGGCGACTGCTCGTCGCAGCTGTGGAGGCCTTCGCCGAGCGCGGCTACCACGCGACGACGACCCGCGACATCGCGGGCCGCGCCGGCATGAGCCCGGCCGCGCTCTACATCCATTACAAGACCAAGGAAGAGCTGCTTCACCGGATCAGCCGGATCGGCCACGACAGGGCCCTGGACATCCTGCGGACCGCCGCGCGGCGCGAGGGCAGCGCGGCGGAGCGGCTCGCCGACGCCGTGAGCTCCTTCGTCCGCTGGCACGCCGGGCGGCGCACCACCGCCCGTGTCGTCCAGTACGAGCTGGACGCGCTCGGGCCGGACGCCCGCGCCGAGATCCTCGCGCTGCGCCGCCAGGTCGACGGCGAGGTGCGCGGGATCATCCAGGAGGGTGTCGAGTGCGGCGAGTTCGACGTGCTGGACGTGCACGGCACCACCCTCGCGGTGCTGTCCTTGTGCATCGACGTCGCCCGCTGGTTCAACGTGGACGGCCCCCGCACGCCCGAGGAGGTCGGCGCGCTCTACGCCGACCTCGTCCTGCGGATGGTCGGGGCCAAGTAGGCCCCGGCCTGGCGGCGCGGGCGCTCAGAGGTATCAGAGGTAGTAGCGGGAGACCGACTCCGCGACGCACACCGGCTTGTCGCCGCCCTCGCGCTCCACGCTGAAGGCGACGGCCACCTGGACGCCGCCGGTGACGTCCTCGACGCCGGTGATCTGCGCGGTTGCGCGCAGCCGGGAGCCGACCGGGACGGGCGCGGGGAAACGGACCTTGTTCGTCCCGTAGTTCACGCCCATCTTCACGCCCTCGACCGAGATCAGCTGGGGTCCGAAGAGCGGGAGCAGCGACAGGGTCAGGTACCCGTGGGCGATGGTCGTCCCGAACGGCCCCGCGGCCGCCTTCTCCGGATCGACATGGATCCACTGGTGGTCGCCGGTGGCGTCCGCGAACAGGTCGATCCGCTTCTGGTCGACCTCCAGCCAGTCGGTGTACCCCAGCTGCTCGCCCACGGCCGCCTTCAGCTCGTCGGGGGAGGTGAAGATCCTCGGTTCTGCCATGTTCCCGGCCTCTCGCGTCATGGAATCGCTCATCTCTAAGCGACTGCTTAGCATGGTCGGACGCCGAACCGATGTCAACGGACGACGAGGGTGAGGGATGGGTAGGCTCTCCGGGGTGCCCCAGATCCCCGAGAAGATCCACGAGCTGACCGTCGGCCAGCTGTCCGCGCGCAGCGGCGCCGCCGTCTCCGCCCTGCACTTCTACGAGTCCAAGGGCCTCATCAGCAGCCGCCGCACCTCCGGCAACCAGCGCCGTTACACCCGCGACACCCTGCGCCGCGTCGCCTTCGTGCGAGCCGCCCAGCGTGTCGGCATTCCCCTCGCCACGATCCGCGAGGCCCTCGCGCAGCTCCCCGAGGAGCGGACCCCGACCAGGGAGGACTGGGCCCGCCTCTCGGAGGCCTGGCGCTCCGAACTCGACGAGCGCATCAAGCAGCTGAACCGTTTGCGCGATCACCTGACCGACTGCATCGGGTGCGGGTGTCTGTCCCTGGAGAACTGTGTCCTGTCCAACCCGGACGACGCGTTCGGCGAACAGCTGACAGGGTCTCGATTGCTGGCGGAGGGCCGCTGAGACTCGGCTATGGGGGAGGGGCGTTCTGCCGTCTGCCGAGTGCGGGTGCGTAGTGGCCGGTCGCGCAGTTCCCCGCGCCCCTCAGGGAACTGCAGCGCCGTTGGCCGGTGCGCCCCGTGACCTACTCGTACTCCGTGCCGCCCTTGCGCGTCAGGTACGCCGGGCTGACCGCCTTGGCTATCGCCCGACCGCCGGTCACCTCGCTGTACCGCTCCACGGCCGGCCGGATCACGACACCCTCCCGGAGGTGGAGCCCACGCCCGGAGACGGTCTCCCGTCCACTGGCGAACTCCAGCACCCGCTCGATGTCGTACGGCCCCTCGTACAGCCGCGGCACCAGCGGCAGCTCCCCCTCCAGCAGCTCCGCCGCGTCCAGCCACCGTACGGCTCCGTCGATCTCGGCGGACACGTCGAACACCGCGAACCCGAGCGTCTCCCGGCGCCCGTCGGCCCCGTACGTCAGGTCCTGCACCCCAGCCCCGTACGCCTCCCCGAAGATGCCGACCCGCCGCGCGCCCAGCCGCTCGCAGAGCCTGGCGGCCGCCTCGGCGACCCCGTGCCCCCGTATCGCCCGCCAGTACAGGTTCCGCGGATCCTCCTTCAGGGCGAGGGACTTGGCACCGAAGCCCTTGGATGACACGAACACCCGTCCCTCGTCGGCGAGATACGTCAGCAGGCACGCCGAACCGTGCAGCTTCTCGGTCAGGACCACAGCCTCGCCCGATGTGAATATCCCCGGGTAGCGCTGGATGTTCTCGATGTCGACCCAGGACAGCAGGTCCGGCGCGGACTCGACGTCGCCGGCCATGGTCGGCGGGATCGGCGGCACCCACTTGGTGATGCCGAGCCGCTCCGCGAAGTCGGTCCCCTCGGCGGCGGCCCGCGCCAGGTCCAGGTCCGCCAGCGCCTTCGGCCGGCACACGATGCCCTGCGACAGCTCCCCGCGCAGCCGCACCGCCTTGACCCGGTCGGCATTGCCGCCCGCCAGCCGGCCGGTCAGCCCGAGCTCCTCGATCAGCCCGGCCGGGAGTACGGACTGCTCCGGGATGTAGACGGCGGCCTCACCGGTGCGGTACGCGCCCTTGGCGACGACGGCGCGGTACAGGCCCACTTGGGCCAGTTCGAGCGCGTCGGCGTTCGGATGCTCATGGACGGTCAGCACTTCGGCGGTGACGCGCAGCGTCGACATGTCGGACTCCTCGGACGTGGTTCCTCAGGCGTGTTTCATCGCCTCCCACTGTCCGCAGGACAAAGGGGTGGAGCACCCGGTTTATCCCTTGCTAGGGTCGCGCTCTTCGGCCCACGACCCGTACTGGACCAGAGCTTCGGCCACCAACTGGGCGTTGGACGACGCCCGTTGACCGTCCGGCAGCAGCAGGGTGTCCTCCAGGCCCATGCGCGTGGCCAGTCCCAGCCGCCCGGCCAGCCGCAACACCGGCCAGGCGCCGCCGTCCTCGCCGTGCAGCAGGACGGGGCGGCCGTGGGCGTCGCCCAGATCGGCGAGCAGCCCGCGTGCGGACTCCTCCGCCGTGTCCGCGCCGGTGTCCGTCACCTCCGCCAGCACCCGCAGCACCTTCGGACCGAGCTGCGAGCTCGCGAACCGGGCCGCTCCGTCCGTGCCGGACCAGATGCCCGCCTCGACTTCCACACCCATGGCGATCAGCCGCGCGGCCAACTCCTCCGCGCCCGGCTCGTGCCAGTTGACCGAGGCGTGGTCCGGCAGCACCGTCCAGCTCCGCACCTGCTTCAGGCGGGCAAGCGGATCCGGTTCGGCCCAGGCTCCCGTGGTCACTCCGACCGGCGCCGGCACCCGGGCCCGTATGGTCTCCAGCGTGGCAGCGACCACGCGTGGGGAGAGGCTGTCCCGCCCGCACGGGGTTCTGGGGTGCACATGAACGTCCGTGGCCCCGGCCGCGACGGCCTCCGCCGCGGACTGCGCCATCGCCTCGGGCGACAAGGGCACACACCCACCGTCGGCGCCCTCGCGGCGCCCGTTGAGACACACCTGCAGCATGTTCACGGTCCTGTTCGGTAGGGGGTGCGGCATCCCCGGCGCACCCCCGGCGTGCCTCAGGCCGACACGAGCAGTCTGCCGCGCCTGGCGTAGGCCAGTGCCTCGGGGGTGAGCACCGGCCGGGGGACGAGAATCCCGCAGTCGACGCAGACCGGACCCGCCGAGGGTTCGTGGTCCAGGTCGTACTTCCAGATGAGGCGCTCCCCGTCGCACACCGGGCAGGCCGAACCCGGCTCGCGCTCCAGGGCGGCGATCAGCCGTCGCAGCACCTCGGCCAGCGGCTCATGGGGGTGGACACGCGGGTCGTCGCACCAGGCGACACCGAAGCCGCCCCAGGTCAGCCGGTGCCAGTCGTCCACGCTGCCCGGCCGGCGCAGCCCGTCGTGCTTCTCCTTCTTGCGGCGCTCGGCGAACCCGGCCTCATAGGCGAGCCATACCGCCCGCGCCTCCTCCAACTCCTCCAACGCGGCCACGAGCCGCGCCGGATCGGGGGACCGGTCCTCGGGACCGAACCCGGCCCGGGAGCACAGGTGGTCCCAGGTGGCCCTGTGCCCGTAAGGAGCGAAACGCTCCAGGCACTTGCGCAGCGAGTAGCGCCGTAGCGCCAGGTCGCACCTCGGGTCTCGCACCTGTCTCGCCAGACTCCGGAAACCGGCCATCGCCCTGCACCTCCGTCACACCTGTACCTGTACTCCGGTCACTTCGGCGTCGTCGTACGGACTTCGCGTGACTTCGTACGACGTTGCTCGACTTCACTCGACTTCGCACGACGTCGCCGAATAGACGTATCGACACTCGATTCGGCTCCATTCGATTTCCGATGCCGTCCATAAGACGGTCCGGGTTGACCGCCGACGGGCAACGACGGTTGCAACTTCAAAAAGTGACGCATGTTCATCTTCAATCTCGGGGATACCGGCGGTAACCTCCCGCCAACCCCCGGCCCCACAGGAGTTGCCATGGCACGGCG
The DNA here is from genome assembly GCF_044746205.1 of Streptomyces sp. NPDC086549. Classification (NCBI taxonomy): domain Bacteria; kingdom Bacillati; phylum Actinomycetota; class Actinomycetes; order Kitasatosporales; family Streptomycetaceae; genus Streptomyces; species Streptomyces sp. NPDC086549. The sequence continues at coordinate 399,016 of NZ_JBIVBS010000006.1, read as the reverse complement.
CACCCCACGCAACGCGTTGTTCAACAGACTGAGAACTCCCGGCAGACTCGCCGGGTTCCTGAAATCCGCATCCGTATGCGTCCTCGTCGCCGGTCTGCTGTCCCCGCTGGCCCAGGCGCCCGCGGCCGCCGCGGCCTCCAACGACTACTGCGGCGGCCAGTGTTCGGACATCCTGCCGCCCGGCGAGAACGGCAACGCGACCCTCGCCCAGATCCTCCTCAACCAGGTGTTCGGCACCCAGCCCGACCACGCCGAGGACCAGCTCGGCCCCTACGCCAACCTGGCGACGGGCTACTCGACGCTCACCGACGCGAAGATCAACAACTTCTTCAACGACGCGTCGTTCGGGGTCGCTTCCGATCAAGTCGCCTCCACGGAGAAGCCGGCCGGCCGCAGCGATGTGACCATCGTCCGCGACAAGAAGACCGGCGTGCCGCACATCACCGGTACCACCAGATACGGCACGGAGTTCGGCGCCGGGTATGCCGCGGCTGAGGACCGGCTGTGGCTCATGGACGTCTTCCGGCACGTCGGCCGGGGCCAGTTGACCGCCTTCGCCGGCGGCGCGGCCAGCAACCAGGGCCTTGAGCAGGAGTTCTACCGCAATGCCCCGTACACCGAGGCGGACCTCCAGGCCCAGATCGACAACGCCGTCGCCAACAACGGCGCCCGCGGCCAGCAGGCCCTCGCCGACGCCAACGCCTACCTCGCCGGCATCAACTCCTACATCGACGCCTCCGACAGCGGCCGCTACTTCCCCGGCGAGTACGTCCTGACGGGACACAAGGACTCGATCACCAACGCCGGCACCATCGACCACTTCAAGATCACCGACCTGGTGGCGCTGGGCTCGGTCATCGGCTCGCTGTTCGGCGCCGGCGGTGGCGGTGAGGTCAACAACGCGATCTCCCTGATCGCGGCCCAGTCCAAGTACGGTGTGGAGGAGGGCACCAAGGTCTGGGAGTCCTTCCGTGAGCGCAACGACCCCGAGGCCGTCCTCACCGTCCACAACGGCGAGAGCTTCCCGTACGCCGCCAAGCCGGACGACGCCCAGGGCGAGGCCCTGCCCGACGCCGGCTCGGTGACCCAGGAACCCCTGGTCTACGACCGTACGGGCAGTGCGTCCACCTCCAGCGCGACCAGCGCGTCGGCCACGGCGGCGACCACCACGCTGAGCTCCGCCAAGCGCGGCATGTCCAACGCCCTCGTGGTGAGCGGCAAGTACACCGCGAGCGGCCACCCGATCGCCGTCTTCGGACCGCAGACCGGCTACTTCGCCCCGCAGCTGCTCATGCTCCAGGAGATCCAGGGGCCGGGCATCAGTGCCCGCGGCGCCTCCTTCGCGGGTCTGAGCATGTACGTCGAACTCGGCCGCGGCCAGGACTACTCCTGGAGCGCGACGACCTCCGGCCAGGACATCATCGACTCGTACGCGGTCGAGCTGTGCCAGGACGACTACCACTACCTCTACCACGGCACCTGCACGGCCATGGACAAGATCGAGCAGAAGAACGCCTGGACGCCGACGACGGCGGACGGGACGGCCGCGGGCTCGTACACGATGAGGGTGTGGCGCACGAAGTACGGGCCGGTCGAGTACCGCGCCACCGTCGGCGGCAAGAAGGTCGCCTACACGACCCTGCGCTCCTCCTACATGCACGAGGCCGACTCGATCATCGGCTTCCAGATGCTGAACGACCCGGACTACGTCAAGGGCCCGCAGGACTTCCAGAGCGCGGCGCAGCACATCAACTACACCTTCAACTGGTTCTATGCCGACTCCCAGCACACCGCGTACTACAACAGCGGCAACAACCCCGTGCGGGCGACCGGCGTCGACGCCGAGTTCCCCGTGTGGGGACAGGCCGCGTACGAGTGGAAGAACTGGGACCCGGCCACCAACACGGCCGACTACACCCCGGCCTCCGCGCACCCCAACTCCATCGACCAGGACTACTACGTCTCCTGGAACAACAAGCAGGCCAAGGACTACACGACCGCGCCCTGGGGCGACGGTTCGGTCCATCGCGGCAACCTGCTCGAGGACCGGGTGAAGAAGCTGGTCGCGGCCGGCGGGGTGACCCGGACGTCCCTCGTGAAGGCGATGGCCGACGCGGCACTCGCCGACCTGCGGGCCGAGGACGTCCTGCCGAAGCTGCTGAAGGTCGTCAACAGCTCGACGGTGACCGACTCCACGGCCGCCGCGGCGGTGACCAAGCTGCAGACATGGCTGACGGCGGGCGCCAAGCGCACGGAGACCTCCGCCGGTTCGAAGACGTACGCCAACGCGGACGCGATCCGGATCCTGGACGCCTGGTGGCCGCTGCTGGTGAAGGCCGAGTTCGAACCCGGTCTGGGCAGCGACCTGTACACCGCCTTCGGCAACAACCTGCCGATCGACGAGTCCCCGTCGGCCGCGCACGGCCCGACCGGCTCGCACGCCGGAAGCTCGTTCCAGTACGGCTGGTGGAGCTATGTCGACAAGGACATCCGGGCGGTGCTCGGTGAGTCCGTGCAGGGCGGCCTGGAGCAGAAGTACTGCGGTGGCGGCAGCCTCAGCTCCTGCCGGGACAGCCTGATCAGCACGCTGAAGACCGCGGCAGGCATGACCGCTGCCCAGGTCTACCCCGGTGACGACCAGTGCTCGGCGGGCGACCAGTGGTGCGCCGACTCGATCGTCCAGCGCACCCTGGGTGGCATCAAGCACGGAAAGATCAGCTGGCAGAACCGGCCGACCTTCCAGCAGGTGGTGGAGTACACGTCACACCGGTGACATCCGAACGGCGGCGGGTCACACGATGCGGCCCGCCGCCAGCACCACCCGGGCCAGCTCCGGGTGCACGATGTCGCTGTGGGCGCCCGTCGGCGCGTTGCCGTGCTTGACCACCGCCGCCGCGTCGACGTTCACGCACCCCGACGTGGGCAGCGGCCCGCGCAGCGCCCCGGCGAGGTCCAGCGCGTGCGTGCCCGGTACCGCCTGCACCCCGTCGTGGCCCATCGCGCCCCACCGGGCGCCCAGGATCCGGCCGAGGTCGACGCCCGCGAACGAGTCGTCGTCATCGGCCATCCGGGAGGCCAGCGGGTAGAAGGTGCCGAGCGCCGAGTCGTGGGACGAGTAGCAGCACACCAGCGGTCCGTCGATGCGGTTCTGCTGCCCCTGGAGCACCCCGCCCGCGTGCGGGTCGTGCGGCAGCCGGGCCGAGAACGCGTAGTGCGAGAAGGCCCCTTGGAGCAGCGTCACGGACTTCACCGTGTGCACCCCCTCGGGCAGCCCGCGCAGCGCGAACGACACGAGCCGCCCGCCGAAGCTGTGTCCGACCAGGTGCACCCGAATGTTCGGCGCCGCGTCGGCCAACTGCCCGATCACCGGCCCGAGTCCACGCTCCCCGACGGTGCCGGCCCGCCGCTTCATCGCGTAGTACGTCGCCTGGCGCAGCAGTTCGCGTGCCCCGTCCCAGGGGTTCGGCAGCGCGAACGCGGCGACCCCCTCGCCGGATTCGAGCCCGGCGAGCGCCTCCGTGAAGTCGCCGCAGACCGCCACCGTGTCGCCGGAGAACAGCACGGGCTCGCTCTGCGGCACCCCCTCCGCCAGCGTGTCCGCCGCGAACAGCGGCTGGGGGCCGCCCGGCACCACCTCGACGAGCTCGCGCACCAGCCGCCCGAACTCCTCCAGTTCGGCGTCCTCACCGGGCCGCTGGTCCAGCAACCGGGCGATCCGGTCGATCACGGTGGCCCGGCCGGGAAAGGTCTCCAGGAGCGCGTGCCGGGTGTCCTCGTCCAGCGCGGGGCACGGCGCCGCCGTGGCCTCGGCGGCCGCCACGGACCTCGGGAAGTCCGGGATCGGCTCGTCGCAGAACCGCATCGACGGCCAGATCACGCCCACGTAGCCGATCCGGGCCTTCGGCGCCAGCTTCGGGACCGGTGCGAAGAACCGGCGGTAGAGAGCGGTCGCGCCCGAGCGGTCGTTGTTCCAGCCGTGCGCGAAGACGACCAGGTCACGTACGTTGCGCGCCCGGGCCTCCGCCAGCAGCCGGTCCCGCTCGGCGCCGTCCACGTCTCCGTCAGCGTCGAACGTCAGCTCCCAGTAGGGCGCCACACTCATCCCGGAATCCGCCATGACCGGCCACCTCGTCCCCCGTAGTGGTGCGATGTGGGCGCATCGTCCCGCTACCGGGTGAGAATGGCCATACGTCGTGACTCAGCTGTAGAGAAGATATTTCTTCCGCATCCCGCGGAACGTCCCGAGCTCCTCCTGCCAGTCGGCGACCACCTCGTCGGTGCCCGCTCCCGCGTCGATCGTCGTGCGCACCCGCGCGGACCCCGTGAGCTTGTCGATCCAGTTGTCGGACCGCCAGCCGAAGCCGCCCCAGACCTTCCTGGCGGTCACCAGGAGCGCGATCCCGGTACGCACGGGGTCGTAGGCGCCCCGGTCGTGCACATGGATCTGCACGCCCCCGACCGTCTTGCCCTGGAACTTGGAGAAGGTGGGCGCGAAGTACGCCTCCCTGAACCGCACACCCGGCAGCCCGAGTTCGTTCGCGGCGGCCGCCCAGCGCCCGTCGATGCCGTCCGCGCCCAGCAGTTCGAACGGCCGGGTCGTGCCGCGCCCCTCCGACAGATTGGTGCCCTCGAACAGACAGGTCCCCGAGTAGACGAGGGCGGTGTCGGGCGTCGGCATGTTCGGGCTCGGTGGGACCCAGGGCAGCCCGGAGGCGTCGTAGAAGTCCGACCGCCTCCAGCCCGTCATCAGCACCGTCTCCAGCGCCACCGGCGCGCTCAGGAACTCCCCGTTGAACAGCCGCGCCAGCTCGGCGACCGTCATCCCGTGCGCCTGCGCGATCGGCTCCCGTCCGACGAACGTGGCGAACTCCTTGTGCAGCACCGGCCCCTGGGCGGACCGCCCGGTCACCGGGTTCGGCCGGTCGAGCACCACGAACCGCTTTCCCGCGAGCTGCGCCGCCTCCATGCAGTCGTACAGGGTCCAGATGTACGTGTAGAAGCGTGCGCCGACGTCCTGGATGTCGAAGACGACCGTGTCCACGCCGGAGGCCGAGAAGACGTCCGCCAGGGGGCGGCCGCTCTTGAGATAGGTGTCGTACACCGGCAGCCCGGTCGCCGGATCGTCGTAGCGCCCCTCCGAGCCGCCCGCCTGCGCGGTGCCGCGGAAGCCGTGTTCGGGGCCGAAGACGGCGGTCAGCCGTACGCGCGGGTCGGCGTGCATCACATCGACGATGTGGCGTACCTCCTTGGTGAGGCCGGTCGGGTTGGTGACGATACCGACGCGCTGTTTCTCCAGCAGGGTGTACCCGTCGGAGGAGAGGCGTTCGAACCCGGTGCACAGTCGCCCGTGGCGCTCGGCCTCGGCCGCCGTCGGCGCGGGGGACAGGGCCGCGGCCGTGGCCGATGCGATCAGGCTTCGCCTTGACAGGCGCATGGTCGACCTCCGTAAGTGGGGCGGGTGCGGGCCGTCATCGGTCCCTCAAGGTGTTCCAGTCACCCTTCCCCTTACACATACCGACTGGTTAGTCTGGCGCGGCAGAGCCGAGTCGCGCCATGTCGAAGGAGACCGATGGTGGAAGCCGTGCAGGATGCGGGAGTGGTCGTCACCGGAGCGGGCGGAGGCATCGGGGCCGCGCTGGCCCGCCGGTTCGCCGCCGAGGGTGCTCGCGTCGTGGTGAACGACCTGGACGCCGACAGGGCCGCCGCCGTCGCCGAGGAGATCGGCGGGATCGCGGTTCCGGGCGACGCCTCCGCGATCGTCGGAGCGGCCCGCGAGGCGCTCGGCGGCACGGTCGACGTCTACTGCGCCAACGCGGGCGTCGCCTCCGGCGGCTCCGAGGCGGCCGACGAGACGGTCTGGGCCCAGGCCTGGGACGTCAACGTCATGGCCCATGTGCGCGCCGCCCACGAACTGCTCCCGGCCTGGCTGGAGCGCGGCCGCGGCCGCTTCGTCTCCACCGTCTCCGCCGCCGGCCTGCTCACCATGATCGGCGCCGCCCCCTACAGCGTCACCAAGCACGGCGCGTACGCCTTCGCCGAGTGGCTGTCGCTGACGTACCGCCACCGCGGCCTGAAGGTCCACGCGATCTGTCCGCAGGGCGTCCGCACCGACATGCTGGCCGCCACCGGAAGCGCGGGCGACCTGGTCCTGCAGCCCACCGCGATCGAACCGGCGGAGGTGGCGGACGCCCTCTTCAAGGGCATCGAGGAGGACCGCTTCCTGATCCTGCCCCACCCTGAGGTCGCCGAGTACTACCAGGCGCGGGCCACCGTCCCCGACCGCTGGCTGACGAACATGAACCACCTCCAGCAGAAGTGGGAGTCCGCCCGGTGACCGCGTCGCGTTACGCGGCCAAGCCCTGGCTGGATCTCCTCAACGAGGTCCAGCGCGGCCCCGTCGACCCGGCCGACTCGCTCGTCCACGCCCTGCGCCGGGCCGTCGCCGAGGCCCCGGACCGCACCTTCCTGGCCTACTTCGACGGCCGCCTCAGCTACCGCGAGGTCGACGAGCTGAGCGACTCGGTGGCCGGCCACCTGGCCGCCCGGGGCCTGGAGCCCGGCGACCGGGTCGCCGTGCTGCTGCAGAACTCCCCGCACTTCGTGCTCGCCGTGCTGGGTGCCTGGAAGGCGGGCGCGACCGTCGTCCCGGTGAACCCGATGTACAAGTCGGCGGAGGTCGCGCACGTCCTGCGGGACGGCGAGGTGGTGGCCCTGATCTGCTCCGACCGGGCCTGGGAGTCGTACCTGCGGGCGACGGCCGCCGACACTCCCGTGCGGATCGTGCTCACCGGCTGCGAACTGGACTTCCAGAACCGCGGCGACGCGCGCGTGCTGACCTTCGAGCGGCTGCCCCAGGCCGCCGACGCGGACGACCTCGTCGCCGTCGCCCGGCAGGGCCACCAGGCGCCCGACGGCCGCGACCCGGTGCCCTCCGGCACCGCCCTGATCAGCTACACCTCGGGCACCAGCGGCACCCCCAAGGGAGCCGTCAACACCCACGGCAACATCATGTACAACGCCGAGCGGCAGCGGACCGGCCTGGCCCTGCCCGAGGCGCCGGTGTACTACGCCCTGGCCCCCCTGTTCCACATCACCGGGATGGTCTGCCAGTTCGGCGCCTGCCTCAACAGCGCCGGCACGCTGGTGCTCGCCTACCGCTTCGAGCCCGGCCTGGTCCTGGAGATGTTCGCCGAGCACCGCCCGCACTACACGGTCGGCCCGTCCACCGCCTACATGGCGCTCGCCGCCCACCCGGAGGTCACCCCGGAGCACTTCGCCTCCTTCGTGAACATCTCCTCGGGCGGCGCCCCGGTACCGCCGGCCCTGGTCGAGAAGTTCCGCGCGGGCTTCGGCCCGTACATCCGCACCGGCTACGGGCTCACCGAGTGCAGCGGGCCCTGCGCCTCCGTCCCGCCCGGCCTGGAGGCGCCGGTGGACCCGGTCTCCGGGACCCTCGCCGTGGGGGTGCCGGGTCCGGACACGGTCGTCCGCATCATCGACGAGCAGGGCGAGGAGGTCCCCTTCGGCGAGCAGGGCGAGATCGTCGTACGAGGGCCGCAGGTCGTGCCCGGCTACTGGCGGCGGCCCGAGGCGACCGCCGAGACCTTCCCGGACGGCGAGCTGCGCACCGGCGACATCGGGTTCATGGACGAGCAGGGCTGGGTGTACGTCGTCGACCGGAAGAAGGACATGATCAACGCGTCCGGCTTCAAGGTGTGGCCGCGCGAGGTCGAGGACGTGCTCTACACGCACCCCGCGGTGCGCGAGGCGGCCGTGGTCGGTGTTCCGGACGGCTACCGGGGAGAGACTGTCAAGGCGTACATCAGCCTCCGTCCGGGGGCCGAAACCGACCCCGGTGCGCTGGCCGTCTACTGCAAGGAGAGACTGGCGGCCTACAAGTACCCGCGTCAGGTGGAGATCCTGCCCGACTTGCCCAAGACCGCGAGTGGGAAGATCCTCCGTCGGGAACTTCGTTCCCGAGCGCACGACAGCCAGTGAGCATCACGGAAAGGCAGGTGGCGGCAGTGCCCAGGACGACGGACGGAGACGGAGCTCCTGTTCCTCAGCGGCTCCTTGCCGCCGCCACCCGGCTCTTCGCCGAGCAGGGTTACGACCGGACCTCCGTGCAGGAGATCGTCGAGGCGGCGGGTGTCACCAAGGGGGCGCTGTACCACTACTTCGGCTCCAAGGACGACCTCCTGCACGAGGTGTACGCGCGCGTGCTGCGCGTCCAGCAGGAGCGGCTCGACGCCTTCGCGGACGCCGACGAACCGATCGAGAAGCGGCTGCGGGCCGCGGCGGCCGACGTCGTCGTCACGACGATCGAGAACCTCGACGACGCGATGATCTTCTTCCGCTCCATGCACCATCTGAGCCCCGAGAAGAACAAGCAGGTGCGCGCCGAGCGCCGGCGCTACCACGAACGCTTCCGTGCGCTCATCGAGGAGGGGCAGGAGGCCGGCGTCTTCTCCACGGCGACCCCGGCCGACCTGGTGGTCGACTACCACTTCGGTTCGGTCCACCACCTGTCGACCTGGTACCGCCCCGGCGGCCCCCTCACCCCCCAGCAGGTCGCCGACCACCTGGCCGACCTGCTGCTGCGGGCGCTGCGTCCCTGAAACAAAGCTGTGCGGGGCGGCCGTCCGGACGGCCGCCCCGCACCTGTGCTCCCTCAGACGTACTTCTTCAGCTCGCGTCGCGCCAGCGACCGCTGGTGCACCTCGTCCGGTCCGTCGGCGATCATCAGCGTGCGGGCCGCCGCGTACAGCTCGGCCAGCGGGAAGTCCTGGCTGACACCGCCCGCGCCGTGCAGCTGGATCGCCCGGTCGATGATGTCGACGACCGCCCGGGGCGTGGCGATCTTGATGGCCTGGATCTCCGCGTGGGCGCCCCTGTTGCCGACCGTGTCCATCAGCCAGGCCGTCTTCAGGACCAGCAGGCGCAGCTGCTCGACCGCCACCCGGGCGTCCGCGATCCAGTTGTGGACCACGCCCTGCTGGGCCAGCGCCTTGCCGAAGGCGGTGCGGGCCACGGCCCGGCGGCACATCAGCTCGATCGCCCGCTCGGCCATACCGATCAGGCGCATGCAGTGGTGGATGCGGCCCGGACCGAGGCGGGCCTGCGCGATGGCGAAGCCGCCGCCCTCCTCGCCGATCAGGTTGGACACCGGCACGCGCGCGTGATCGAAGATCACCTCGGCGTGGCCGCCGTGGGAGTGGTCCTCGTAGCCGAAGACCTGCATCGCGCGCTTCACCGTGACGCCCGGGGTGTCGCGCGGGACCAGCACCATGGACTGCTGGCGGCGGATGTCCGCGCCGTCCGGGTCGGTCTTGCCCATCACGATGAAGATCTTGCAGTCCGGGTTCATCGCCCCGGAGATGTACCACTTGCGGCCGGTGATGACGTACTCGTCCGCACCGTCGGGGTCTCGCTCGATGAGCGTGGTGATGTTCGTGGCGTCGGAGGAGGCCACCTCCGGCTCGGTCATGGCGAACGCCGAGCGGATCTCACCCGCCAGCAGCGGCTCCAGCCACTGCTTCTTCTGCCGCTCGTCGCCGAACTGCGCCAGCACCTCCATGTTGCCGGTGTCCGGCGCCGCGCAGTTCAGCGCGGTGGGCGCCAGGTGCGGCGAGCGGCCGGTGATCTCGGCGAGCGGGGCGTACTGGAGGTTGGTGAGCCCCGCGCCGTACTCGGCGTCCGGGAGGAACAGGTTCCACAGGCCCTGCCTGCGCGCCTCAGCCTTCAGCTCCTCGACCACGGCCGGGGTGTCCCAGGGAGACGCCAGCGCGGCCCGCTGCTCCTCCGCCACCGCCTCCGCCGGATAGACGTACTCGTCCATGAAGGCGAGCAACTTGCCGCGCAGCTCCTCGGTGCGCGCGTCGAACGCGAAGTCCATGCCGGTCAGCCTTCCTGAAGAGTGGTCAGTCCGTGGTTGATGAAGACGGGCACGAGATCGCCGATGCGGTCGAAGCCGCGCCCGACCGTCTGGCCCAGCGTGTACCGGTAGTGGATGCCCTCCAGGATCACGGCGAGCTTGAACCAGGCGAACGCCGTGTACCAGGAGACGGCCGAGACGTCCCGCCCGGAACGGGCGGCGTAGCGCTCGATCAGCTCGGCCGGAGCCGGGTGCCCGGCGGCCTCGGCGGTGGTGGAGACGGGGGAGCCGGGCATGCTCAGCGGCATGCTGTACATCACCAGCAGGCCGAGGTCGGTGAGCGGGTCGCCGAGGGTGGACATCTCCCAGTCGAGGATCGCCTTGATCTCGTCGTCGCCGCCGATCAGGACGTTGTCGAGCCGGTAGTCGCCGTGTACGACGGTGGGTGCCGGCGAGGTGGGCAGGGCGCGTCCGAGGGCCGCGTGCAGCTCGTCGATGCCGGCCAGCTCGCGGTTGCGGGAGGCGTCCAGCTGCTTGCCCCAGCGGCGCAGCTGGCGGTCCAGGAAGCCCTCGGGGCGGCCGAAGTCGTCGAGGCCCACCGCGGCGGGGTCCACCGCGTGCAGCTCGACCAGGGTGTCGACCAGGGAGAGCACCGCGTTGCGGGTGCGCTCGGGACCCAGCGGCGCGAGCTGGTCGGCGGTGCGGTACGGGGTGCCCTCGACGAACTCCATGATGTAGAAGGGCGCCCCGAGCACCTCCTGGTCCTCGCACAGCAGCAGCGGGCGCGGCACCGGAACATTCGTCGGGTGCAGCGCGCTGATCACCCGGTGCTCGCGCTTCATGTCGTGCGCGGTGGCCAGGACGTGGCCGAGCGGGGGACGCCGTACGACCCACTTCGAGGTGCCGTCGGAGAGCGCGTAGGTGAGGTTCGACCGTCCGCCCTCGATCAGCCGGCCGGTCAGGGGGCCGTTCACCAGACCGGGCAGCTCACGGTCGAGCAGGCCGCGCAGTCGGTCGAGGTCGAGTCCGGGCGGGTGGTCGGGGCTCATACATCGCTCCTACGAACGGGTGAACAGGATGCGATTCATGATGCCGACCGGTCGGTATGTCGTCCAGTGGGCGAGCCAAACGTGATCGGTGCCACGATAGGCCGACGGCTCCCCGCGCAGTGCGCGAGGGAGCCGTCGGCCGGTGTTTTTCCGGTCGGTCAGTGGTCGTCCCAGTGGCCGTCGTGCTCGGCGTGCCGGTGACCGTCGTGCAGGTAGTCGACGTGGTCGCCGTGGCGCACGCGCCCGTGCCCGCAGCCCGCGCCGTGCTGGTGGTCGTGCTCCTCGTGTGTGACGTGCCCGGTGGGCTCGCACTCGTCCCAGTGCGCGTCGTGCTCGCGGTGCAGGTGTCCGTCGTGCGCGTAGTCGACGTGATCGCCGTGCGGAACCGCGGTGTGCCCGCATCCCGGGCCGTGGGTGTGCGTCCCGTGGGCGATGTGTTCCTGGTGAAGGGCGGTGGTCATGGTGCTCACCTTCGGGGTTACGGGGTGATGACGACGGACAGGCTGCCACGCGAACGGTGCATATCGGGGCATCCCGGTTGCGTGGCGTACGAGTACACCGGAGGGTCGGTGGCATGAAGGGCATCAGCTACAGCCGGTACGGCGGACCCGAGGTGCTGGAGTACGGCGAGGTGCGCGACCCGAAGGTCGCCCCCGACGCGGTGCTGGTGAAGGTGCGCGCGGCGGCCGTCAACCCCGTCGACTGGGAGTGCCGCGAGGGCCATCTGGACGGCATCCTCGACGCGGTCTTCCCGGTGGTCACCGGCTGGGACGTGTCCGGGGTCGTCGTACAGCCCGGGGCCGCCGTCACGGAGTTCGCCGTCGGCGACGAGGTCATCGGCTATGTCCGCGAGGACTTCCTCTCCCGGGGCACCTTCGCCGAGTATGTCGCCGCCCCGGTGCGCACCCTCGCCCGTAAACCCCGCAACCTGACCTATGAGGAGGCGGCCGGGCTGCCCCTGGCGGGGCTCACCGCCTATCAGGTGATCATGAGGGTCCTGGAGGTGAAGCGCGGCGAGACCGTCCTGGTGCACGCGGCCGCGGGCGGGGTCGGCTCGATCGCCGTGCAGCTCGTCCGCCATCTGGGTGCCCGTGCCATCGGTACGGCGAGCGAGCACAACCACGACTTCGTACGCGGCCTCGGAGCCGAACCGGTCACCTACGGCGGGAGCCTGGCCGAACGGGTGCGAGGACTGGCACCCGAGGGCGTGGACGCGGCCTTCGACACGATCGGCGGCGACACGATGCGGACCTCGGCGGACCTGCTCGCCCCCGAGGGCCGCCTGGCGTCGATCGTGGACCCCGACGTCGTGAGCTATGGGGGCCGCTACTGCTTCGTGCGCCCCGATGCCGAGGACCTGCGACAGCTGTCCGAGCTGGCGGAACAGGGCGCGGTGAGCGTGCACGTGTCCAGCACCTTCCCCCTGGAGCGCACGGCGGACGCCCAGCGGCTGAGTCAGGAGGGCCGCACCCGGGGCAAGATCGTGGTGACGGTGGACTGGGAGGAACAGGGGGAGCCGGAGGGCCTGTACTAGGCCTGTACCAGGCCGGCGCTAGACGACCAGCGCGGCCGCGCACACCGCCGTCGCCACCAAGCACAGCACGGCCGCCGTGGCGTGCCGGGGTCCGAGGGCCACGGGACGGACGCTCGTGGCGAGGGCACGGATGCGGTGGTGGGCGACCCACAGGAAGCCCAGCCAGAGGGCGCAGCACAGGGCGCCGACCACGATCGAGACGGCCGTCACCCCGCCGTGCAGGACGTTCCGTACGGCGAGCACGGCGGCGACGGCGTACGACAGCGTCGTGCGCCGCCACGCGAGCCGGGTCCGCTCCGGCTGCAGCCCCGGGTCGCGCTCGGCGGTCACCCCTCCCACCCGACGAGTACGACGACGACCATCGCGACCGCCACCACCGCGACGACGAGACTCAGCAGCGCCGGGAAGCGCGACACCGGCAGGTCCTCGCCCCTGCGCATGGCCCGCTCGCAGCGCACCCAGTGGTTGACCGCGCGCAGCGAGCACAGCACCCCCGCCCCGAGCAGCGCGAGCGCCAGCCCTACGCGCCAGCCCCAGCGCAGGTCCGGCAGGAACTGGTCCACCGCGAACCCGCCGCCGATCAGCGCGAGCGCGGTCCGCAGCCAGGCCAGGAAGGTGCGCTCGTTGGCCAGGGAGAACCGGTAGTCGGGGGTGCTGCCCTCCTCCCGTACCAGGTCTGGCGCGAACCACAGCCGGACGTTCCGTGCGAATTCGATCACGGGAAGGACCCTATCGAGCCCGGCGCCGGGCCGTCCGGTGGGCCTTGAGCCGCTCGTACGCCACCAGCCCGTCCGGCACCCACTCCCACTCTTCGAGCCGCCGTTCCACCTCGTCCTCGGCCAGGAAGTCGTGCCAGGCGATCTCCTCCGCCTGCGGTCGCACCGGCAGGTCGCAGCGCACCTCGTACACCGCGGACCACCAGGTCCGGCCGGCCTCGTCGTCGTACAGGAACTTGAAGAGGTGCGACGGACGCGGGAGACCCGTCACCCCGAGCTCCTCCTCCGCCTCGCGCAGGGCCGCGTCGTCATAGGTCTCGCCCGCGCTGACGACTCCGCCCACGAACATGTCGTACAGGGAGGGGAAGACCAGCTTGACCGGTGTGCGGCGGTGGACGAAGATCCGGCCGGCGGAGTCCCGGGCCTGGATGAAGACGCAACGGTGGCGCAGCCCACGGGCGTAGGCCTCACCCCTTGGGGACTGCCCGATGACCTGGTCGTTCTCGTCGACGATGTCGAGAATCTCGTCAGCAGCGCTCATGGACCCATCCAACCAGGGGCCGCGACCGGGCAGGGCCGGGCGGTGGGGCGGCGCGCTGCAAGTTCCGTGCCCGGGTCAGCGCGGCTGCAGGTCCCGGGCCGGGCGGGGCTCTGCCGTTCCGCAGGGCATCGCCGGGTGCAGGCCGAGCAGGACGATGCCGACGACCACCGCGGCGAGGCCCGCCGCCTCCCAGGCCAGCGCCCCGGTGTCGGTGCGCAGCTGGTCGCCGAGGAAGCCGACGCCGCACAGGATCCCGGCGAGCGGCTGGGCCGCGGTGAGGGCGGGCAGCGACATGCGCAGCGGCGCGGTCTCGAACGCGCTCTGCACCAGGATCAGCCCGGTGATGCCGAGCGCCAGCACGCCGTACGGATGCCAGTCGGTGAGCAGCTCGGTGAGACCGCCGGCGGAGAAGAGCTGACCGCTCACCCGGGTCAGCGCGTCCTGTACGCCGTACAGCAGGCCGGCGGCGAGGGCCAGCAGCACCGGTCCCGAGCTCAGCCGGGAGCGCTTGGCGTAGGTCGTGAGCAGCAGGGCCGGGCCGACCATCAGGCCGATGATCAGCCAGTGGCGGAGTGGGTCGGAGACGGCGTTCCCACCGCGCGGCTGGCCCGCCACGATGAACGCGCTCACGCCGCCCGCGAGCAGCGCGAGACCGGCCCAGCCCTGGCGGCCCAGCGACTGCCTCGTCTGGTGCCGGGAGAGGGCGAGGGCGAACAGCAGGTTCGTGGCGAGCAGGGGCTCCACCAGGGAGATCTCGCCGCGGCCCAGGGCGATCGCGCCGAGGATCATGCCGGCCACCATCAGTCCTATGCCGCCCAGCCAGCGCGGCACCTTCATCAGGTCGAGCAGCAGCCGGGGCGAGAGGAAGTCGCTGAGCGGTGCCTTCTGGGCGGCGTTCTGCTGGAGCACGAACCCGAAGCCCAGACAGCAGGCCGCGCTCACGGCGAGAATGAGAACCAGAACCGACACGCTGCGTACCTCGATCATCCGGTCGGGCCACGGGTGCGTTAGTGGCCGACTGTAGCGCTCCCAGGACACCGTTGCCCCGGGGAGTGCCCGGAACCGGGCAGTTGACTCGGTCACGATGCCCCGTTGACCCGGGGAGGATCAGGGGCGGTGACGGGACCGTACGGCCATGGTCCGCCGCCCGGGCGAGCGACGCCATGGCATACGCCACACGGGTGACCCGCGGGGCGCCGTTCACGGGCGGGTGCGGGCGGTCCCGGATGCCTCAAGTTCCGTTCCGGAAAAGGTAGTTGAAGCTAGTAACAGCCCGGTTCGGCTTGACGCAAAGTGTTGGCTGGGGGTTTGCTGTGCGTGATCGGTCGATGGCAGCCCGAGAACCAGGAAGTCCCGCGGTGCCCCCACCCCCGCCTCTGCTCGACCCCGGCCCCGAACGCACGGCCCAGGCCTTCGACGGTGCCCTCGGCGACTCCGAACTGGTTGTCGCGCGCACCGCGCTGACCCAGGGCCGGTGGCAGGCCACCCGCTCGCTGCTCCTGCGTACCGGCGACGACTGGGACCGCCGCGGCCACCGGATCACCGTCCTCGCCCGGGAGCCCTACACCGCCGCCTGGGCCCGCGACTGGCTGCACGCCGAGCCCGGCTCCGCCGACGCCTCCGTCCTGCTCGCCCTGAGCCTGGTGCGGCGCTCCCTGCGCGGCAGGCAGGACCCCGGCGGGTCCCGTGCGGCCTGCCGCACCGCGGCCGCGCTCGCGCCCGCCGACCCCACCCCGTGGCTCGGCCTGCTGCTCCTGGAGCACGCCGGGCCTGAGGCGGACCGGATCTTCACCGAGGTGCTCCGCCGCCACCCCGACCACCACCACGCCCACCACCTGATGGTCGCGCGCCTCGCCGAGCGGCAGCCCGAGAGCGGCCCGGACCCGCGGCACGAGGTGTACGACTTCGCCGACCGGGCCGCCGACCACGCCCCCGCGGACTCCCCGCTCGCCGTCCTGCCGGTCGTCGCGCACACCGAGCGCTATCGCGCGCTGGCCGCCGTCGGCCGGGCACCCGCCGACTCCACGGCCTCGGCGCACTGGGTGGGACCACGGGCCCGCCGCGTGCTGCGGACCGCCTTCCACTGGTGGCTGGAGTGGGAGCACGACGACCACCCGCGCCGCCACGTCGACCTGAACTTCCTCGCCCACGCGACGTCCTGTGCGGGCCGGGCCGCCGAGGCCGCCGCCCTGTTCCGGCGTATCGGCCGGCACGCCACCCCGGCGCCCTGGTCGTACCCGGACCTGGACCCGTGCGCCGCGTTCCGCACGGCACGGGCCCGCGCGCTCGGCACGCCGGTGGCCCTCGCCTCCCGGCAGAACCCTTTCTGAGCGGCACGTAACCGGGTGAAAGGCACGTGGCTTTCTGAGAGGCACGTAAGAAGTGATTACAGAACTCTGACCTGTCCTCGTGATTTCTGGCCCGACAGGCGCCGGGAGTGCTCGAATGAACGAGTGAACACCGAACAACCCGAGGAGCGGCGGGAGCGGCAGGGATCCGAGGAGGGCCGGCCGATAGGCCGCCGCGTCCTGCTCGGCACCATCGGCCTCGGCGCTCTCGGCGTGGTCGCCGCCCCCACCCTGCAACGCGGCATGGAGGCCTTCCTCGGCACCGTGTCCGGGAAGGACCCCACGGGTCTGACGGGACTGCTGCCGAACGGCGGGGGCTTCCGCTACTACTCGGTCGCCGCGTCCGTGCCGCACAAAGGCCCCGCGGACTACCGGCTCTCGATCGACGGACTCGTCGACAACCCACGCACCTACACCCTCGCCGACCTGCGCGCCCTGCCCCAGACCCGGCTCGTCAAGGACGTCCAGTGCGTCACCGGCTGGCGAGTCCCGGGCACCCCCTTCGAGGGTGTACGGCTCTCCCATCTGCTGGACGCGGCCGGCGTGCGCGGCACCGGCAAGGCGATCCGCTTCACCTGCTTCGACGGCGCCTACACCGAGAGCCTCACCCTCGAACAGGCCCGCCGCGCCGACGTGCTGGTCGCCCTGCGCATGCAGGACAAGGACATCGGCCACGACCACGGCGGACCCGTCCGCCTCTACGTCGCCCCCATGTACTTCTACAAGTCCGCCAAGTGGCTCTCCGGCATCACCGTCACCGACCACGTCCAGCCCGGCTACTGGGAGAGGCTCGGCTACGACGTCGACGCGTGGGTCGGCCGTTCGAACGGACGGTCCGATGACCCTACGAGCTGAGACCCCGGCCCCGCCGGACTCCCGCGTCCACCGCTTCACCCCCGCCGAGCGGTGGGTGCACCGCACCACGGCCGCGCTGATGGGCATCTGCGTGGCGACCGCGGCCTGCCTCTACATCCCGCAGCTCGCCATACTGGTCGGCCGCCGCGAACTGGTCGTCCGCGTCCACGAGTGCGCGGGCCTCGCCCTGCCCGTGCCCGTACTGCTGGGCCTCGCCTCCCGTGCCTTCCGCGCCGACCTGGGGTTCCTCAACCGCTTCGGCCCGCACGACCGGATGTGGCTGCGCGCGGCCCTCGTCCGCGACAAACGGCACTCCTCCCGCCCGGCCGGCAAGTTCAACGCCGGGCAGAAGGTGTACGCCGCCTGGATCGCCGGCGCCACGGTCGTGATGCTCGGCACGGGCCTGATCATGTGGTTCACCCATCTCACCCCGCTGGTGTGGCGCACGTCGGCGACCTTCGTCCACGACTGGCTCGCCCTGACCATCGGCATCGTCCTCGCCGGCCACATCGGCATGGCCCTGGGCGATCCGGAGGCCCGCCGCGGCCTGCGCACCGGGTCGGTGAGCCGGGAGTGGGCGAAGCGGGAGCATCCGCTGTGGCGGCCTTAGGCCAGTCCTGGGCCGCCTTGGGCCGCCTTCAGGCCCTGTCGTTCGACGACAGGGCCTGAAGGGGTGAGCCGTCTTCGGCGTACCGCTAGATCACCAGGGACAGGAGGAGGACCAGGCCGCCGGCGACCACCGAGATGATGGTCTCCATGACGGACCACGTCTTGACCGTCTGCCCGACGCTCAGCCCGAAGTACTCCTTCACCAGCCAGAACCCGGCGTCGTTGACATGGCTGAAGAAGAGCGAGCCGGCGCCGATGGCCAGGACCAGCAGGGCCGCGTGGGTCGTCGACATGTCGGCGGCCAGCGGGGCCACGAGGCCGGCCGCCGAGACGGTCGCCACCGTCGCCGAACCGGTCGCCAGCCGGATCGCCACCGCGATCAGCCAGCCGAGCAGCAGGGCGGGGATCGACCAGTCTTTGGAGACGTCCAGGATCATCTGGCCGACGCCGGAGTCGATCAGCGTCTGCTTGAAGCCGCCGCCCGCGCCGACGATCAGCAGGATGCTCGCGATGGGGGCGAGCCCCTTCTCGACCGTCCGCGAGATCCGCTCCTTGCTGAACCCGGCCGGCCGGCCCAGCGTGAACATGCCGACGATCACGGCCGTGAGCAGGGCGATCAGCGGGGAGCCGATGACGTCGAAGACGCGTTGCACCGTGTGCGTCGGGTCGTCGACCACGATGTCCACCAGCGCCTTGGCCAGCATCAGGACGACGGGCAGCAGGATGGTGGCGAGTGTGGCGCCGAAGCCGGGGCGCTTCTCCAGCTCCTCGGAGGGGCGCTGGGGGATCATGCGGTCGGGAGCCGGGACGTCCACCCAGCGGGCCGCGACCTTGGAGAACACCGGACCGGCGATGATCACCGTCGGTATCGCGACGAGGACGCCGAGCGCGAGCGTGACGCCCAGGTTGGCCTTGACCGCGTCGATCGCCACCAGCGGGCCGGGGTGCGGGGGCACCAGACCGTGCATCACCGACAGGCCCGCCAGTGCCGGGATGCCGACGCGCATCACGGAGTAGTTGCCGCGCTTGGCGACCATCAGGACCACCGGGATCAGCAGCACGATGCCGACCTCGAAGAACAGCGGCAGGCCGATCACGGAGGCGATGAGCACCATCGCCCAGGGCATCGCCCGCCCGCCCGCCTTGGCGAGGATCGTGTCGACGATCTCGTCGGCGCCGCCGGAGTCGGCGAGCAGCTTGCCGAGGATCGCGCCCAGCGCGATCAGCACGCCCACGCCGGCGACCGTGGTGCCGAGACCGGTGGTGAAGCTGACGATCGCCTTGTCGAGCGGTGCTCCGGCGAACGCGCCCAGCGCGAGTGACCCGATGGTCAGCGCCAGGAAGGCATGGAGCTTGAACTTGGTGATGAGCAGGACGATGACGGTGATGCCCGCCAGGACGGCGATGCCAAGCTGGACGTGGCCGGCCGAGGTTATGGGCTCGACGGCGTCCGCTGCCAGCATCTCGACGTTGAGTCTGGTCACGGGGTTCCCTTGTGGATACGGGGACGTTGAGGGGTGCTACGAGGTACTGCGGGGTACTGCGAGGCGCAGCGAGGTCTACTGCGGTGCGTCGGGAACCGCGGCCAGTGCCTCGGCGGCCCGCTCGGCGATCTCCTCGGGGGATCCGGAGACGTCCACGGAGACCCCCGCCTCGTCCGCCTGGAGCGGCTGGAGCGTGGCGAACTGGGAGTCCAGCAGTGCCGTCGGCATGAAATGCCCACGCCGGTGGGACATCCGGTCCTCGATGAGCTTCCGGGAGCCCGTGAGGTGCACGAACACGATCCCGGGAGCCGTTGCCCTGAGCCGGTCGCGGTACGACCGCTTCAGCGCCGAGCAGCTGACCACCCCGCCGAGCCCGCGCCGCCCGTCCGCCCAGGTGCCGATGGCGTCGAGCCACGGCCACCTGTCCGCGTCGTCGAGCGGGACGCCGGCCGACATCTTGTCGATGTTGGCCTGCGGGTGGAAGTCGTCGCCCTCGGCGTAGGGGGCGCCGAGCCGGGCGGCGAGCAGGGGACCGATCGTGGTCTTGCCCGTACCGGCGACGCCCATCACCGCGACGACGTGGGGGGTACGCATCACTGCCTCACTGTCTTCCTCGACATGCGACGCCGGCGTCCGGCGTCGGCCACACTGAATCCCATTAGGTATGACAAATTCAAGAGTCTGTGATGTATAAGTCTGACTTTTTGTCTCCGTGATCCACTCTGTACGCTGAGTGCATGAGCACACCGGGCCGGGGTCTGCACGGCCATGTACTGGACACCCTCGGCCCCGCGATCACCGGAGGCGAGTACCCGCCGGGGAGTGTCCTGCGTACGGACGAACTGGCTCAGCACTTCGAGGTGTCACGCTCCGTGATGCGCGAGGCGGTGCGCGTCCTCGAATCCATGCACCTCGTCGAGTCCCGCCGCCGCGTGGGCGTCACGGTCCGTCCCAAGGCCGAGTGGAACGTCTACGACCCGCAGGTCATCCGCTGGCGCCTGGCGGGCGCCGACCGCCCGCACCAGCTGCGCTCGCTGACCGTGCTGCGCTCGGCGATCGAGCCCGTCGCGGCGGCCCTGGCCGCCAAGAACGCCACGGCGGAGCAGTGCGCCGAGCTCACCGAGTGCGCGCTCGGCATGGTGGCCAACTCACGCGGCCACAAGCTGGAGGGGTACCTCGTCCACGACATCGCCTTCCACCGGGTCGTCCTCGCCGCCTCCGGCAACGAGATGTTCGCCCGGCTGGGCGACGTCGTCGCCGAGGTCCTCGCGGGCCGCACCCATCACGAGGTCATGTTCGAGGACCCCGACCCGGCCGCCGTCACCCTGCACGTCCAGCTGGCGGAGGCGGTACGCGCGGGCGACGCGGCCCGCGCCGAACAGCTGACCCGCGAGATCACCGCGGGCGCGCTCCAGGAACTGGACATCCTCGCGCCGTAGCGCTACTCGTCCAGGAACTCCCCGTCGACATACACCCACGCCCCGTCGACCCGCTCGAACCGGCTCCGCTCGTGCAGCGAGCCGCCCCGGTAGGAGGCGCGGAAGGTCACGGTTCCCGTGGAGTGGAAGGCCGACCCGTCCGTCGCGCCGAGCACCTCCAGCCCGGTCCACTTCATCCCCGGGTCGAGGTCCAGCCGGTCCGGCCGGGTGCGCGGATGCCATGTCCGCAGCAGATACGCCGTGTCCCCCTTCACGAAGGCGCTGTACCGCGACCGCATGAGCGCCTCGGCGGTCGGCGCGGCCGCGGCACCGGAGTGACAGCGGCCGCAGCACTTCTCGTACGGCTCGGGCAGGCCGCAGGGGCAGGTGGGCGCGGACTTCACGGAACGGGCGGTACGTCGGGACACGGCCCCTATTGTGCCGTGACGGAGAGCGGCAGGACCGCACGGGCCTCGGGGCTCTCCGGGCGGCGCCCCAGCCGCGCACGGACCACGATGCCCGGAGCCCCGGCCGGGGACGTGTCCTCCTGCGCGGGCGCCGCCTCGATGAACTGCACGAGCAGCGCGCCGGTGACGCGCGTACCGATCTGCCGCAGCAAACGGGCCGGGAGTACCCACTCCACGCCCTGGTACAGCACCCCCTCGTGCTTCCCGTGCGTGCGCTTGACGTACCACCCGCCCTTCTGAAGCGGCGCGCTCCGCAGCTTCAGATGCGCCATGACCGCGGCCAGACCGCCGAGCACGGGAAATCCGGCCGCGGCCGTGGCCTCACCCGCGACCTCCAGCACCGGCTTGATCGCCTGCACGTCCTCGGCCAGCGCGTTGCGCCACTTCCGCTCCTCCTGCACCGGGGGCAGGTGGTACACCACCGCCTGGACGTCCTTGCACCGCCACTCGGCGACGGACGGGAACAGCAGCGTCACGCTGGTGTTCCCGCGCACCCGACCGGTGTACCCGAAGGTCCACACGTACAAGTACGCCGGACACTGCGCGGCCCTTCTGGACCCGGTGCTGAACAGCCCCTCCAGCGGCACCGGCAGGGGGGCCGTCTCCCCGAAAACCTCCAGCCAGAACCCGTCGGAGTCGTCGGACCAGCGAGCCCACCGGGACACCATGACCGCTCAACCCCCTGAGACAGCACCCCACTTGGAGCGCACTGTAGCTCAGGCCGAGCTCGCCGTGCCCCCTGGTGCGGTCAGCGTCGGCAGCGGCGGCAGCGGCGCCCGGTACACCCAGGCCTGGAACAGCCCGTCCAGCGGCTCGTCCGCGAACCGTGCCACGTGTGCGGTGAATGCCGGCGTCGACACCACCCCGTTGCGGTGCAGCCGCACCCAGCTGCGCAGCATGAGGAAGAACGCCTCGTCGCCCAGCGCGCAGCGCACCGCGTGCACGGTCAGGCCACCGCGCTCGTAGAGCCGGTCGTCGAACATCGACTTGCGGCCCGGATCGGCCAGCCGGAGGTCCTGCGGCAGCGTGGACAGCTGCCGGTGCGCGATCGCGGCCAGTTGCTGCGTGCCGCGGCCGCCCGAGCGCTCCGACCACAGCCACTCCGCGTACTTGGCGAAACCCTCGTTCAGCCAGATGTGCCGCCAGTCGGCGATGGACAGGCAGTTGCCGAACCACTGGTGCGCCAGCTCGTGCGCGACCAGCCGCTCCGAACCCCGGGCCCCGTCCACGTGGTTGGCGCCGAACAGCGACAACCCCTGCGCCTCGACGGGGACGTCGAGCTCCTCCTCGGTCACCGCGACCGCGTACTCGTCGAACGGGTACGGCCCGAAGAGCTCCTGGAACAGCTCCATCATCGCGGGCTGCCGCGCGAAGTCCCGGGAGAACTCCGGGAGAAGGTGCGCCGGAATGTGCCCGTGCTGCGGAACGCCGCCCGGCCCCGGGTCGCCCAGCAGCACGGTCTGGTACTTGCCGATCGCCAGCCCGACCAGATAGCTCGACGTGGGCGCGGACTGCTCGTACACCCAGGTGGTCGTCGAGGCCTTCGTCGTACGGGTCAGCAGGCGCCCGCCCGCGACCACCGAGTACGCGGACGGCGTGGTGACCGAGATCAGGTACGACGCCTTGTCGGCGGGCCGGTCGTTGCACGGGTACCAGGACGACGCCCCGATCGGCTGGCTCGCCACCAGCGCCCCGTCCTCCAGCTCCTCCCAGCCGATTCCGCCCCAGGGGCTGGCCACCGGCTTCGGATTGCCCGACCAGTGCACCTCCACCGTGAAGGCGGCCCCGGCCCGCAGCGGCTTCGCCGGGCGGATGCGCAGCCGGCCGCCGCGGTGCGTGTAGTGCGGCTGCCGGCCGTCCACCCGCACCCGGCCGATCCTGAAGTCGGCCAGGTTCAGCTGGAACTCGGTGAGGGGCGAACGTCCCGCGATGGCGTTGATCCGGGCCGTGCCCGCCAGCCGGTTCGGGCCGGGGCGGTAGTCCAGCGTGAGTTCGTAGCGGTGCACCCGGAAGCGCGGATCACCGTGGTCCGGGAAGTACGGGTCCTGCCCCACTGACTGCTGAACTGCCACTGCCGCGTCCGCTCCCTGCCCTGTGCCGCCACTCCGCTGCGCCGCCCGTGGCACTTCTCGCCGCCGAGTGGCCCGCACTCAGGGACGCCATGCCTCGATCGGGTTGCCGAGCCAGCGGGTGTCGTCCGGGACGGACTCCGCGGCCATGACGAGCGACGCGGGACCCAGCGTGGTACGGGCCCCGATCGTGCTGCCGGGCAGCACGATCCCGCCAGGGCCCAGCGTGGCACCCTCACGGAGAACAACAGTATCCGTCCGCAAGATCCGGTCGTGGAAGAGGTGTGTCTGGAGCACGCAGCCCCGGTTGACGGAAGCGGCGTCCTCCAGGGTCACCAGGTCCGTCTCCGGCAGCCAGTAGCTCTCCACCCACACACCCTTGCCGACGCGCGCGCCGAGCCCGCGCAGCCATGCCGTCATCAGCGGCGTACCGGGCACCGACCCGGCCAGCCACGGCACGGCCACGACCTCGACGAACGTGTCCGCCAGCTCGTTGCGCCACACGAAGGAGCTCCACAGCGGATGCTCCCCGCTGCGGTGCCGCCCCACCAGCACCCACTTCGCCACGATCGACACGAGTGCCGCCGTCGCCCCGGCCGCGAGCAGCACAAGCCCCGACAGCAGCGGGGCCCACGCCCCCAGCGCGCACAGCGCCGCCACCGTCAGCACTGCCAGCGCCGCCGAGCAGAGGACCGGCACGATCCGGCACAGTTCCACCAGCCCGCGCGCCCAGAGCAGCCGGGCCGGCGGCTCGTAGGTACGGCTCTGGTCGCCGTCGTTCGCGCTGCGGGGCAGCTTCACCGGCGGCAGACCCAGGTACGAGGTGCCCTTCTTCGCCTTCTTCGGCGTCGCCGACAGCACGCCGACCAGACCGCCGTCCGGCACGCTCCGCCCCGGCGCGGTCATCCCGGAGTTCCCGAGGAACGCCCGCCGCCCGATCTCCGCGCGCCCGACCCGCACCCAGCCGCCACCGAGCTCGTACGGCGCCGTCAGCGTGTCGTCCGCCAGGAAGGCCCCGTCACCGACGGTCGTCAGACTCGGCAGGGCGAGGACGGTCGACACCTCGGCGCCCCGCCCGATCCGCATCCCGAGCAGCCGCAGCCACGCGGGTGTGACCAGGCCCGCGTACAGCGGGAACAGCGTGTCCCGGGACCGGTCCATCAGCTGCGTGACCGTCCACGCCTGCCAGCCGATCCTGCTGTGCGTGGGATGCGTGCCCTCGCGCAGACCCAGGCTGAGCAGCCGAACGGCGACCAGGATCTTCAGCGCGTACACCAGCCCGAAGGTCAGCGTGGCCGGGACGAGCGCGAGCGCCGCTCCGCGCAGCGCCTCGACGAGTCCGGTCCCGGGCGCCACGAACAGGCCGGCGACCAGCAGCGCGGCCACACCCGCCGACACCGGCATGGCGCTCAGCGCGACGCCCGTCACGCCGTACATCACCCGCCAGTACGTGCCGCGCTGCGGCCGCTCCTTGGGCCAGTTGCGCTTGGCCTTGCCGAGCTTGACCGCGGGCGCGCCGGCCCACCGCTGCCCGGTGGGAATCTGCCCGGTGACGGCCGACCCGGGCGCCACCTCGGCGCGCTTGCCGACGCGCGCGCCCGGGAACAGCATGCTGCGCGTGCCGACGACGGCGTGCGCACCCACCTTCACCGGCCCGACCTCCAGCCGGTCCCCGTCCAGCCAGTACCCGGACAGGTCCACCTCGGACTCCACGGCGGCCCCGCGCCCGAGCTTGAGCATGCCGGTGACCGGAGGCAGCGAGTGCAGGTCGACGTCCTGGCCGACCTTGGCGCCCAGCGCCCGCGCGTACCGCTCCAGCCAGGACCCGGTCAGCGAGGTCGCCCCGCTGAACTCGGCCAGCCGCTCGGCGGTCCACAGCCGCAGGTGCACGCTCCCGCCGCGCGGGTACCGGCCGGGCCGCAGGCCGCGCAGCAGCAGCCGTGCGCCGCCCGCGGCGAGCGCGATGCGTCCGGGCGGGCTGAAGAACAGCAGGGCGCCCGCCGCGATCAGCCACCAGGAGGCGGTCGGCAGCCAGGAGTAGGCGGGCAGCAGGTTCCCCACCGCCGCCAGGGCCACCGTCCAGCGGAGCCCGAGCAGCGTGAACAGCGGTACGAGCAGGAAGAGCTGGAGGAGCTGGGCGCGGACCGGGACCGGCGCGACCGTCCGCCGCGCACCGTCGTCCTGCGCCGAGGCCTCAAGGCGCCGGGCCAGCTTGCGCAGCGTCGGCTGCTGGTAGATGTCGAGGACGGCCGCGCTCGGGTAACGCGTGCGCAGCCGGGTGGTGAGCTGGGCGGCGGCGAGGCTGCTGCCGCCGATCGCGAAGAAGTCGTCGGAGGCGCTGGTCACCGGCATGCCGAGGACCTCCGCCCACTGCTCGGCGAGCCAGGCCTCGATGCCGTAGAGCTGCTCGGCCTTTCCGCCGGTCTCCAGCCCTTCCAGGGGCCACGGCAGGGCGTTGCGGTCGACCTTCCCGGAGGTACGGGTCGGCAGCTCGCCGACCGGGGCGAGCAACGGCACCAGGGCGGCCGGCAGCTCCGCGCGCAGCTTCTCCACGGCCGCCGCCCGGTCCCAGCCGTCCTGTGTGACGACGTACCCGACGAGCAGCTGGTTGCCGCCGCGGGCGGTGCGCACGGCGGCGGCCGCACCCGCCACCCCCGGCAGCGCCTGCAGGGCGGCATCCACCTCACCGAGCTCGATCCGGCGCCCGCCCAGCTTGATCTGCTCGTCGGCCCGGCCGAGGAAGATCAGCCCCTCGCGATCGGCCTTGACCAGGTCACCGCTCCGGTACGCACGCTCCCAGCCCAGCGACTCCAGCGGTGCGTACTTCTCCGCGTCCTTCCCGGCGTCGAGATACCGCGCGAGCCCGACCCCACCGATGACCAGCTGTCCGCTGTCACCCATGGCCACGGGCTCCCCGGCCTCGTCCACGACGGCCAGCTCCCACCCGTCCAGCGGCAGCCCGATCCGCACCGGCTCCTCGCCGGTCATCAGCGCTGCGCAGGCCACCACGGTCGCCTCGGTGGGCCCATAGGTGTTCCACACCTCGCGCCCCTCCGTGACCAGCCGCTGTGCCAGCTCGGGCGGGCAGGCCTCGCCGCCGAAGATCAGCAGACGGACGTCGTCGAGGGTCTGGGGCTCCCACAGCGCGGCCAGCGTCGGCACGGTGGACACGACGGTGATCTCCTGCTCGACCAGCCAGGGACCGAGATCGGCACCGCTCCTGACCTGCGACCGGGGCACGGGCACCAGACAGGCCCCGTACCGCCAGGCCAGCCACATCTCCTCGCAGGACGCGTCGAAGGCGACCGACAGCCCCGCCATGACCCGGTCCCCGGGCCCGATGGGGTCGTCGGCGAGGAACAGGGCCGCCTCGGCGTCCACGAAGGCGGCGGCGCTGCGGTGCGTCACGGCGACGCCCTTGGGCTTCCCGGTGGACCCGGACGTGAAGATGATCCAGGCGTCGTGCTCGGTACCCGGGCGGGCGGCGGGGACCTCGGACCTGCCGTGGACGGTGATCCGGTGCCCGGCCCCGATCACGGCCCGTACCTGCGCCTCCCCGAACACCAGCTCGGCCCGCTCGTCGGGGTCCTCGGCGTCGACGGGAACGTAGGCGGCACCGGCGGCCAGCACGGCCAGAATGGCGACGTACAGCTCATTCGTCCCGGACGGCACGCGCACGCCCACCCGGTCCCCGAGCCCGACACCCGCGTCCGCGAGCCGCAGCCGCAACCGCTCCACCTCGACGGCCAGTGCCCGGTACGTGAGCCGCGTCGTGCCGTCGTCCAGGGCGAGCTCGTCCGGGTACGACCGTACGGACGCGTCGAAGACGTCGACGAGCGAGCGGGGCGAGGCGGCGGGCCCCGCGGAGAATCGCGCGGTGTCGCCGAACTGCTCGCGGATCTCGTCGTCGAGCAGGCCGAGAGAACTGCCTTCGTGTATGGCTGCCATCCGGTCCTCGCGTCTCGATCCCGGAAGCCTCCGGGGCGCTGGCGGGCCCGCAGGTCTGCCTGGGGTTGTCCGGCTCCAGCTCCATGACAAGCCGGAAATATTAGTACGACGCTATGGCTCACCTCTTCGTCCGGCCACTCGGAGAGACCGTCCGGGGGAGGGCGGGCGAGCGGGCGCGCGGCTGTGACCTGGAGGTCCGTGTGTGGGAGGAGAGATGGCCCACATCCGTGTAAAGGGCATGCGGAACTGCCCGGCAGACGGCTCCTGTTGACCCGCCGGGGCCCGAACTCCCGTCGTGGCGCGCGCGGTTGGTCCGCGCCTTCCGGCGCAACGAGAAGGGCCCCTGATGAACAGGGGCCCTCACTGGTGTCCGAGGGGGGACTTGAACCCCCACGCCCGATAAAGGGCACTAGCACCTCAAGCTAGCGCGTCTGCCATTCCGCCACCCGGACAAGGTGTCTGTCGTGCGGGGTTTCCCCCGCGGCGACGAAGGAAACATTACCAGGCTTTCGGGATGGCTGATCACACCCCGTCCCCGTCCCCGCCGCCGCGTGAACGGCGCGTGACAGGCCTGGTCCGGTCTTGGGGCATCGGTGGGCGGAGGGGGAGGATGAGAGGGACCACCAGCAGTGACAGTGGGAGGAAGCAGCGTGAGCGAGAAGGACACGGCCAAGGGCGTCACCGGCGAGGACGAGGTTGTGGACCTCTGCCGCGAGCTGATCCGGATCGACACCAGCAACTACGGCGACCACTCGGGCCCGGGCGAACGCAAGGCCGCCGAGTACGTCGCCGAGAAGCTCGCCGAGGTGGGCCTCGAGCCGAGGATCTTCGAGTCGCACCCGGGGCGCGCCTCGACCGTGGCCCGCATCGAGGGCGAGGACCCGTCCCGGCCCGCGCTGCTGATCCACGGCCACCTGGACGTCGTGCCGGCCAACGCCGCCGACTGGACCCACCACCCGTTCTCCGGCGAGGTCACGGACGGGAGCGTGTGGGGGCGCGGTGCCGTCGACATGAAGGACATGGACGCCATGACGCTGGCCGTCGCGCGCGACCGGCTGCGCAGCGGGCGCAGGCCGCCCCGGGACATCGTGCTCGCCTTCCTCGCGGACGAGGAGGCGGGCGGCACGTACGGCGCCCGGTGGCTGGTCGACAACCACCCCGACCTCTTCGACGGCGTCACCGAGGCCATCAGCGAGGTCGGCGGGTTCTCGTTCACCGTGAACGAGCAGCGGCGGCTCTATCTGATCCAGACGGCCGAGAAGGGCATGCACTGGATGAAGCTGACCGTGGCCGGCACGGCCGGGCACGGGTCGATGATCCACCGGGACAACGCCATCACCGAGCTGTCGGAGGCGGTGGCCCGGGTGGGCCGGCACAAGTTCCCGGTGCGGGTCACCAAGACCACCCGTGCCTTCCTCGACGAACTCGGTGACGCGCTCGGCACCGAGCTCGACCCGGAGGACATGGAGTCCACCCTCGCCAAGCTCGGCGGGATCGCCAAGCTCATCGGCGCGAGCCTGAGCAACACGGCCAATCCCACGCAGCTGAACGCCGGCTACAAGGTCAACGTCATTCCGGGCGAGGCCACCGCCAACATCGACGGGCGCTTCCTGCCCGGGTTCGAGGAGGAGTTCCTCGCCGACCTCGACCGGATCCTCGGCCCGAAGGTGAGGCGCGAGGACGTGCACTCCGACAAGGCCGTGGAGACCTCCTTCGACGGGGCGCTCGTGGAGGCCATGCAGTCCGCCCTCCTCGCCGAGGACCCGGCCGCGAAGGCGATCCCCTTCATGCTCTCCGCCGGCACCGACGCCAAGTCCTTCGACAACCTGGGTATCCGCGGCTTCGGCTTCGTGCCGCTCAAGCTGCCGCCGGAGCTGGACTTCGCGGGCATGTTCCACGGCGTCGACGAGCGGGTGCCGGTGGACGGGCTGCGGTTCGGCGTGCGTGTGCTCGACCGGTTCATCGACGCCTCCTGAGAAGCGGGAAGGCCCACCGAAACTCCGATAATCGGCCACCTGTACGGAGGTGACCGGGAAGAGTGAATGTGACGATAGGCTCGTAGCTCCATTGCTCCCTCCTCGTTACAGGTGACGTGATCCGCTGCTTGGGATCGCATTGCCAACAAGGAGGAACAATGCTCAAGAAGGTCGTCGCCGCTGCGGCTGTCACCGGTGGTCTGGTACTCGCGGGTGCGGGCCTGGCCGTCGCAGACTCCGGCGCTCAGGGGGCTGCCGTGAACTCCCCGGGTGTCGTTTCCGGCAACGTCATCCAGGTGCCCGTTCACGTCCCGGTGAACGTCTGCGGCAACACGATCTCGGTGATCGGGCTGCTGAACCCCGCCTTCGGCAACACCTGCGTCAACCAGTGACGCCGACTCCCTGAGGGGCGTTTCTTCCGTCGGCCCCGGAGCGCGCGCCATGCGCTCCGGGGCCGACCGGTCTTTTGGCAAGGAATTCGCCGCACGAATGCGGCATGCGAATTCGGCGCGCGAATGCGGCGTGTGCATTTAGTGTGCGAGTTCGCCGTGTGAATTCAGCGCAGGAATTTTGCAGCAGGATCGAAGGCAGGGGGAATCACCAATGCGACAGGGCACCCGCAAAGGCCTGATGACCGTGGCGGCCGCCACCGGAGTGATCGCCGCGGCAGGCGGCTACGCCCACGCCGACTCGGGCGCGAGCGGCTACGCCTCGGGCTCGCCCGGCGTACTGTCCGGCAACACCGTGCAGGCACCCGTGCACGTGCCGGTGAACGTCTGCGGCAACACCGTGAACGTCGTCGGCGTTCTCAACCCGTCCGTGGGCAACAAGTGCGCCAACCACGGCGGCGGCAGTTCGTCGGGCGGCAACGGCGGCTCCGGCGGACACAGCGGCCATGGGGGCTCGCACGCCGGCGGGCACACCGGCGGCTCGCCCGGCGTCGGCTCGGGCAACACCGTGCAGGCACCGATCGACGTGCCGGTCAACGTGTGCGGCAACAGCGTCAACGTCGTGGGCGTCGGCAACGCGACCGCGGGCAACGACTGCGCCAACGGCAGTTCCGGGGGCGGCCACCAGACCCAGCCACCGGGCGGCGGCCACGGGACACCTCCGGGCCAGCCCGGTAACCCAGGCAACCCTGGTAATCCAGGTAACCCTGGTAACCCTGGTAATCCAGGTAACCCTGGTAATCCAGGTAACCCTGGTAATCCAGGTAACCCTGGTAATCCAGGTAACCCAGGTAATCCTGGCAACCCAGGGAACCCGGGCCACCCGGGTATGCCCGGACATCCGGGCCAGCCCGGTCAGCCCGGCCACCCGAGTCAGCCCGGACACCCGGGTACCCCGCCCACCTCAGGCCAGGGCACCCCCGGAGGCTCCTCGCACCTCGGCCCGCACGGGGCGCAGTCCGCGGTCGCCCAGACCGTGTCCGGCGCCCAGCTCGCCCACACCGGCAGTGACTTGCCGATCGGCATCGTGCTGCCGCTGGGCGCGGGGACGCTGCTCGCCGGTGCGGTGCTCTACCGCAAGGCGCGCGCCTCGGCGTAACCCGCGAACGCGGTGAGCGCCACGGGAAACGGAGCGGGCCCCGTCGATGCGGGGCCCGCTCCGATCATGTTCCCTGTGTCACCATGTGGCGCGCACCTGGCGGATGATCCGCCGGCGCAACCGCACCCTGCGGCTGCCGTCGCGCATCAGGCTCAGTCGGTCCAACTCCCAGTGTCCGTACTCGGCATGGTCCGTCAGCAGACGCGTCGCCTCCCTGCGGGAGACCCCGCGCGGTACGTACACGTCGACAAATTCGTATTCCGGCATCGCATCTATTGTGCGGGCTGGGGCCCCGTACGGATAGCGTCTGCACTATGTCTGATGCTGCGCAGCCCACCGCTGCCGAGGTACGCGCCGCCGCGGAGGCGGTCAAGACCGCGCTCGACCGTCACCTGGCTGCGGTCGAACGCAGGTCGGGGGAGGACGACCCGGCCGTCTACGAGGCGTTCAACCAGCTGGCCGCGGCCGCCGAGGTGTACGACGAGCTGCTCTACGACCGCTACGACGAGGTCACGCCCTTCGAGATCCCCGGTACGGAAGAAGCGCTGCCGCCGTACGCGGGCCCCGAGGAACCGAGCGCGATCAGCGTGCTGATCCGCCGCGACTACGCCGTGTCGGAGCCGCAGCGACTGCTCGCGCAGGCCCAGCGGGTCGAGGCGGCGGAGTACGAGGACGGCGCGGGCACGGAGTCCTCCGGCACGGTGCACGGGGCGCTCGGGGTTCTGTTCGGCGAGTTCGAGCCGGACGAGATCGCCTCCCGGCACAAGGAGTTCGGGCTGGAGGAGGGCGACTCCACGCTGTGGGTGACCGCCGCGGACGACCCGGCCGACCCCGGCGAGTGGCTGGAGGCGCCGTTCGAGCAGATCGATCCGGAGCGGGTGGTCTGCCGGTTCGACGTCAGCGCGGTCTTCGACGACGAGATCGACGACGAGATCGAAGACGGAATCGAAGACGAGGCCGAGGACGACGATCTGGAGGACGAACTCGACCTGGACGGCGACGAGGACCTGGAGCCGCTGGACCGCTGAGCCGGATCACCGACTCGTATGACCGAGTCGGATCGCCGATCCGGGAAGGTGATCCGGAGCGGTGGCGGAGCCGTACGGGCGTGAGACCCGTGCGGCACCGCCTGACGTGACGTGCTCAGCCGGACGCTGGAACCTGGGCCCTCAGCAGTGCCGGCAGGCGCGTCGTGCGCGGCTTGGCCGCACTCTCCGCGACCGCCCTCGGCAGTGCCTGCTCGACGCCGTGGACCACGGACAGATGGCGGCCCGCCCGGCTGAACGCCGTGTACACCCAGGGCCGGCTGAGGGCCTGCGCGGCGTCGCCGGGCAGCACCACGACCACCGCCGGCCACCGGCCGCCCGCGGCCTGGTGCGCGGTGAGCGCCCACCCGTGCCGCACGGACTGCTCCACCCGCTCCCTCGGTACGACGACGGGGGCGCCCGAGCACGTCAGGTGCAACCCGTCGGCATCGGCCTTCACCACCTGGCCCGGGAGCGTACGCCCCGGCGCGGGGGCGTAGGCGATCCGGTCACCCGGGTCGAAGCCGCCGAAGCGGCCGGGGCCCGGGTTGAGCCGCTGCTTGAGCGCCGCGTTGAGCGCGCGGGTGCCCGCCGCCCCGCCGTGCCCCGGGGTGATCACCACCGTTTCCTCGGCCGGGACACCGATGGCCCGCGGTACGGAGTCCGCGACCAGTTGCACGGTCCGGTGCACGGCCTCGCCCGCGTCCCGCACCGGCACGATGACGATCTCCTTGCCGGGCGCCTCGACCTGGTTGAGCTCGCCGACACCGATGCCGGAGACCAGTTCGCCGAGCGGGCCGGGGTCGGGCACCCGCGAGGCGACCTGCGGGCACACCCGTGCCGACAGCAGGTCCGCGAACACCCGGCCGGGCCCGGCCGACCAGAGGACGGCGGGGTCCCCGGCCAGCACCAGCCGGGCGCCGTCCGGCAGCGACTCGACGAGCAGGGCCGCCGTCTCGACGTCCAACTGGGGCGCGTCGAGCACGATCAGCAGGTCGAGGTCGAGCGCACCGTCCGAGTCCCGCCCGGGGCCCTCGGCGCCGGACAGCATCCCCGCCACGGTGGCGGACCCGCGGCCCGGCCGACCGGACGGGCCGTCCGGCACGTCGAGTCCGGTCAGCAGAGCCGTGAAGTCGTCCCGGCCGCTGTCCGTGTGCGCCACGGCCCAGGCGCGCAGCCCCGGACCAGGTGCCTCGTGCAGCAGGCGCGCCGGGTCGGCCAGGGACGCGTGCCCACCGGTGTGCAGCACCAGCCCGTTCGCCGCGACCGCCCGGATCAGCTCGGCGGCGGAGCCCCGGGCACCGGCGGCCGCCCGCTCCCAGGCTTCGGCAGGACCGTCCTCCTTCGGCACGGAGTTGATCAGGCGGGCCAGACCGTCGGCGAGGCTCTCCTCCGCGAGCGCGTACCGCTCCAGGCCGACCAGGACGCGGACCGGACGCTCCTCGCCGTCCTCCTCCTCGTCCTCCCGGCGCTCCTGCCGGGCCGGCGCTCCCGGCTCGTCCAGGGCGTCCTGGAAGACCAGGGCCTCGCCCTCCGCGACGCTGCTCTGTACGGCCTCGCCGGGATCAGGCACGCTCTGCCGGGCCAGCGCGGCGGTGAGCGCGGGCAGCTCCAGGGCGGTGTGCCCGGCCAGGGCCGCCTGTTCCAGCAGCCAGCCGGTCACCGCCCGGCCGCGCCGCTCGTCGTCGGGGCCGCACTCCGCGCCGAGCAGCGCCCGCGCGAACCCGTCGGCCTGGTCCGGCCGTACACCGGCGACCCGCAGCAGCTGCCAGGGGTCCTCCCGCAGTCGGGCGTCCGCGGCCTCGCCGAGAGCCGCCGCGATCTGGGGCGCGAGGGTCTCGGGCGCACCGGCCGCGGTCAGCACACGGCGTACGGCGTCGACGGCTTCCGGGGCGGGGGCGGCGGGCGCGGCGGCCCGGTCGGCGGCCGGTGCGGTGGGCTGCGGCCGGTGCACGGGTTCCGGCGCCGGTCTGCGCGGGGCGGGGGCCGGTTCGCCGAAGACCGTGGCCGCGGGCTTCTCGCCGCTCTCCACCGCCCGTACGGCCGCGAGCAGGTCGGCAGCCTGGCCGCTGAGCTTGGTGCCGCTCTCGATCGGCCCCTGCTTCTCGGCCTTGCGCCGCTCGATCCGCTCCCGTTCGACCTTCTGGGCCGCCAGTTCGGCCTTTGCCTCGGACACTTCGGGTGCGGCTTTCGCGCCCTCGGTGCCGGAGTCCGTGGTCTCCGCGGCGTCCGTGACGTCCGGGGGCCCCGGCTCGGCTTCCTCCGTGGTCTCCGGCTCCGTGCTCACAGCGTGCTCCAGTCGTGATCGGGATAGCGGTGCAGGGGCGCCGACACGTCGTCGAGCGCCCGGCAGATCTCGTCAGGAAGACTAAGGGCCTCCACTGACAATGCCGCCGTGAGCTGCTGTGCGTTGCGTGCGCCGACGATCGGGGCGGCTACACCGGGCCGGTCGCGGACCCAGGCGAGGGCCACCTGGAGCGGCGTCACCGCCAGTCCGTCGGCCGCCGTCGTCACCGCGTCCACGATGCGGGTCGCCGTGTCGTCGAGATACGGCGCCACGAACGGCGCCAGATGCTCCGAGGCCCCGCGTGAGTCCGGGGGAGTGGCACGGCGGTACTTGCCGGTCAGGACGCCGCGGCCGAGCGGGGAGGACGGCAGCAGGCCGACGCCCAGGTCGAGCGCGGCGGGCAGCACCTCGCGTTCCACTCCGCGCTGGAGCAGGGAGTACTCCAACTGCGTGCTCGCCAGCCGGGTGCGCGTGCCCGGGGCCGCGAGCTGCCAGGTCGCCGCCTTGGCGAGCTGCCAGCCGCAGAAGTTGGAGACACCGGCATAGCGGGCGCGGCCGCTGCTCACCGCGAGGTCGAGGGCCTGGAGGGTCTCCTCCAGCGGGGTGTCCGGGTCGAAGGCGTGCACATGCCAGAGGTCGACGTGGTCCGTGCCGAGGCGGGCGAGCGAGGCGTCCAGCGCGGCGAGCAGATGACCGCGCGAGCCGTCGAAGCGGCGGTCCGGGTCCGGTACGCTCCCCGCCTTCGTCGAGATGATCAGATCACGGCGTGGCACGAGCCTTTCCATGAGCCGCCCGAGCAGGTACTCGGCCTCGCCGTCGCCGTACACGTCCGCGGTGTCGACGAGGGTCCCGCCCGCCGCCCAGAACGCCTTCAGCATGTCCGCGGCGTCGTGCTCCTCGGTGTCCCGGCCCCAGGTGAGGGTGCCGAGTCCGATGCGGGACACGCGCAGGCCGGTACGGCCGAGATGCCTCTGCTCCATGTCCGCCGAGATTACTGGCCAGAACACTGCCGTGGGTTGCCTGTGGATAACCGATTTCCCGCTCGTGGTTCCAGTGCGGGCGCGCCGGTCAGCCCCATGGTCCGGCCTCTCGCGCTAGGGTCGCCCCCACAGGGACGTTACTCACGGGTAAGGGGATTCGGTCATGCAGCTCGGGATCAACCTCGGCTATTGGGGCGCCGGGATGGACGCGGACAATCTGGCCGTCGCGCAGGAGGCCGACCGGCTCGGCTACGCCGTCTGCTGGGCCGCCGAGGCGTACGGCTCCGACGCGGCCACTGTGCTCAGCTGGGTCGCCGCGCAGACCGAGCGCATCGACGTCGGCTCGGCGATCTTCCAGATCCCGGCCCGCCAGCCCGCGATGACCGCGATGACCGCCGCGACCCTCGACTCGCTCTCCGGTGGCCGTTTCCGGCTCGGGCTCGGCGTGTCCGGACCGCAGGTGTCCGAGGGCTGGTACGGCGTCAAGTTCGACAAGCCGCTGGCACGCACGCGCGAGTACGTCGAGATCGTGCGGAAGGCCATGACGCGCGAGCGGCTGTCGTACGAGGGCGAGCACTGGACGCTGCCGCTGCCTGGCGGGCCGGGCAAGGCGATCAAGCTGACCGTCCACCCGCAGCGTGAGCACATCCCGCTCTACATCGCCGCCATCGGGCCGAAGAACCTCGAGCAGACCGGTGAGATCGCCGACGGCGCCCTGCTCATCTTCCCCTCGGCCGACCACCTCGAGGACACCACGGTCAAGTACCTGAGGGCCGGACGGGAGAAGGCCGGCAAGACGCTCGACGGGTTCGACATCTGCCCGACCGTGCCGCTCGCCGTCGGCGACGACAAGGACGTGGCCCGGCTCGCCGACACCTTCCGGCCCTACACCGCCCTGTACGTCGGCGGCATGGGCAGCAGCAAGCAGAACTTCTACAACCAGCTCGCCCAGCGCATGGGGTACGAGCGGGAGGCCGCCGAGATCCAGGAGAAGTACCTCTCCGGCGACAAGCAGGGCGCCGCGGCCGCGATTCCGCAGGACCTCATCGACCGCACCACGCTCCTCGGCTCCGTGGACCGCATCGCCGACCGGATGAAGGCCTACGCCGCAGCCGGGGTCACCACCCTGAGCCTCGCTCCCGCGGGCTTCACGCTCGACGAGCGGCTCGCCTCCCTGCGCGCCGGCAGCGAGGCCCTGGAGCGGGCCGGACTGGCGTAACACGGACACTCGGCGAGGGTTCTTCAGCGGCCGTGGTGGGGGCTCGGGGGTCTTCCCCGCCACGGCCGTCACGGGGAACAACGCGCCCGCGCCCGCGCGGTTACGCCGCCGGCACGACCCCGGCACTCCTTCGTTCGGCGCACTTCTCCGACGTACCTGTTGCAGCGCCCGCGGCGCCGCATTTGACTCGGTCTCTGCGGAAACCTGCGGAATCCTGAGGAATCCTGGGGAATCTTCGCGTCCTGCAGAGAGGTGCCCACGATGCTTTCGGCCAAGAGTCTGTTCCAGGAGATCCTCGACAACGACGAGTCCTTCCGGCTCTTCTGTTCCATCGCGGCCAGCGGGGAGTCCCAGGGCGGCTGGGAGAACGCGCGTATCGCAGCGCTCGTGCCGGAGAGCGAACACGACCTCGCCCCCAAGATCACCCGCCACGGCGCCGACGAGGACAAGCACGGCCGGATCTTCGACTCCCTCA
This sequence comes from Streptomyces sp. NPDC086549, assembly GCF_044746205.1. Classification (NCBI taxonomy): domain Bacteria; kingdom Bacillati; phylum Actinomycetota; class Actinomycetes; order Kitasatosporales; family Streptomycetaceae; genus Streptomyces; species Streptomyces sp. NPDC086549. The sequence continues at coordinate 362,594 of NZ_JBIVBS010000006.1, read as the reverse complement.
TGAAGAAGCGCGGACTGCGGCCCGTCCCCGTCCCGCCCGACACCGACTACACCGTGCTCCTCGAACGACACGGCATCGGCCTCGCCCACGACAAGCTCAAGGCCGACAGGCCGCTGACCGTGCAGGACATCGTCACCTACCTCGCCCACAGCAGGGTCACCGAGCAGCGGGCCTCCGAGCAGATGGAACTGCTGGGCAGGTACTTCGGCGACCACCCCGACATCGGCCGCGCCGTACGGATGATCTCCCAGGACGAGGACAACCACCTCGCCTACTGCCACGAGGAACTGCTCCGCCTCGCCCACGCCGGCCACGGCCGCGCCATCCAGCGGACCCTGCGCGAGTGCGCGCTCGCCGAGATCCGGATCTACCGGGACGTCAGCCTCGCCGTCATGGTCCACATGGGGCGCATCCTCGGCTGGTCGAAGCCCAGGTCCACGGTGCTGGCCGCCGGCATCCACGCCGTGTACGCGTGGGAGCGGCTCGCCGGCTGGCGGCGGATGGTGTCCCTGAGGATGCCCGAGCAGCGCAATGCGCTCGGCGGGCCCGCGACCACCGCCCCCGGGTTCGTCTGAAGCCCTCTCACAGCCAGCCGCGCCGCTTGAACAGGCGGTACAGCCCCACCTCCAGTACGACCACCGCCACGATCACCGCCGGATACGACCACAGCCAGTGCAGCTCCGGCATGTGGTCGAAGTTCATCCCGTAGATCCCCGCGATCATCGTGGGGATCGCGGCCATCGCCGCCCACGCCGAGATCTTCCGCATGTCGTCGTTCTGCCGGACGCTCATCTGTGCCAGATGCGCCGACAGAATGTCCGACACCAACCGGTCCAGGCCCTCCACGGACTCGTTCACGCGCGTGAGGTGGTCGTTTGCGTCCCGGAAGAACGGGCGCGACTTCTCGTGCACGAACGGCACGGCCCCGCCGGCGGCTCCCAGGCCCGCGAGCCTGCTCAGGGGCGCCGCCAGCGGCACCGTCGCCCGGCGGAACTCCAGGACCTGCCGCTTGAAGGTGTAGATCCGCGACGCCGTGTGCCGTGTGCCGCCGAAGGACGGCGAGAACACCTCGGCCTCCAGCTCCTCCAGGTCGGTGCCCAGTTCCGTGGCCACCTCCAGGTAGTGGTCGACCACCGCGTCGGTGATCGAGTACAGCACCCCGGTCGGACCGTGCCGCAGCATCTCCGGCTGCTGCTCCAGATCACGCCGGATGCCGCCGAGCGGTGAGCACTCGCCGTGGCGCACGGTCACCACGAAGGAGTCGCCGATGAAGAGCATGACCTCGCCGGAGGTCACCCGGTCGCTCCTCGGCTCGTACGTCACCGGCTTCAGCACCACGAACATCGAGTCGTCGTACACCTCCAGCTTGGGCCGCTGGTGTGCCTTCAGGGCGTCCTCCACGGCCAGCGGGTGCAGCCCGAACTCCTCGGTGACCAGGTCGAACTCCTTCTCCGTCGGCTCGTACAGGCCGATCCAGAGGAAGCTGTCACCCCGCGCACGTGCCTGAGCCAGGGCATCGGAGAAGTCCTCGGGACCCTCCGTGCGGTGCCCGTCGCGGTAGATGGCACAGTCGACGATCACGCAGCGTATTCTCCCCTCGCCCCCAGGCCTGCGCATTCCGGTCTGCGCCTACCCTGGGCCGCATGCCCACGCTGATCCTCGTAAGGCACGGACGTTCCACCGCCAACACCGCGGGAGTGCTCGCCGGCTGGACGCCGGGAGTCGCCCTCGACGAGCGCGGCGCCGCACAGGCCGCCGCGCTGCCCGCACGGCTCGACGCCCTGCCGATCTCGGAAGTCGTCACCAGCCCGCTGCAGCGCTGCCAGGAGACGATCCGGCCCCTTCTCGACGCCAGGCCCGGACTGCGCGCGCACACCGACGAGCGGATCGGGGAGTGCCACTACGGCGACTGGTCCGGCCGCAAGCTCGCCGAGCTCAAGGACGAGCCGCTGATGGAGGTGGTGCAGGCACACCCGTCCGCGGCCGCGTTCCCCGGCGGGGAGTCCATGCGGGCGATGCAGACCCGCGCCGCCGAGGCGGTACGCGAGTGGAACGCGCGCGTGGAGCGCGATCACGGTGCCGACGCCGTGTACCTCATGTGCTCGCACGGCGACATCATCAAGTCCCTCGTCGCGGACGCGCTCGGCCTCCATCTCGACCTCTTCCAGCGGATCTCCGTCGAACCGTGTTCCGTCACCGCGATCCGCTACACCCGGCTGAGGCCTTTTCTCGTTCGTCTCGGCGACACCGGGGATTTCGCCTCGCTTGCCCCGCGCGAGGAACCCCCGGGAGAAGACGCACCGGTCGGGGGTGGTGCGGGCGCACCGTGATCGTCGGCCGCAGTAGGGTGAAGCGGTCCACTCATTCGCGTTCCCACATGGACCTTCACGCACTCTCGATTCCAATGGAGACAGGACGTGTCCCGTCAGGTGTTCCTCTACGATCCGCCGGACCGCTTCGTGGCCGGCACGGTCGGACTGCCCGGGCGCCGTACGTTCTTCCTCCAGGCCACCGCCGGCTCCCGGGTGACCAGCGTGGCCCTGGAGAAGACCCAGGTCGCCGCACTCGCCGAGCGCATGGACGAGCTGCTCGACGAGGTCGTACGCCGTAGTGGCGGCAACGCCGCCGTTCCCGCCATGGCTCCCACGGAGATCGCCGACACGGCTCCGCTGGACACCCCCATCGAGGAGGAGTTCCGCGTCGGCACCATGGCCCTCGCCTGGGACGGCGAGGAACAGCGCATGATCGTCGAGGCCCAGGCGCTCGTCGAGCTGGACGCCGACACCGACGAAGACCTCGCGGAGGCCGAGGAGCGGCTGCTCCAGGACGAGGAGAACGGACCCCCGATGCTGCGGGTCCGGCTCACCGGCACGCAGGCCAGGGCCTTCGCCAAGCGCGCCCTCGACGTCGTCAACGCCGGACGGCCGCCGTGCCCGCTGTGCAGCCTCCCACTCGATCCGGAAGGACACGTATGCCCGCGTCAGAACGGATACCGCCGCGGAGCCTGACCGCCGCCGAACTGCTCGCCCAAGGCGAGCTGAAGGTGCGCGGCCGCATCCGCGAGGCGTCCAACGCGGCGCTGTTCTGCACGGTCGTGTACGACGGGCAGGAGGCGTCCTGCGTGTACAAGCCCGTCGCCGGGGAGCGTCCGCTGTGGGACTTCCCCGACGGCACCCTGGCCGAGCGCGAGGTGGCCGCCTACGAGGTCTCCGAGGCCACCGGCTGGGGGCTCGTGCCGCCCACCGTGCTGCGCGACGGGCCGTACGGCGAGGGGATGTGCCAGCTGTGGATCGACGTGGCACCCGAGACCGAGCTCCTCGCCCTCGTCGACGACGAGGAGCCGGGGCCGGGCTGGAAGGCGATCGGCTTCGCCGAGGTCGGTGAAGGCAGGACCGCGCTGCTGGTGCACACCGACGACGAGCGGCTGCGGCGGCTCGCCGTCCTCGACGCGGTGATCAACAACGCCGACCGCAAGGGCGGCCACCTGCTGCCCACCACCGACGGGCAGCTCTACGGCATCGACCACGGCGTCACCTTCAACGCCGAGAACAAGCTGCGCACCCTGCTGTGGGGCTGGGCGGGGGAGCCGCTCACCCCGGAGGCGGTCGACGTCCTCAAGGGACTCAACGACGCCCTGGGCGACGGCGGCGCGCTCGGCGTGCGCCTGGCCGGGCTGATCACCGGCTCGGAGCTGGACGCCACGCGCGCGCGTGTCGAGGCGTTGCTCACGTCCGGGAAGCACCCCGAGCCGAGCGGGGACTGGCCGGCGATCCCCTGGCCCCCCGTGTAGCCGCGGAAAAGCACACCGGTAGCCAAACCGCAAGATCGCCTTTCCGGTCATCCGGCCTGGTCCGGTTCGTATACCGAACTTCTGGCCGGTTAGGCTCATGTACATGCATGCCTGGCCCGCTTCCGAGGTCCCCGCCCTGCCTGGTCAGGGCCGCGACCTGAGGATCCACGACACCGCGACCGGTGGTCCGGTCACCCTTGACCCCGGTCCCGTCGCCCGTATCTACGTCTGCGGCATCACCCCGTACGACGCGACCCACATGGGTCATGCGGCGACCTACAACGCGTTCGACCTGGTTCAGCGCGTGTGGCTCGACACCAAGCGGCAGGTCCACTACGTCCAGAACGTCACCGACATCGACGATCCGCTGCTCGAGCGCGCGGAACGCGACGGCGTCGACTGGGTCGCCCTGGCCGAGAAGGAGACGGTGCTCTTCCGCGAGGACATGACCGCCCTGCGGATGCTCCCGCCGAAGCACTACATAGGGGCCGTCGAGGCGATACCCGGCATCGTTCCGCTCGTGGAGCGACTGCGCGACGCGGGCGCCGCCTACGAACTCGAAGGCGACATCTACTTCTCCGTCGAGTCCGACCCGGACTTCGGCAAGGTCTCGAACCTCGACGCCGCGGCCATGCGACTGCTGTCCGCCGAACGCGGCGGTGACCCGGACCGTCCGGGCAAGAAGAACCCGCTCGACCCGATGCTGTGGATGGCCGCCCGCGAGGGCGAGCCCAGCTGGGACGGCGGTTCGCTCGGCCGGGGCCGCCCCGGCTGGCACATCGAGTGCGTCGCCATCGCCCTGGACCACCTCGGCATGGGCTTCGACGTCCAGGGCGGCGGCTCCGACCTGGCCTTCCCGCACCACGAGATGGGCGCCTCGCACGCCCAGGTGCTGACCGGCGAGTTCCCCATGGCCAAGGCGTACGTCCACGCCGGCATGGTCGCCCTGCACGGCGAGAAGATGTCCAAGTCCAAGGGCAACCTCGTCTTCGTCTCCCAGCTGCGCCGCGACGGCGTCGACCCCGCCGCCATCCGGCTCGCCCTCCTCGCCCACCACTACCGCGCCGACTGGGAGTGGACCGACCAGGTGCTGGCGGACGCGGTGGCCCGGCTCGGCCGCTGGCGGGCCGCCGTCTCCCGGCCCGACGGCCCGCCCGCCGACGCCCTCGTCGAGGAGATCCGCGAGGCCCTCGCCGACGACCTGGACGCCCCGGCCGCGCTGGCCGCCGTGGACCGGTGGGTGGCGCTCCAGGACGAGCGGGGCGGCACCGACACCGGCGCTCCCGGCGTCGTGTCGCGCGCCGTGGACGCCCTGCTGGGCGTTGCTCTCTGAGCGGCCCTCTCTGAACAGCCGGAAGGGGCGCTTCCTCCGCGGAGGAAGCGCCCCTTCGTCTACTCGCAGGTCAGCCGCTCACCGGTCAGAGCTTCTGCACCCGCACACTGCGCAGGATCGCCGGTGACGCGCTGTCCCAGACGCCGATCACCTGGTGGCCGAAGGCGAACGCCTCCTGGATCTCGTCGTGGGCCTGCTGGGTCGGGTTGTTGAGGACCCGGAAGCCGTCCGGGAAGCGCAGGAAGATCTGCTGCGGCTGACCGGGCAGCGGCTGCACGATGTCGATGAAGCCGTTGGCGACGCCGGCCTGCAGTACCTGTGCCGAGACCTGCTGGATCGCGGCCTGCGTGACCTGCTGGAGCTGCTGCTGCACCAGCTGCTCGCCCTGACCCTGCTGCTGTCCGAGCTGCTGCGCCAGCTGCTGGTACGGCTGCTGCTGCCCGAGCTGCTGGAGCTGCTCCAGCGAGCCGCCCATGCCGTACGTGCCCATGCCGTACGTGCCCATGGGGTACGGCTGCTGTTGGGGCGAGGTGGTCGGGAACTGCTGTCCCAGGTGGCTCATCTGCGGGGTGGTGCTCATGAGGTGTCACCTTCCCTTGATGGAGACTTGTTCGGTGATGTCCCGTCAGCCCGTGACGACCAGGCCGACGATCTCGTCGTCCGCGAACCACACGCGGACGTCGGGCCGTCCCCCCGCGAAGGCGGTATGCACCGCCTGGCGGATCTCGGGGGACGGACGATTCAGGTTCCGCCAGGAGCCGGCCACGAACAGCCGTAGCCTGGGCGGGAGTTCACGGGGGTACGGCAGCAGCTCGTCCCAGTACCGCTCCGCGCGGCCCGAGCCGACCGCCTGCGGCAGCAGATGGGTGACCGCCGCCTTGACGTCGGGCCGGCTGCCGATCCGCTGGGAGGCGGGCCGGCCCGGTGCGTCCTGCTGCGGGGAGCCCGTGGCCCGCAGCACCTCACGGGCGCGCTCCGGGGACATCGGGGGCTGGGCGGCTGCCTTGAGCATGCCCTGCAGCGCGGCCAGCGCGCCCGCCACCACCGGAGCGGCGGAGGACGTCCCGGAGAACGTGTCCGTGTACCAGGCGATCTCCTCCGGCCCGCCCTGGAGGTCGCCGGGCCGGTCCCAGAAACCGCCGGTGGTGGTGACCTCGCGTCCCCAGCCCTGGGCGTCCACACGGGCGCCGTAGTTCGAGAACGCCAGCCGCGACCGGTCCGGGCCGTGGTCACGGCCGTGCGTGCCGGGCGGCGGGGCGCCCGCGCCGACCAGGACCGCGCCGGAGGACGGGTTGCCCGGGTCGAAGGGGTTGCGCCACCAGGACGGGAAACCGTCGGGGCGGCGCTCGTACACCGCGTCGTCCAGGGACTCGCCCCCGTTCCCGGCGGCCGCCACGACGAGGACGCCCCGGGAAGCGGCGTACCGTACGGCCGCGTAGTCGTCCGGCCACCATTCGAGGGGGATGTAACCGCGCTGGTCGTCGCGGTCCGCGTACTCGAACCGCGGCCCCGGGCGCTGGAGTTCGACCAGCACGAGGTCACCGGGGCCGAGCCGGTCGGCCGCCGCGTGGATCGCCCCCGCGGTGCCGGCTCCCTGCAAGGACGCGGCCGCGGTCACCGCGTCTGGCACGATCCCGGTGATGCCGTACTCGGTGCGGTCGCCGCCGAGCACCCCGATCACGGCGGTGCCGTGGTTGCGCCAGGCGAGGTCGGAAAGGGGTGTCCCGACGACAACCCCCGCCAGCTTCGCGGCCAGGTCCTCGTGACCGAGCTGCCACGCCCCCTCGACGTCGACCACCGTCACACCCTGCCCGGACCCTCCGGGCCGCTGCCAGGCCCAGTGGGCGTCGACCCCCTCCGGCGCCGGGCGCAGATACCCCTGACGGCCGCTGAAGTCCGGAGTGACCGGGGCGCCCTCCTTCCGCCGCCGCTCGTCGTCCGCGACCGTGGCCGGCACCGCGCCCGGCTTGACGTACGCCGTGTCGATCCCCGGCAGCGCGGCCATCCGCGCGCGCAGCTCCTGCGCCCGGCTCTCCCCGCCGCGCACCCGGTAGAACAGCGTGAGGTCGGGTATGCCCTCGGCGCCGGACTGCCGCACCCGCTCCTCGCTGCCGAACAGCGGCTCCAGGGCGAGCTGTTCGTCGCCGAGGAACATCGCGAGGGCCGACAGATCGGCGCCCGCAGCCGAGCGGACCCCGTCGGCCCGCGCACGCAGCCGGGCCTCGGGACGCGCGACGACGATCAGTTCCTGTTCGGCTCCGCGATAAGTGAACCCCGCTCCGTCGGGCCCCGGCCCGGAAGTCCCCGGGCCCTGTGCCGGCACTGTCTGGTCGGTCATCGGTACCGCTCCCTTCGGTCGGTGCGGGCGGCCGCCACGCAGCACAACCAACCACTCCTGGAGCGAGCCGTACAGACCGGTTTCGGCAACTCGGTTTGGTAATAAGTTGAATTGGGTAACGTGTGCAATCCGTCCTGAAACAGATGTCACGCCGTCATCCGGCCGCTTCCCGTCGAGACCGCCGTCGGGCATCGCGGGCCGACGTACTCCATGACCGCCGTCGGGACATGACGAAGGGGCGGTACGCCGCTCGCGTACCGCCCCCGCTCAGTCCTCCGAGGTGTCCTCGTCGTCGTTCTCGGTGGCTCCGGGGTTCCCCGTGCTGCCAGGCTTCGGCGGCTTCGGGGGCCGGGTCCGGCCGCTCGGGTTGTCCCGCAGATACGACGTCCCGTCCCCGCCGTCCGCCGTCGCGTGCCCGCCGGGCGGGCTGACGTCCCTGCGCCGCAGGTAGCGTTCGAACTCGCGGGCGATCGCCTCGCCCGACGCCTCCGGCAGCTCGGCGGTGTCCCGGGCCTCCTCCAGCGTCTGCACGTACTCGGCGACCTCGCTGTCCTCGGCGGCCAGCTGGTCCACGCCCACCTGCCAGGCCCGCGCGTCCTCGGGCAGCTCGCCCAGCGGAATGCGCAGGTCGAGCAGGTCCTCCAGCCGGTTGAGCAGCGCCAGCGTCGCCTTCGGGTTCGGCGGCTGCGACACATAGTGCGGTACAGCGGCCCACAGCGACACCGCCGGGACACCCGCGTGCGTGCACGCCTCCTGGAGGACGCCCACGATGCCCGTCGGGCCCTCGTACTTGGTCTCCTCCAGGTCCATCCGCTGGGCCAGGTCCGGGTCGGAGGTGACACCGCTGACCGGCACCGGACGGGTGTGCGGGGTGTCACCGAGCAGGGCGCCCAGCACGACGACCAACTCGACGCCCAGCTCGTGTGCGAAGCCGAGGAGCTCGTTGCAGAACGAGCGCCAGCGCATGGACGGTTCGATGCCCCGGACCAGCACCAGGTCGCGCGGCTTCTCGCCGCCGACCCGGACCACCGACAGCCTTGTCGTCGGCCAGGTGATCTTGCGGACACCGGCGTCCATCCACACCGTGGGGCGGTTCACCTGGAAGTCGTAGTAGTCCTCGGCGTCAAGGGCCGCGAACACCTCGCCCTTCCACTCCCGCTCCAGGTGTGCGACCGCGGTGGAGGCGGCGTCGCCGGCATCGTTCCAGCCCTCGAACGCGGCCACCATGACTGGGTCGATCAGCTCGGGAACTCCCTCCAGCTCGATCACCCAGCGCCTCCTTCCGACGTGCCCTCGCGTACGTCCCAACCTTACGGCGTCCGGCGGGGACGGCCGCAGCCCCCTTGCACGGGGGAGTGAACGGATCACTGCCCCGTTCGCCACCCTCGAACACCCCTCGGTGAAAGCCGGCCCCACCGCTTCGCCACAGGGACTTCACAGAGAGCTGCGCAGCCACTGCTCCACGCTCGCGATGTGCACGGTCGCCCACGAGCGCGCCGCCTCCGCGTCCCGGTCCCGCAGCGCGGCCAGGATCGCCCCGTGCTCGCGCAGCGTGCGCCCGACCGCGTCCTCCTGCGTCAGCCCACGCCAGATCCGCGCCCGCGTGGTCGGCCCGGACAGACCGTCGAGCAGGGAGCACAGGACCGAGTTGCCGGAGCTCTGCACGATCCCCCGGTGGAACTCCAGGTCGCAGGCGACCAGCTCCTCCACCGAGGGCGCCGCGCCCAGCGCGTCCAACTGAGCGGAGAGCACGTCCAGTTGCTGCTCGCTGATCCGGGTGGCCGCCATCGCCGTGGCGGCCGGCTCCAGGATGCGGCGCACCGCCAGGAACTCCAGCACCGTGTCGTCGCGGTGGAAGTCGACGACGAAGCTCAGGGCCTCCAGGAGCAACTGCGGGTCCAGGCTGGTGACGTACGTGCCGTCGCCCTGCCGCACGTCCAGGATCCGGATCAGCGACAGGGCGCGCACGGCCTCGCGCAGGGAGTTGCGGGACAGTCCGAGCTCGGCGGCGAGTTCACTCTCCTTGGGCAGCCGGTCACCGGGCCGCAGCGCACCGGAGACGATCATGTCCTTGATCTTCTCGATCGCCTCGTCGGTGACTGCCATGGCATGCCTCCTGTCGCCCAGACATCCGATGTCTCAGCACATTATGGGGGGCACACGCGAAAAGGGAGGGGCGGCTCCATCGGCGTGGAGCCGCCCCTCCCGTGTGTCCGGCCCCGGTGCGGAGGGGGCCGGTCCGACGGTGCCGGCCCGGTCAGGGGAGTGCGGCCGGCACCGAGCGCCTACTTCTTGTCGAGCATGTCCTGGACCTTGGCGCGGACCTCGTCCGTGGCCACGCCGCGGATCGTCAGCGTCGTACGGCGGCGCAGCACGTCGTCCGGCGTCTCGGCCCACTCATGGTCGCGGGCCCAGACGACCTGCGCCCAGATCTCGGGCGCGTCGGGGTGGACGCGCTCCGCCAGCTCGGGGTTCTCGTTGGCGATGCGGGCGATGTCGAAGGCCAGCGAACCGTAGTGCGTGGCCAGGTGCTTCGCGGTGTCGGCGGCCATGCGCGGGCCTGGCGCCGGGTGGTCCACCAGGAGGCGGTGGGCGACCGCGCGCGGGTTGGCGACACCGGGCAGGGGCATCTTCTTCGGCAGCGAGGAGATCGGCTCGAAGTCGTCGCCGAGCGGGTGGCCCGGCAGCGCTTCCAGCTTCTGCATCACCGTGCGGCCGATGTGCCGGAAGGTGGTCCACTTGCCGCCCGCGACGGAGAGCATGCCGCCCTTGCCCTCGGTCACCACGGTCTCGCGCTTTGCCTTGGCGGTGTCGCCGGGGCCGCCCGGCAGCACACGCAGACCCGCGAAGGCGTAGGTGATCAGGTCACGGCCGAGCTGCTGGTCACGGACGGAGAAGGCGGCCTCGTCGAGGATCTGGGATATGTCCTTCTCGTTGACCGCGACGTCCGCCGGGTCACCCTCGTACTCCTCGTCGGTCGTGCCGAGCAGGAGCATGTCCTCCCAGGGGAGGGCGAACGTGATGCGGTACTTGTCGATGGGGGTCGCGAGCGCGGCCTTCCACGGAGACGTCCGCTTCAGGACCAGATGCGCGCCCTTCGACAGACGGATCGACGGTGCCGCATTCGGGTCCTCCATCCTGCGGAGGGTGTCGACCCAGGGGCCGGTCGCGTTCAGCACCAGGCGGGCGTTGGCGCCGAACTCCTCACCGGTGAGCCGGTCCCTGAGGTCGACGCCGGTGACCCGGCCCTTGGTGAAGCGAAGGCCGGTGACCTCCGCGTGGTTGAGGACGACCGCGCCCGCCTCGACCGCCGCGCGGACCGTCATCAGGGCCATGCGCGAGTCGTTCATCTGGTCGTCGCCGTACACGGCCACGGCCTTGAGGTTCTCGGTGCGCAGCTCCGGCACGTCCTGTGCGGCCTTCGCCGGGCTGAGCAGGTGACCCACTCCGTCACCGAACGCGGAGAGCGCGGAGTAGGCGAAGACGCCCGCTCCGAGCTTCGCAGCGCCGTGCGGCCCGCCCTTGTACACGGGGAGGTAGAACGTGAGCGGGTTCGCCAGGTGGGGGGCCACCTGGCGGGAGACCGCACGGCGCTCGAAGTGGTTCTCCGCCACCAGCTTCACCGCGCCGGTCTGCAGGTAGCGCAGACCGCCGTGGAGGAGCTTGGAGGAGGCGGAGGAGGTGGCGCCGGCGAAGTCGCCGGCGTCGACCAGAGCCACCCTGAGGCCGGACTGCGCGGCGTGCCAGGCGGTGGAGATGCCCAGGATGCCGCCGCCGATCACGAGGAGGTCGTACGACGCCTTGGAGAGCTGCTCCCTGGTCTCGGCCCGGCTCGGGTTGGAGCCGGAGGCCGGGTGCGTCCCCAGGGCAGGCACGGACTGCAGGGTGGACTGACTGGTCATGTCGGGTTCTTACTCCTAGTCAGAGTTGGCTGGGCGGTCCGAGCCGCTCAGTCCTCGTCCTCGATCCAGCCCATGGTCCGGTCGACGGCCTTGAGCCAGTTCTTGTACTCACGGTCGCGGGTCTCCGCGTCCATGTGGGGGGTCCATTCGGCGGCCCGGCGCCAGTTGGCGCGCAGTTCGTCGGTGCTGGACCAGAAGCCGACGGCGAGACCGGCGGCGTAGGCGGCGCCGAGGCAGGTGGTCTCGGCGACCATCGGGCGCACCACCGGTGCGTCCAGGACGTCCGAGAGCGTCTGCATCAGCAGGTTGTTGGAGGTCATGCCGCCGTCGACCTTCAGGGCCACCAGCTCGTCACCGGAGTCCTTGACCATGGCGTCGGCGATCTCCCGGGTCTGCCAGGCGGTGGCCTCCAGGACGGCACGGGCGAGGTGCGCCTTGGTGACGTACCGGGTCAGGCCGGCGATCACACCGCGGGCGTCGGAGCGCCAGTGCGGGGCGAACAGGCCGGAGAAGGCCGGCACGAAGTAGGCGCCGCCGTTGTCCTCGACCGAGAGCGCGAGCGTCTCGATCTCGGCCGCGGTGGAGATCAGGCCCATCTGGTCGCGCATCCACTGCACCAGCGAACCGGTGACGGCGATCGAGCCCTCCAGCGCGAACACGGTCGGCTGGTCGCCGATCTTGTAGCCGACCGTGGTCAGCAGACCCGCATAGGAGTTGATGATCTTGTCACCGGTGTTCATCACCATGAAGGTGCCGGTGCCGTAGGTGGACTTGACCTCGCCCTCGGAGAAGCAGCACTGGCCGAACAGGGCCGCCTGCTGGTCGCCGAGCGCGGAGGCGACCGGGATGCCGCCGAGCAGGTCGCCGAGCTTGCCGCCGGTGACCTCGCCGTAGACCTCGGCGGAGGAGCGGATCTCGGGCAGGATCTGGAGCGGGACGCCGATGGACTCGGCGATCTTGTCGTCCCACTGCATGGTGTGCAGGTTCATGAGAAGGGTGCGGGAGGCGTTGGTGACGTCGGTGACGTGCTTGCCGCCGTTGACACCGCCCGTCAGGTTCCAGATGACCCAGGTGTCCATGGTGCCGAAGAGGATGTCGCCGGCCTCGGCGCGCTCCCGCAGGCCCTCGACGTTGTCGAGCAGCCAGCGGGCCTTCGGGCCGGAGAAGTAGGACGCGAGCGGCAGGCCGGTCTCGCGGCGGAAGCGGTCCTGGCCGACGTTGCGGCCGAGTTCCCGGCAGAGCGCGTCGGTGCGGGTGTCCTGCCAGACGAGGGCGTTGTGGACGGGCTCGCCGGTGTTCTTGTCCCACAGCACGGTGGTCTCGCGCTGGTTGGTGATGCCGATGGCCTTGATGTCGTCACGGGTGATGCCGGCCTTCTGAATGGCTCCGGCGACGACTTCCTGGACGTTGGTCCAGATCTCATTGGCGTTGTGCTCGACCCAGCCCGGCTTCGGGAAGATCTGCTCGTGCTCCTTCTGGTCGACGGAGACGATACGGCCGTCGCGGTCGAAGACGATGCAGCGGCTGGAGGTCGTGCCCTGGTCGATGGCCGCGATGAAGGGGCCGGCCGTGTGGGCGTCGGTCACTGTGTGCTCCTGGGAGTTCCGTGGTTACGAGGGCTGTACGTACGGCGCGTGCTGTGAAGCTCGGTGCTCGAAAGGCGAGGCTCGGTGCTCTTTAAGCAAATGCGACGTTGTAGATGCCTGCAGCGATCGCGGCGCCGATCAGGGGACCGACGACGGGGATCCAGGCGTAGCCCCAGTCGGAGCCACCCTTGTTGGGCAGGGGCAGGAGGGCGTGGACGATGCGCGGACCGAGGTCACGGGCCGGGTTGATCGCGTAGCCGGTCGGGCCGCCGAGCGACAGACCGATACCGACGACCACCAGCGAGGTGATCAGGGCGCCGAGGGTGCCGAGGCCGTTGCCCTTGTCGTTCAGACCCTGGGTGAGGACGGCGAGGACGAGGACGACCGTTCCGATGATCTCCGTGGCGAGGTTCTGCACCACGTTGCGGATCTCGGGACCGGTGGAGAAGACGCCCAGGACGGGGCCGGCGCCCTTTTCCTGGGCCTCGACGGTCTTGGCCACCGTGGCCTGCGCGCCCGGACCGCCGACGATCTCCTTGTCGGTGAGGTGCGCGTGGAACTGGCCGTAGTAGGCGACCCAGACCAGCGTCGCGCCGATCATGGCGCCGAGCAGCTGGCCGCCCCAGTAGACGGGGAGGTTGCTGTAGTCGTGGTCCTTGATCGCGAGTGCGAGGGTCACGGCCGGGTTGAGGTGGGCACCGGAGAGCGGTGCCGAGGTGTAGACCGCCGTCAGGACGGCGAAACCCCACCCGAAGGTGATGGCGAGCCAACCGGCGTTACGGGCCTTGGAGGCCTTCAGCGTCACGGCGGCGCAGACGCCACCGCCGAGCAGGATGAGTATGGCGGTACCGATGGTCTCGCCGATGAAGATGTCGGAGCTGGACACCCGCGACTCCTTTGTCCTTCGTCCAGGGAAGCCGAACCCCGGGTCCCTCCGGGGGTTCAGCGCCCTCAGGGGGTGAGAGCGATGTCGGCCCTTGGCGTTGCCACACTCTAGCGCGTATTGCCGGTAGGTGTTCGACAATGCCGACCGATGGACGGGAGTCTTGCTCCGGCGTTACATGTGCGTCAAGAGTTCTGTTATCGAAAACCTGATCGTTATTGATCGCTGCGGGCTATCGATCTTCGAGCGCCAGACGTGTGGATTTTCATACCATTTTCACCCTGTATGTCCATTTCAGGGTATGGCTAGAGCCGGAACGCCGCTCAGCGCTCCGGTCTCCTGTCGTCAGCTCTGTCGTTGTGCGGCGCTCAGAACCGCAGGGCACCCAGATCGCGCGACACCGCGCGGGCGCAGTCCCGTACCGCCGCGATCAGCTCGGGGCGCAGCTCCCCGTCCCGGCACAGGCGCTCCACGGCACCGGTGATACCCACTGCCCCCACGGGCATGCGCCGGCGGTCGTGCACGGGTGCGGCGATGGAGGCCACGCCCTCCCAGGTCTCCTCCACGTCGGCCGCGTATCCCCGCGCGCGCGTGAGGTCGAGGAGGTGCTCGAAGCCCTCCGGATCGCACACCGTGCGATCCGTGAAGGCCTTGCGGTCGGCCTCCAGTGCCTCGCTGTGCGCGACCGGGTCGTACGCCGACAGCACCTTGCCCAGGGCCGTGGAGTGCAGGGGCTGCATGGCCCCGATCTCCAGGACCTGCCTGCTGTCGTCGGGCCGGAAGACGTGGTGGACGATCAGCACGCCCTGTTGGTGCGCCACCCCCAGATGGACGCTCTCCCCGCTGGAGCGGGCCAGATCGTCCGTCCATACCAGGGCGCGGGCCCGTAGCTCGTGCACGTCCAGATAGGTCGTGCCCAGGCGCAGCAGCTCGGCGCCCAGCTGATAGCGCCCGGAGGCGTCGTCCTGCTCGACGAAGCCCTCTTGCTGGAGGGTGCGCAGTATGCCGTGGGCGGTGCCTTTGGCGAGGCCGAGCGACGAGGCGATGTCCGACAGGCCGAGCCGCCGCTCGCCGCCCGCGAGCAGCCGCAGCATCGCGGCCGCCCGTTCGAGCGACTGGATGTTCCGTGCCATCGCCGTACTGCCTCCGTCCCGTCGACTGCCGCCGCTGCGGTGTCGGTTCACCTATCGTTCGGCAATGCCGAACACTACCGGTCCATGTCGACCAACCGCCAATGGCCGGTCGGCACCTGTTACATCACAGGTGGCCTGCGCGTGGCAGGAGCGCCACCAATCGTCCGCCTCGTGGACGCCCTGCCCATCCAAGCCCACTCCCGGTTACTCTGACGCCGTGCGCCATCACCGGGCCCGCCCGGGAAACCGCATAGCCGACAGCCGTCGCACTCCAGGGAGCCCTTCATGGCCTCGTCGCCACCGTCCCCTTCCGCCGACAGCCGGACCCGTGCGTCCGCGCTCCGAGAGGCGCTCGCCACCCGAGTGGTGGTCGCCGACGGAGCCATGGGCACCATGCTCCAGGCGCAGGATCCGACCCTCGAGGACTTCGAGAACCTCGAGGGCTGCAACGAGATTCTCAACCTCACCCGCCCCGACATCGTCCGCTCCGTCCACGAGGCGTACTTCGCCGTGGGCGTCGACTGCGTCGAGACCAACACGTTCGGGGCCAACCACTCGGCCATGGCCGAGTACGACATTGCCGACCGCGTCTACGAGCTGTCCGAGGCGGGCGCCCGGATCGCCCGCGAGACGGCCGACGAGTTCGGCGCCCGCGACGGCCGCCAGCGCTGGGTGCTCGGCTCGATCGGACCCGGTACGAAGCTGCCGACCCTCGGCCACATCGGCTACGGCACCCTGCGCGACGGCTTCCAGGCCAACGCCGAGGGCCTGCTCGCCGGCGGCGCGGACGCCCTGATCGTGGAGACCACGCAGGACCTCCTCCAGACGAAGTCGTCCATCCTGGGCGCCCGGCGCGCCATGGAGGCGACCGGCACCGACGTGCCGCTGCTGGTCTCGATGGCCTTCGAGACGACCGGCACCATGCTGCTCGGCTCGGAGATCGGCGCCGCACTGACCGCGCTGGAGCCGCTGGGCATCGACATGATCGGCCTGAACTGCTCGACCGGCCCGGCCGAGATGAGCGAGCACCTGCGCTATCTGGCCCGTCACTCCCGCACCCCGCTGTTGTGCATGCCGAACGCCGGCCTGCCGATCCTCACCAAGGACGGCGCCCACTTCCCGCTCGACCCGAAGGGCCTGGCCGACGCGCAGGACACCTTCGTACGCGACTACGGCCTGAACCTGATCGGCGGCTGCTGCGGCACCACGCCGGAGCACCTGCGGCAGCTCGTGGAGCGGATCCAGGGGGCCACGCCCGTCGAGCGCCACCCCCGGCCCGAGCCCGGCGCCGCCTCCCTCTACCAGACGGTCCCGTTCCGCCAGGACACCTCCTACCTCGCGATCGGCGAGCGCACCAACGCCAACGGCTCCAAGAAGTTCCGCGAGGCCATGCTGGACGCCCGCTGGGACGACTGCGTCGAGATGGCCCGCGAGCAGATCCGGGAGGGCGCGCACCTGCTCGACCTGTGCGTGGACTACGTCGGCCGCGACGGCGTCGCCGACATGGAGGAGCTGGCCGGACGCTTCGCCACCGCCTCCACCCTGCCGATCGTGCTCGACTCCACCGAGGTCGACGTCATCCGGGCCGGTCTGGAGAAGCTCGGCGGCCGCGCGGTGATCAACTCGGTCAACTACGAGGACGGCGACGGCCCCGAGTCCCGCTTCGCGAAGGTCACCCGCCTCGCCCAGGAGCACGGCGCGGCCCTGATCGCGCTGACCATCGACGAGGAGGGCCAGGCCCGCACCCCGGAGAAGAAGGTCGAGATCGCCGAGCGGCTGATCGAGGACCTGACGACGAACTGGGGCATCCTCGAGCCGGACATCCTCATCGACACCCTGACCTTCACCATCTGCACCGGCCAGGAGGAGTCCCGCAAGGACGGCATCGCCACCATCGAGGCGATCCGCGAGCTCAAGCGCCGCCACCCGGACGTGCAGACCACCCTCGGCCTGTCGAACATCTCCTTCGGCCTCAATCCGGCCGCGCGCATCCTGCTCAACTCCGTCTTCCTCGACGAGTGCGTGAAGGCGGGCCTCGACTCGGCGATCGTGCACGCCTCGAAGATCCTGCCGATCGCCCGCTTCGCCGAGGAGGAGGTGCGGACGGCCCTCGACCTGATCTACGACCGCCGCGCCGAGGGCTATGACCCCCTCCAGAAGCTGATGGCCCTGTTCGAGGGCGCCACGGCGAAGTCGCTGAAGGCGGGCAAGGCCGAGGAGCTGGCCGCCCTGCCGCTGGAGGAGCGCCTCAAGCGCCGCATCATCGACGGCGAGCGCAACGGCCTGGAGGCCGACCTCGACCTCGCCCTGGCCGACCGCCCCGCCCTGGACATCGTCAACGACACTCTCCTGGACGGCATGAAGGTCGTCGGCGAGCTGTTCGGCTCCGGCCAGATGCAGCTGCCGTTCGTGCTCCAGTCCGCCGAGGTCATGAAGGCCGCCGTCGCCTACCTCGAACCGCACATGGAGAAGTCGGACGCCGAGGGTAAGGGCACCATCGTGCTCGCCACCGTGCGCGGCGACGTGCACGACATCGGCAAGAACCTCGTCGACATCATCCTGTCCAACAATGGCTACAACGTGGTCAACCTGGGCATCAAGCAGCCGGTCTCCGCGATCCTGGACGCCGCCGAGGAGCACCGGGCCGACGTCATCGGCATGTCCGGGCTCCTGGTCAAGTCCACGGTGATCATGAAGGAGAACCTGGAGGAGCTCAACCAGCGGGGCCTCGCCGCCGACTACCCCGTGATCCTCGGTGGAGCGGCCCTGACCCGGGCCTACGTCGAGCAGGACCTGTACGAGCTCTACGAGGGCGAGGTCCGCTATGCCCGCGACGCGTTCGAGGGTCTGCGCCTCATGGACGCCCTCATCGGCGTCAAGCGCGGTGTGCCCGGGGCGAAGCTGCCCGAGCTCAAGCAGCGCCGGGTCCGTGCGGCGGCCGCGGTCGAGATCGAGGAGCGCCCGGAGGAGGGCCACGTCCGCTCGGACGTGGCCACCGACAACCCGGTACCGGCCCCGCCCTTCTGGGACACCCGGATCGTCAAGGGCATCCCGCTCAAGGAGTACGCGAGCTGGCTGGACGAGGGCGCGCTGTTCAAGGGGCAGTGGGGCCTGAAGCAGGCGCGCACCGGAGAGGGACCGACGTACGAGGACCTCGTCGAGACCGAGGGCCGCCCGCGGCTGCGCGGCCTGCTCGACAGGCTCCAGACCGAGAACCTCCTGGAGGCGGCCGTGGTCTACGGCTACTTCCCCTGCGTCTCCAAGGACGACGACCTCATCATCCTCGACGAGCGGGGCAACGAACGCACCCGCTTCACCTTCCCCCGCCAGCGCCGGGGCCGCCGCCTGTGCCTGGCCGACTTCTTCCGCCCGGAGGAGTCGGGGGAGACGGACGTCGTCGGCCTGCAGGTCGTCACCGTCGGCTCCCGGATCGGCGAGGAGACGGCCAAGCTCTTCGCGTCGGACTCCTACCGCGAATACCTCGAACTGCACGGCCTGTCCGTGCAGCTGGCCGAGGCGCTCGCCGAGTACTGGCACGCCCGCGTCCGCTCCGAACTGGGCTTCGCCGGAGAGGACCCGAGCGAGATCGAGGACATGTTCGCCCTCAGGTAC
Organism: Streptomyces sp. NPDC086549; assembly: GCF_044746205.1. Taxonomy (NCBI): domain Bacteria; kingdom Bacillati; phylum Actinomycetota; class Actinomycetes; order Kitasatosporales; family Streptomycetaceae; genus Streptomyces; species Streptomyces sp. NPDC086549. The sequence continues at coordinate 344,017 of NZ_JBIVBS010000006.1, read as the reverse complement.
CGGGGCGCCCGCTTCTCCCTCGGCTACGGTGCCTGCCCCGACCTGGAGGACCGCGCCAAGATCGCCGAACTCCTCCGCCCGGAGCGCATCGGCGTCCATCTGTCCGAGGAGTTCCAGCTGCACCCCGAGCAGTCCACGGACGCGATCGTGATCCACCACCCGGAGGCGAAGTACTTCAACGCCCGCTGAGCCCTCCGGGGGTTCGCCAGGGGGTTCGACCCGGCCGGGGACACGCCCCCGGGAGGACCACCCGACCGGGGCGCGCGACGGGGGACCGTTCCCCGGCGGGGGCTGCCCTCGGACTGCCGCCCGACTGAGGGCGTGAGGGCCCGGCCCGGGCGCGATCCTCGGCCGGGGCCTCCTCCGGTGGTGCCTCGGGGCGCACCGGGGATTTGGGGTGAGGGCCTTTCGGTATGGGCTGCGGCCCGGCTCGGCCCGGCTCGGCCCGGCTCGGCCCGGCTCGGCCCGGCTCGGCCCGGCTCGGCTCGGCCCGGTCCGGGTCCGGCGGGGGTTGTTTGTGGTCCGGGTCCGGCGGGGGTTGCTTGTGGCGGGGGGCTGCTTGTGGTCCGGGTCCGACGGGGGCCGCTCGCGGCGCGGGGCTTTCGGCATGGGCCGCGGGTCGGCCTGAGCGTTGGACGGGCGCCTGAACACGGCCGGGCGGCCACCTGGCCACGGCGTTCGGTGCACTCCGTTGGGGTTGGGACGACGGGCCTGGGCGTCCGTGGGGGGCCCGCTCGTCCACGGGGGCTCCTCGTGCGGCCGCGGCAAGGTGGACCGGTCGGGACCGGTCGACGTGACTCGGCCGGGAGCCGGTGCGCCCCCGCGGGGCGGTTCGCGGCCCGCCGAGGGGGTTGTGCGCCCGCCGAGGTGTCCCGTGGCCGGACGAACCCGTCCCGGCGGCGCCACGGCCTCGGCTCCGCGTGAGCGCTCCGTCAGCCCGCTGCCATCTGTCCCCGGGCACACCCGAGGCCTCCCGGTCCGACCGGGGGGTGTTCCTCGTGTTTCCCTCGCGCCCCAGCGCAAAACCAGGCGTTTCACCAGCGGGAGTCGTACACTGGTCGATCCACCGCAGGCCGGTTCCCCGCTGGGAACCGGCCTGATCGTCCCTCAAGGAGGTGCGCCCGGATGACCAGTACGGTCCCCGCGCCAGGAACCCGTACGGCCGAAGGCTCAGCCCTGCAGGCCGTGCTCCTCGACATGGACGGCACCCTGGTGGACACCGAGGGCTTCTGGTGGGACGTCGAGGTCGAGATCTTCGCGGGCCTCGGCCACGCCCTCGACGACTCCTGGCGCCACGTCGTGGTCGGCGGCCCCATGACCCGAAGCGCGGGCTTCCTCATCGAGGCCACCGGCGCCGACATCACCCTCGCCGAGCTCACCGTGCTCCTCAACGACGGTTTCGAGAACCGCATCGGCCGCGCCCTGCCCCTGATGCCCGGCGCCGCCAGGCTGCTCGCCGAGCTCTATGAGCACGAGATCCCCACGGCCCTGGTCTCCGCCTCGCACCGGCGCATCATCGACCGCGTTCTGACCTCCCTGGGCCCCCAGCACTTCGCCCTGTCCATCGCCGGCGACGAGGTGTCCCGCACCAAGCCGTACCCGGACCCGTATCTGCTCGCCGCCGCCGGACTGGGCGTCGACCCGGTCAGATGCGCGGTCGTGGAGGACACGGCGACCGGTGTCGCGGCGGCCGAGGCCGCGGGCTGCCAGGTGGTCGCGGTGCCGTCCGTGGCCCCCATCGCCCCGGCCGTCCGGCGCACCGTCGTGACCTCTCTCGAAGAGGTCGACCTCGCATTTCTGCGCGGTCTGATGACGGAAATGCGCTAGCCGTTCACCCAGCGTACAAAATCCATTGGGGAAGATCTCCCGCTGATCACCCGAGGGAATTCGAAGCGGGTCGGTCGCCCGAATTCAGGCACCGCCCAACCGAGTTGATGGTGTGACGTTCGCCACTCCCCGGGGGCTCGACATCGATGTCGAGGTGTGCCGGGCACCCCTGATCGGGGGGAAAGCGCGTGCCCTTGTGTCCCGATTGGTGGAACGCTGCACTAATCCTGCCTCTGTCGGGTTTTCGGTGTGTCCGCACCCGGTTTCACTCTGTGATGGGAACTCAACTCCGGGGGTTGTGAACGCCCATGCTGGTGCGGACTAATCTCGTCGCGAGAACATCGCCGTTACCCCCGTGATCCGCAGCGATACCCCCTGCATGCCGGGTACACGGACCCGAACAGCTCTGGAGAACTTCGAGCATGAACCGCAAGCATTTGGTGCTGCCGGCCGTGGCCGGCCTGCTCACGCCGGTTCTCGCCGCGTGCGGCGGATCCGACAGCGGGAGCAAGAGCGGCGACGCGATCGTCGTCGGCACCACGGACCGGTTCACCGCCACCAAGGACGCTCCGGCGCCGCTCGACCCCGCCTACGCCTATGACGTCGGCAGCTGGAACATCCTGCGCCAGACCGTGCAGACCCTGATGATCCAGCCCAAGGGCGAGGGCGACCCGGTGCCCGAGGCCGCCGAGAGCTGCGGCTTCACCGACAGCGGCAATGAACGCTACGCCTGCAAGCTCCGCGACGGCCTGAAGTTCGCCAACGGCGACGCCGTCACCGCCGAGGACGTGAAGTACTCCATCGAGCGGGCGCTGCGCATCAAGGCCGACAGCCAGGTGTTCGCCCTGATGTCCGACATCGACACCATCGAGACCCAGGGCGACCGAGAGGTGATCTTCCACCTCAAGTCCGCCGACGCCACCTTCCCGTACAAGCTGTCCACTCCGGTCGCGGGCATCATCAACCCCGACGACTACGAGAAGGACAAGCTGCGCGACGGCTTCGACGTCGACGGCTCCGGCCCCTACACCGTCCAGACCGACGTCAAGAACGACTCGATCGTCACCGCCACCTTCAGCAAGAACCCCAACTACAAGGGGAGCCTGCAGGTGAGCAACGACAAGGTCGTGATGCGCTCCTTCGACGACGCGGACGCCATGAGCGCCGCCATCGACAAGGGTGACATCGATGTGATGACCCGCACGATGTCGCCGGCGCAGATCAAGAAGCTCGACACCGGCACCGACGAGAACGTCGACCTCGTCGAGATGGCGGGCCTGGAAATCCGCTACCTCGCCTTCAACACCAACGCGCCCACGGTGAAGACCAAGGCCGTCCGCCAGGCGATCGCCCAGGTCATCAACCGCGGCGAGCTGGTCTCCAAGGTGTACGGCTCCCAGGCCGAGCCGCTGTACTCGCTGGTCCCGGCGACCATCACCGGTCACTCCAACTCGTTCTTCAACAAGTACGGCGACCCCAACACGGTCAAGGCCAAGGCGCTGCTGGCGCAGGCCGGCATCACCGCCCCGGTGAAGCTGACCCTGCACTACACCACCGACCACTACGGTCCGGCCACCAAGCAGGAGTTCGAGGTCCTGCAGAAGCAGCTCAACAACAGCGGCCTGTTCGACGTCACCGTCAAGGGCACGCCCTGGTCGACCTACCAGACCGCCTCGCGGAAGGGCTCGTACGACGTCTGGGGCATGGGCTGGTTCCCCGACTTCCCGGACGCCGACAACTACATCGCGCCGTTCCTCGACAAGGACAACTTCCTCGGCTCGCCGTACGTCAACGCCAAGATCCGCAACATCCTGATCCCGGAGTCCCGCCGCGAGGCCGACCGGCTGAGCGCCTCCAAGAGCCTCACGACCATCCAGGACGACGTCGCCGACGACGTTCCCGTACTGCCGCTGTGGCAGGGCAAGCAGTACGTCGCCGCACGGGACGACATCACGGGCGCCGCCTACGCCATCAACTCCTCCTCGACGCTTCAGCTGTGGGAGCTCAGCCGCGGCTCGGGAAGCTGACGGCCGACGGCCCCTCAGGTGCCGGTCGCCGAAGCTCCGTTCACGGACGGGCGGTAGGGTAATCGGGTTTGTGCCTCGGAACGCGGGAACGGCGACTCCGGGGTGACGAGACCGACGACAAGGCACACCTACGTGAACAAGCGCAACCAGTGGCCAGTCCTGCCCATCGTGGCGGGGCTGGCCTCCGGTCTGTTGACCGGCTGTGGCTCGGAGACCGGTGACTCGGGGGGTACCGGCTCCTCCGTGGTGATGGGGATGTCCGACGACGTCCTCTCCACGGACCCCGCCTCCGGTTACGACCCCGGCTCCTGGCTGTTGTTCAACAACGTCTTCCAATCGCTGCTGAGCTTCCCCAAGGGAGGGACCGAGCCCCAGCCGGAGGTGGCGAAGCAGTGCTCCTTCACCGACACCCACGCCACGGTCTACCGGTGCACGCTCCAGGACGGCGTCAAGTTCAGCAACGGTGACCCGCTCACCTCGCAGGACGTGAAGTTCTCCTTCGACCGCACGCTGAAGATCAACGACGCGGCCGGACCTGCGATCATGTTCCCGATGCTCGATCGGGTCGAGACCCCGGACGAGAAGACCGTCGTCTTCCGGCTGAAGGTCCCCGACGCCACCTTCCCCAGCAAGATCGCCTCCGGCGCGGGCTCCATCGTCGACCACCGGCAGTACGACGCGGGCAGCCTCCGCAAGGACGACAAGGCCGTCGGTTCCGGCCCCTACAAACTGGACTCCTTCGGCGACGACGAGGCAGTCTTCTCGCCGAACCCCGACTACAAGGGCACCGCCAAGGTCAAGAACTCCGGCGTCACCGTCAAGTTCTTCCACGGCGACCAGGCCGCCCTGAAGAAGGCCCTCCTCGACGGCAAGATCGACATCGCCTATCGAGGCCTCTCCGCAGGCGACATCTCCGACATCGACCGGCAGGACGACAGCAAGGGCGTCGAGGTCATCGAAGGCAGCAGCGCCGAAGTCCAGCACCTGGTCTTCAACATGCACGACCCGGTCGCCGGAAAGCTCGGCGTCCGCAAGGCCATGGCCTACCTGATCGATCGCGACGCCCTGATCAAGAACGTCTACCAGGACACCGCCACCCCGCTGTACTCGATCATCCCGGCCGGCATCGCGGGCCACAACACCGCCTTCTTCGACACCTACGGCGCCCGCCCCTCCAAGGACAAGGCCGCCGCCGCCCTCCGCGCCGACGGGATCACCGGCAAGGTGAAGCTCACCCTCTGGTCCACCCCCTCCCGCTACGGCCCCGCGACCGACCAGGAGCTGAAGGCCATCGCCGCCCAGCTCAACGCCAGCGGACTGTTCACCGCGGACGTCGAGTCCGTCGCCTTCGGCCAGTACGAGAAGGACATCGCCAAGGGCAAGTACGGCGTGTACGTGAAGGGCTGGGTGCCCGACTACCCGGACGCCGACAACTTCACGGCCCCCTTCTTCGGCAAGGGCAACGTGCTGGACAACAACTACAGCAACGCCACCATCACCGGCTCGCTCATCCCCAGCACAGCGGCGCAGAGCGACCGCTCCGCCACCGACCAGGACTTCGGCCGGCTCCAGGACATCGTCGCCGACGAACTCCCCGTCCTCCCCGTCTGGCAGGCCAAGCAGTACGCCGTCTCCCGCGACGGCGTCTACGGCCTGGAGTACTGCCTCGACGCCTCGACCGTGTTCCGCTTCTGGGAACTCAGCAAGGGCTGACCACGGCCGGCACACACCGAGGGCGCCCTCTCCACCGAGAGGGCGCCCTCGCCGTACGACCTCCGCGCGCTACTGCGCGCCGGGACGCACCAACCCGCTCTCGTACGCGTACACCGCCGCCTGCACCCGGTCCCGCAGACCCAGCTTGGTCAGCACATGCCCGACGTGCGTCTTCACGGTCGTCTCGCTGACGAACAGGTCCGCGGCGATCTCGGCGTTCGACAGCCCGCGCGCCACCAGCTTCAGCACCTCGACCTCGCGGTCGGTGAGCGTGTGCAGCGTGTCCGGCACCGGCTCGTCACCCGAAGGCAGATGCGTGGCGTACTTGTCCAGCAGCCGCCGCGTGATGCTCGGCGCCAGCATGGCCTCACCGGCGGCCACCACCCGGATCGCCTGCACGAGCTCATTGGCGGGCGCGTCCTTCAGCAGAAATCCGCTGGCCCCGGCCCGCAACGCCTCCACCACATACTCGTCCAGGTCGAAGGTCGTCAGCACCAGCACCTTCGCCGGCCCGTCCCGGCCCGGCCCGGTGATCTGCCGAGTCGCCTCCACACCGTCCATCCGCGGCATACGGATGTCCATCAGAACCACATCGGGCTGCAGGGCCCGCACCTGGTCGAGCGCCTGAAGGCCGTCTCCGGCCTCACCGACGACCGCGATGTCCTGCTCGGCCTCCAGGATCATCCGGAAGCCCGTACGCAGCAGCGGCTGGTCGTCGACCAATAGGATGCGGATGGCCACGTAAGTCTCCTTCGCTAGTCCGGCCCCATTCTGCCCTGCGCCTTGGCCCTGGTCCGCCTGCGGGGCGCCGGGTCACAGGTCACCGGACCCGGCGGCCCTCACCGGCAACGGGTACGGCGGGGGAGTGCCCCCGAACTCCGGACAGTGCGCCTGGTGATCGCACCAGCCGCACAGCTTCGTCGGGCGCGGTCGCCACTCACCCGTCTCGGTGGCCTGTCGAATCGCCTCCCACAGCGCCAGCAGCTTCCGCTCGACCCGCTCCAGGTCGGCGAGGACCGGGTCGTACGTCAGCACGTCACCACTGCCCAGATAGACGAGCTGCAGCCGCCGGGGGATCACCTTCTTCAGCCGCCACACGACCAGGGCGTAGAACTTCATCTGGAACAGCGCGCCCTCGGCATACTCCGGCCGGGGTGCCTTACCGGTCTTGTAGTCGACGATCCGCACCTCGCCGGTCGGCGCCACATCGACCCGGTCGATGATCCCGCGCAGCCGCAGCCCCGACTCCAGCTCGGCCTCCACGAACAGCTCCCGCTCGGCGGGCTCCAGCCGGGCCGGATCCTCGAGCGTGAACCACCGCTCCACCAGCCGCTCCGCCTCACTCAGCCAGCGCGCCAGCCGCTCGCCCTCCGGATCGTCCGCGAACAACTCCACGACCTCGGGCTTCGTCTCCCGCAGCCGGTCCCACTGGCCCGGGATCAGCGACTTCGCCCGGGGCGCGGTCCGCTCGGCGGCGGGCGCGTCGAAGAGCCGTTCCAGGACCGCGTGCACCAGGGTCCCCCTGGTCGCCGCCTCGCTCGGCTTCTCCGGCAGCCGGTCGATCACCCGGAACCGGTACAACAGCGGGCACTGCATGAAGTCACTCGCCCGCGACGGCGACAGAGAGGCAGGCGCCTTGGTGACGGGCCGGGCAGCGGCCGCCGCCGCGTCCTCGGCCGCCGCCGCGTCCTCGGCCGCCGCCGCGTCCTCGGCCGCCGCCACCGGCTCGGCCATGACCGGCGAAACCGCCTCTGCGCCCTCGATGCTGCTGTCCATGACCACAGACCATACGACCCACCACTGACAGTCACCCAGCCGCGGGCCTCGCCCCCGCACGACGGCGGGGCAAACACGGGGGGTGCCGGGGCGGAACGCTCCCCGACGGCCGCATACCATCGACACCAGACCCTTCCGCCCGGCTGGCGCGGAAGACGCTTCGAACGAGGGGACACCGTGGACGTGAGCGGCGGAAGCGGGCAGCCGCGGTCCGGCAACGACAGGCCGACCGAGCACCCCGCAGGTCCTACGGCCCCGGTCACCCGGCACCCCGGGCCGCAACACGACGACGCCCCCGACACCACCGCCTCCGGCGGACCGGCCGAGGAAACACCGGACTCCGGCACCACGACCGACGCCGAGCCGAACCCGGCCCCCCAGGCACCCGCCGGCAACGATCGAACCGACACCCCCACGGCGCCTTCCGAGAAGAGCGGGACGGCCGACCGCTCCCCGGCCCCCTCCGCCGAGCACGGGCCGCCGGAGCCGGACACCGAGCCCCGCAGCGCGGACAGGGACGCCGCAGTCGGCACACCCGCGCAGCCCGCACCCGGCAAGCACCCGGAACCCGCCCGTACCGCCGCGACCGCCCACCACCCCCACACCTCCCACCAGCCCGGCCCCGACGGCAGTCACGAACCCGCCGCCGACCACGCCGCCCGCACCCACGCCCACTCCGGCATCGCCAAGGGGCGCCCGCCCCAGCGGCGCAAGGAACCGGGCGGCGGGATCCTCATGGGCCGGCCCTTCGGAGTGCCCGTGTACGTGGCACCCAGCTGGTTCCTCGTCGCCGCGCTGATCACCTGGGTGTTCGGCGGACAACTCGACCGCGTGCTCCCGGAACTCGGCGCCGCCCGCTACCTCGTCTCCCTCTTCTTCGCAGTCGCCTTCTACGCCTCCGTCCTGATCCACGAACTCGCCCACACCGTCGCCGCCATCCGCTTCAAGCTCCCGGTCCGCCGCATCCAGCTCCAGTTCTTCGGCGGTGTCTCCGAGATCGAGAAGGAGGCCGAAACACCCGGGCGCGAATTCGTGCTGGCCTTCGTCGGCCCGCTGCTCTCCCTCGTGCTCGCCGGGCTCTTCTACCTCGCCATGCAGCCCGTGGAACCCGGCACCGTCCCCGGCGTCCTGCTCGCCGGCCTGATGGTCTCCAACCTCATCGTCGCCGCCTTCAACCTCCTGCCGGGCCTCCCCCTCGACGGCGGCCGCATGCTCCGCGCAGTCGTCTGGAAGATCACCGGCAAGCCCATGAGCGGCACCGTCGCCGCCGCCTGGGTCGGCCGCGCCCTCGCCCTCTCCGTCCTGATCGGTCTCCCCCTCCTCAACCAGTCCGGCGCCCTCGGCTCCGGCAACGAGGAGATCAACGGCATGGACACCGTCACCGACGCCCTGCTCGCCGCCATCCTCGCCGCGATCATCTGGACCGGCGCCGGCAACAGCATCCGCATGGCCCGCCTCCGTGAACACCTCCCGGAACTCCGCGCCCGCACCCTCACCCGCCGAGCGGTCCCCGTCCAGACCGACACCCCCCTCTCCGAGGCCCTGCGCCGCGCCAACACCGCCGGCGCCCGCGCCCTCGTCGTCGTCGACGCCGACGGCAACCCCCTCTCCCTCGTCCGCGAGGCCGCCATCGTCGGCGTACCCGAACACCGCCGGCCCTGGGTCACCGTCAGCGACCTCGCCCAGGAGCTCACCGACGGCATGCGCGTCTCCGCGGAACTGGCCGGCGAGGAACTCCTCGACGTCCTGCGCGCCACCCCGGCCACCGAATACCTGGTGGTCGAGGAGACCGGGGAGATCTACGGCGTGCTCTCCGCCGCCGACGTCGAGCGCGCCTTCGTCAAGGCCATGGCCCGCCCCACCTCCTAGGGCCTGTCCGGCGGATCAGGTCGCAGGAAAGCAACGGCGCCGTATCAGCCCAGGTGAGCGGGGTCTGGTGCGTCCAGCTGCAAGGCGGAGGAGGGCGTCGACGCGATGGGGGTCCCCCCGCGCGAGCGCAGCCGAGCGTGGGGGAGTCGGCAACCGACGACAACGCCGCAGATGGGCGTGCCAGACCCCGTGTCTGCGGCATGATCCGCCGGACAGGCCCTCGGGCCCTCCGGCCGCCCTCCCGTGGTCGGCGCCCCCCGGAAACGCCGGTAGGCTGTTCACATGTCCGAACCGACCGGTGCCGCCCGCAGGCGCGGGCCCTTCAAGGTCGGGGACCAGGTACAGCTGACCGACCCCAAGGGCCGCCACTACACGTTCACGCTCGAAGCCGGGAAGAACTTCCACACCCACAAGGGGTCCTTCCCGCACGACGAACTGATCGGCGCTCCCGAGGGCAGCGTTGTCCGCACCACCGGAAACGTCGCCTACCTCGCGCTGCGCCCCCTGCTCCCCGACTACGTCCTGTCCATGCCCCGCGGGGCAGCCGTCGTCTACCCCAAGGACGCGGGGCAGATCCTCGCCTTCGCTGACATCTTCCCCGGCGCCCGCGTCGTCGAGGCCGGCGTCGGCTCCGGCTCGCTCAGCAGCTTCCTGCTGCGCGCCATCGGCGACCAGGGCATGCTGCACTCCTACGAGCGCCGCGAGGACTTCGCCGAGATCGCGCAGCAGAACGTCGAGCGCTACTTCGGCGGCCCGCACCCGGCCTGGCGGCTCACGGTCGGCGACCTCCAGGACAACCTGTCCGACACCGACGTCGACCGAGTCATCCTCGACATGCTCGCCCCCTGGGAATGCCTGGAGGCCGTCTCCAAGGCACTCGTGCCCGGCGGCATCCTGTGCTGCTACGTCGCCACCACCACCCAGCTCGCCCGGACCGTCGAGTCCATCCGCGAGATCGGCTGCTTCAACGAGCCGACCTCCTGGGAGACGATGATCCGCAACTGGCACATCGAGGGCCTGGCCGTCCGCCCTGACCACCGGATGATCGGTCACACCGGCTTCCTCCTCACCGCCCGCCGCCTCGCCGACGGCGTCGAGCCGCCCATGCGCCGCCGCCGCCCCGCCAAGGGCGCCTACGGCGAGGACTACGCCGGCCCCAACGCCGACGGAGGCGCCGGCCGCTGAGCCGCCCCCTTTGTCGCCCTTGCTCCACCAACGCACAGGCGCCGTGACCGAGTTCCCGGAACCCTTCCGGAACTCCGCCACGGCGCTCGCGCGTTGACAGGGCACCAGGAGCCGTAAGCCTGCCCGGGCCCGCAGGCCCATCGCCTGCGGAAATCACGGACCCTGCCGTTCCCCCGCACTGTGACGTGTGGCACCATGCTGGCCACCCCCCGGCACAGCCACCGCAGGAGACACTCCTAGTGCAGCAATCCGCCGTCCCGGAACTGGCACACACGCACACCCGCCCCATCCATTGGGTCGCCACCGCAACCGCTGTCGCCGGCGTCGTGGCCTTCTCCTCCGTCCTGCAGCCCGGCTCGGCCAAGGCCGCCCAGCCCGCCCCCGGCACCGATGCGAAGACCGCCCCCGCGACCGCCGCACCACCCGACACCGAAGGCGTCGACTTCCCCCTGGAATGCGGTCCGGTGAAGGTCAAGGTCCAGAAGAAGGCCACCGGAGACCTCGACGGCGACGGCCGGCCCGAAACGGTCGCAGTGGTGCACTGCGACGCCCCCATGGGTACCCCGCCCGACGGCGTCTACGTCCTCACCCAGGCCGCCGGCGCCGAACAGCCCCGCGTCGTCGCCACCCTGGTCGACCCCAAGGACCGGCTCACCGTCACCGACTTCACCGTCCGCGCCGGAGCCGTCACCGCGACCCTCCTCGGCTACTCCACGGCCGACGTGCCCAGTTGCTGCCCCGACGTGAAGACCGCGGCCAAGTGGCAGTGGAAGGGCGGTGCGTTCGTCCGCTCCACGCCCGTCGGCGCCCGCAGCGTGTGAGCCCCGGCACACGACCCGGACATACGAAACACGCCCTGGGAACCCAGGGCGTGTGAGAAATCAGACAATGTTCACGGCGAGTGTCCGGAACGTCACTCCGCGTCGGGCCCGTACACCTCGGCCCTGTCCGAAACCCGACGCACATGAATGCACTCACCGGGGCACTCCCGCACCGAGTCCACCACATCCGTCAGAAGCGGCAACGGCACCGGTGCGACTGCCCCCTTGGCCTGCAACAGCTCGTCGTCCGCGCCCTTCACATAAGCCAGCCCGTCGATGTCCAGCTCGAACACCTCCGGCGCGTACTGGGCACAGATCCCGTCCCCCGTACACAGGTCCTGGTCAATCCAGACCTCCAGCGCCTCACCGCCGGCCAAGGTCTCCTGCTGCACGGTCATCTCTCCTGCCGTATCTGCGCCGAGCCGACGGGAATCCGGCCAGCTCTGACGGGTGTTGAACCCTGTGAGCCTACCTCCGGCGGCTTCCCAATCATGTTCGGTGGGTATTCCCCTGGCGTGAGGGAGAGCGCAAGGGTGAAGATCGGACACTCCTTGACAGTCTTTGTGATCTAGGGGTTTCAATCGACACCCACCCAGGTAGGGTCTGGAAGCGTCCAGCTCCCCTTGGAGGAGGTGAGGACCGTGGCAGCCCACGACGACGACATGAACCGCGGCATCCGCCCGGGACGAGGGTCCGACGACCCGGCCGGGCAGATTGCCTACCTTGAGCAGGAGATCGCCGTCCTGCGACGCAAGCTCGCCGACTCTCCGCGACACACGAGGATTCTCGAAGAGCGGATCGTCGAGCTGCAGACGAACCTGGCCGGCGTGTCCGCCCAGAACGAGCGACTCGCCAACACGCTCCGCGAGGCCCGAGACCAGATCGTGGCCCTCAAGGAAGAGGTCGACAGGCTCGCGCAGCCACCGGCCGGCTTCGGCGTCTTCCTGACGGCGAACGAGGACGGCACGGCCGACATCTTCACCGGCGGCCGCAAGCTCCGGGTGAACGTCAGCCCCAGCGTCGACCTCGACGACCTCAGGCGCGGCCAGGAAGTCATGCTCAACGAGGCGCTCAACGTGGTCGAGGCCATGGAGTACGAGCGCGTCGGGGACATCGTCACCCTCAAGGAGATCCTTGAGGACGGCGAGCGCGCCCTGGTGCTCGGGCACACCGACGAGGAACGGGTGGTACGGCTCGCCGAGCCGCTGCTGGACGTCACCATCCGCCCCGGCGACGCTCTCCTGCTCGAACCCCGCTCCGGCTACGTCTACGAGATCGTCCCCAAGAGCGAGGTCGAGGAACTCGTCCTCGAAGAGGTCCCCGACATCGGCTACGAGCAGATCGGCGGCCTCGGCGGCCAGATCGAGGCCATCCGCGACGCGGTCGAGCTCCCGTACCTCTACCCCGACCTGTTCAAGGAGCACGAGCTGCGGCCGCCCAAGGGCGTCCTGCTCTACGGCCCCCCCGGATGCGGCAAGACGCTCATCGCCAAGGCCGTGGCCAATTCTCTGGCCAAGAAGGTCGCCGAGGTGACCGGCCAGGCCGCCGGCAAGAGCTTCTTCCTCAACATCAAGGGCCCCGAGCTCCTGAACAAGTACGTCGGCGAGACCGAGCGGCAGATCCGCCTCGTCTTCCAGCGCGCACGGGAGAAGGCCAGCGAGGGCACCCCCGTCATCGTCTTCTTCGACGAGATGGAATCCCTCTTCCGCACCCGAGGCTCCGGCGTCAGCTCGGACGTGGAGAACACCATCGTCCCCCAGCTGCTCGCCGAGATCGACGGTGTCGAAGGCCTGCAGAACGTGGTCGTCATCGGTGCCTCCAACCGCGAGGACATGATCGACCCCGCCATCCTGCGCCCCGGCCGCCTCGACGTGAAGATCAAGATCGAGCGTCCGGACGCCGAAGCGGCCAAGGACATCTTCGGGAAGTACCTCACCGAGCGCCTCCCGCTCCACTCGGACGACCTCGGCGAACACGGCGGCGACAAGTCCGTCACGGTCCAGAGCATGATCCAGACCGCGGTCGAGCACATGTACGCCGAAACCGAGGAAAACCGCTTCCTGGAGGTCACCTACGCCAATGGCGACAAGGAAGTCCTCTACTTCAAGGACTTCAACTCCGGCGCCATGATCGAAAACATTGTCGGGCGCGCCAAGAAAATGGCGATCAAGGAATTCCTCGAACACAACCAGAAGGGTCTCCGCGTCTCCCACCTGCTCCAGGCATGCGTGGACGAGTTCAAGGAGAACGAGGACCTGCCCAACACCACCAACCCCGACGACTGGGCCCGGATCTCCGGAAAGAAGGGCGAACGGATCGTCTACATCCGTACCCTCATCACCGGAAAGCAGGGCGCGGACACCGGACGCTCCATCGACACGGTGGCGAACACCGGCCAGTACCTGTAAAAGGCAGGGCGGCTGCGGGTGCCCCCACCGGGTACCCGCAGCCGTCTGTTTTTCAGGCCACGGCTGGAGCACGCAATGACGCAAATGATCTCCCCACCAGCGCAAAGGCGTTCTAGGCTCTTTCCTACCGCCGAGTCGCGCAGTGCGGGGACGGGCACCGCACACGCACCGGAGCGCCAGCGGTACTTGAGCGGCGTCCACGACCGAGGGTGCCGCCGGGCAAGGAGGGCCGCATGACCGTACGGCGAGTAATGGGCATCGAGACGGAGTACGGGATCTCCGTCCCCGGCCACCCCAACGCCAATGCCATGCTCACCTCATCCCAGATCGTCAACGCCTACGCGGCGGCGATGCACCGGGCCCGCCGGGCCCGCTGGGACTTCGAGGAAGAGAACCCGCTGCGGGACGCCCGAGGCTTCGACCTCGCCCGCGAGGCCGCCGACGCCAGCCAGCTCACCGACGAGGACATCGGCCTCGCCAACGTGATCCTCACCAACGGCGCCCGCCTCTACGTCGACCACGCACACCCCGAATACAGCGCCCCCGAGGTCACCAATCCCCGCGACGCCGTCCTCTGGGACAAGGCCGGCGAACGGATCATGGCAGAGGCCGCCGAACGTGCCGCCCAGCTCCCCGGCGCCCAGCCCATCCACCTCTACAAGAACAACACCGACAACAAGGGCGCCTCCTACGGCACGCACGAGAACTACCTGATGAAGCGGGAGACCCCCTTCTCGGACATCGTGCGCCACCTCACCCCCTTCTTCGTCTCCCGCCAGGTCGTCACCGGCGCCGGCCGCGTCGGCATCGGCCAGGACGGCCACGAACACGGCTTCCAGCTCAGCCAGCGCGCCGACTACTTCGAGGTCGAGGTCGGCCTCGAGACGACCCTCAAGCGCCCGATCATCAACACCCGCGACGAACCCCACGCCGACGCCGAGAAGTACCGCCGACTCCACGTGATCATCGGCGACGCGAACCTGTCGGAGATCTCGACCTACCTGAAACTGGGCACGACGGCCCTGGTCCTGTCCATGATCGAGGACGGCTTCATCGCGGTCGACCTGGCTGTCGACCAGCCCGTACGGACTCTGCACCAGGTGTCGCACGATCCGACACTGAAGCGCCTGGTCACACTCCGCAGCGGCCGGACACTCACCGCGGTCCAACTGCAGATGGAGTACTTCGAGCTGTCCCGCAAGTACGTCGAAGAACGCTTTGGAGCCGACGCCGACGCACAGACCAAGGACGTCCTCAGCCGCTGGGAAGACACCCTGAACCGCCTGGAGAACGACCCCATGAGCCTGGCGGGGGAGCTGGACTGGGTGGCCAAGCGGGAGCTCATGGAGGGCTACCGCCGCCGCGACGGCCTCGACTGGGACGCCGCCCGGCTGCACCTCGTCGACCTCCAGTACGCCGACGTACGGGCCGAGAAGGGCCTCTACAACCGCCTGGTGGCCCGCGGACGCATGAAGCGGCTCCTGGACGAGACCGAGGTCGACCGGGCCCGTACGAAGCCGCCGGAGGACACTCGCGCCTACTTCCGCGGCCGCTGCCTGGAGCAGTACGCCGACGACGTCGCCGCGGCCTCCTGGGACTCGGTCATCTTCGACCTCCCGGGCCGCGACAGCCTCCAGCGCGTCCCAACCCTCGAACCGCTTCGCGGAACGCGAAATCACGTCAAGGAGCTCCTGGACCGCTGCCGCACGGCAGAAGACCTGGTCAGGGTCCTCTCGGGCAACTGAGAAAGTACTCGGACCGCATTGGGCGCCCGGGGTGGAAATCCCGGCGCCCGGGAATCATCGAGGTGGCCCCCGCACGTTGGACAAACTGCGGGGCCGATGTCGGACCCGGCTTGTAGGGTCTGATCATCACCGATCGGCAGGAATGCCGACCTGTCGACCATGTCGGGCGAACTGAGCGGGGTGAGGGTTATGGCGACCAAGGACACCGGCGGCGGCCAGCAGAAGGCGACGCGCTCCACGGAGGAGGCCGAGGAGCAGGTGCAGGATGCGCAGGCTTCGGATGACCTCAAGGAGCGGCACGAGAAGCTGAGCGATGACGTGGACTCCGTCCTGGATGAAATCGATGATGTGCTCGAAGAGAACGCAGAGGACTTCGTGCGGTCCTTCGTTCAGAAGGGCGGCCAGTAAGCCGCCTCTTCCTTCGGATCGAAGGTCGGTGGGGTTTCAGGGTCGCGGACGAGCCGGAACTGAAGCGCTGCGCGCGGTGTGGTGAGGCCGAGCCGCGCGCAGCCTTCGTACGGTCTCGCCGAAGCCCGGCGTGACGAGCTGTTCGCCTTCAGGGGCGGTCTCTGCCGTATCCGTCCGTCTGCCTCTCCAAGGCATGTGGATCACTGCCGTAACACGGGTAGGGTCCCTCGCGTAATGTGCTTCAACTGCAATTCCGGCCTCGGCCTGTTGCGGGACGACCCCGACGCCGCTCGCCGGGCCGCCGCCCATCTGGAAGGAAACTCGTGGAAGCCAATACTCGTGGCACCGGGCGTCTACCAGCTGCCTTCCTGACGCCAGGATCCTCTTCGTTCATGGACTTCCTGTCGGAGCATCAGCCCGAGCTGCTGCCCGGCAAGCGGCAGCTGCCGCCCACCCAGGGTGTGATCGAGGCGCCCCACGGCACCACGATCGTCGCCGCGACCTTCCCCGGCGGTGTCGTGCTCGCCGGTGACCGCAGGGCCACCATGGGCAACGTCATCGCGCAGCGGGACATCGAGAAGGTGTTCCCGGCGGACGAGTACTCGGCCGTCGGTATCGCCGGCACCGCCGGTCTCGCCGTCGAGATGGTCAAGCTCTTCCAGCTGGAGCTGGAGCACTTCGAGAAGGTCGAAGGGGCGCAGCTGTCGCTGGAGGGCAAGGCGAACCGGCTGTCGACGATGATCAGGTCCAACCTGGGCATGGCCATGCAGGGCTTGGCCGTGGTGCCCCTCTTCGCCGGTTTCGACGTGGACCGGGCCAAGGGTCGGATCTTCTCCTACGACGTGACGGGCGGCCGTTCCGAGGAGCACAACTACGCCGCCACCGGTTCGGGTTCGATCTTCGCGCGCGGTGCGATGAAGAAGCTGTTCCGCGGCGATCTGACCGAGGAGCAGGCCACCACGCTGGTGGTGCAGGCTCTGTACGACGCGGCTGACGACGACTCGGCGACCGGTGGTCCCGATGTCGCCCGCCGGATCTACCCCATCGTCACCGTGATCACCGAGGACGGTTTCCGCCGGCTCACCGAGGACGAGTCCTCCGGGATCGCCCGTGCGGTGCTGGCGCGGCGCCTGGAGGAGCCGGACGGCCCGCGGGCCGCTCTGCTCTAGCCCGGTGCCCGGGTCTTGTCCAGGTGATCCAGTGACTTCGACAGAAAGGGACGGATAACCGGTGTCGACGCCGTTCTATGTCTCACCTCAGCAGGCGATGGCCGACCGGGCGGAGTACGCCCGCAAGGGCATCGCCCGCGGCCGCAGCCTGGTCGTGCTGCAGTACGCCGACGGCATTGTGTTCGTCGGTGAGAACCCGTCCCGCGCGCTGCACAAGTTCAGCGAGATCTACGACCGGATCGGCTTCGCGGCCGCCGGCAAGTACAACGAGTACGAGAACCTGCGGATCGGTGGTGTCCGTTACGCCGACCTGCGTGGTTACACCTACGACCGGGATGACGTGACCGCCCGCGGTCTCGCCAACGTCTACGCCCAGACGCTGGGCACGATCTTCTCCAGTGCGGCCGAGAAGCCGTACGAGGTGGAGCTGGTCGTGGCCGAGGTCGGGGAGACGCCGGACGGTGACCAGATCTACCGGTTGCCGCATGACGGGTCGATCGTGGACGAGCACGGCTCGGTCGCGGTGGGCGGCAATGCCGAGCAGATCAGCAGTTTCCTGGACCAGCGTCACCAGGACGGTATGAGTCTGGCGGAGGCGCTGAAGCTGGCCGTGCAGGCCTTGTCCCGCGACACGAACGGCACCGAGCGGGAGATTCCCGCGGAGCGTCTGGAGGTCGCGGTACTGGACCGGACGCGTCCGCAGCAGCGCAAGTTCAAGCGGATCGTCGGCCGTCAGCTGTCCCGTCTGCTGGAGGCGGACGGTGCGGCCACGGAGGCGGAGAGCTCCGAGGAGGAGTAGCCCTCGCCTCACCTCGCCCCGCGTGCCCCGGCCGGTTGTCCTCGGCCGGGGCGCGGTCGTACCCAGGTGTGGCGCGGTCGTGCACGGGTGTGGCGCGGTCGTGCACGGGTGGGAAGGGCCGAGGAAGTGTGGGCCGGGGCCGTCAGGCGCCTCGTGGCGGTGCCGTGGAGCCTCGTACGACGAGTTCCACGGGGATGTCGCCGCTCTCGGGCTCGCGGCCGTCCAGGACGGCCAGGAGGGCCAGCATGCCACGTTCGCCGAAGAGTTCGGCGTCGAGGCGTACGGTCGTGAGTTCGGGGTCGATGGCGGTGGCGAGGGCGAGGTCGTCCAGGCCGGTGACGGAGATGTCGTCGGGGATCCGGAGGCCCAGGCGGCGCAGAGCCTTGTAGGCGCCGGCCGCCAGTTTGTCGTCGTCGCACACCAGAGCCGTGGGATGGGGTCCGGGCGCCGCGAGGGCGGCCTCTGTGGCGGTCAGGGCGCCTTCGATGGAGATGGGGGCGTGGACGGTGCGTACGTCCGTCCCGGGGACGGCGGCCACCCGTGCCGCCAGTTCGCGTGCGCGTACCTCGAAGGTCCAGGAGGCGACGTCGGCGGCGAGGTGGAGGAAGCGGCGGTGGCCGAGGCCGAGGAGGTGGTCGGTGACCTGGCGGACGCCGTCGGCGATGTCGAGGTTGACGGTGGCGGCGCCGAGGCTGCCTTCCGGGTCGCTGTCGAGCATGACGAGGGGGAGCTGGTCGCCGCGGATGGCGGTGAGCGCGTCGGCGGCCATGGAGGAGGCGATGACGCCGTCGAGGGCGGCCTGGGCGGAGGCGAAGGGGTTGCGGGCGGGGCCGATGCCTTCGGGGGAGGGGTAGAGGACGACGCCGAAGCCGTGCTGGGCGGCGACTCGCGCGGCGCCGGTGTAGACGCCGGCGAAGAACTCGGTGGTGAGCGCGGGGACGACGAGGAGGACGGTGCGGGTGCGGCCCAGGCGCAGGTTGCGGGCGGCGAGGTTGGGCCGGTAGCCGAGGTCGCGTGCGGCCTCTCGTACGCGTTCGGCGGTGGTCTCCGAGACCCGGCCGCGCCACTTGTCGCCGAGTACGAGTGAGACGGCGGCCTGGGAGACTCCGGCGGCCTGTGCGACGTCACGGCTCGTGGGGCGGGTGCTGCTGTGTGGCACCGTGGGTGCGCTCCTTCGTGGGTTCTGTGTCGTTCGCCGTCTGGACTCCTGAACAGCGCACATGGTACGTATGACACCGGACGTTATACGTAACACGTGAGGATGGGGCATGGCCGCGGGATACCTGGAGATCCTCAGGGCGAGGCACGCGGCACGGCTGCTGGTGGGCACGCTGGTGGGCCGCCTGCCGAACGCCACGTCGGCGATCGCGCTGGTGCTGTTCGTCCGTGCTCAGGGCGGCGGCTACGGCCTCGCGGGGGCGCTGGCGGCCGTCTACGGGGTCGCCAACGCGGTGGGTCAGCCCGTGCTGGGGCGGCTGGTGGACATGTGCGGGCAGCCGCGGGTGCAGTTGCCCGCCGCGGTCCTGTCGGCCCTGGCGATGACGGTCTTCGCCTTCTCCGGGATCGACCCGCTGCCGCTCGCGTACTCCGCCGTCGCGGCCGCCGGGCTGTTCACCCCTCCCCTGGAGGGCGGTCTGCGTGCCTTGTGGCCCTCGGTCCTGCGCCGGGAGGAACAGGTGCACACGGCGTACGCCATGGACGCCGTGGCCCAGGAAGTGATGTACACCGTCGGGCCGTTGCTGGTGACGCTGTGCGTGTCGCTGTGGTCGGAGCGGGCCGCGCTGCTCGTCCTGAACGTCGTCGGCGTGCTGGGGGCGCTCTCGGTGGTCGTCTCGCCGCCCTCGCGTTCGTGGCGGTCGGCGCCGCGTGAGGCGCACTGGCTGGGTGCGCTCAGGTCGCGCGGGCTGCTGGCGCTCCTTGCGGCGTTCTTCTTCGTGGGCGTCGCGATGGGCTCCATCACGGTGGCCTCGGTGCCGTACGCCGACGACCACGGCGGCGACGCGGTGTACGGCTGGCTGATGGCGGCTCTGGGGCTGGGCGCGCTGCTGGGCGGGACGGTGTACGGGGCGCGGCGGTGGAGTGGTGCGCCGGAGCGGCGACTGCGGGTGCTGGTGGGGCTTCTGGCGGTGTGTTATCTGCCGCTGATGCTGACGCCGGGTGCGGTGGCGATGGTGCTGCTGTCGGTGGTCGCCGGGGTGTTCCTGGCGCCGGCCATCGCCTGTGCCTTCGTCCTCGTCGACCGGCACGCGCCGAGAGGCACGGTCACCGAGGCGTTCTCCTGGTTTGTGACGACGTTCACAGTGGGGGCGTCCGTGGGAACGGGCCTGGCGGGCCCGGTGGTCCAGGCGGGTGGCGCGCTGTGGGGCTTTGCCGTGCCGGGCGTGGCGGGGGCCGTGTCGTTGCTGGTTCTGGTGGCCACGGGACGGGTCCTCGCAGCTCCCGCCGGGGGTGCGGTGGTTGCGGCTTCATCGGAAACTGATCCAAATCGTGCTGTCGAACCCCGTTTCAGCGCAGGGGATCGGGCGTAATGTTCAGTCATGGACCGCCGCATTTTCGGGCTGGAGAACGAGTACGGCGTCACGTGCACGTTCAGGGGACAGCGCCGCCTGTCGCCTGACGAGGTGGCGCGGTACCTCTTCCGCCGTGTCGTGTCATGGGGTCGTAGCAGCAATGTCTTTCTGCGGAACGGCGCCCGGCTTTATCTCGACGTGGGGTCACATCCGGAATACGCGACACCCGAATGTGACAATGTGATCGAACTGGTCACCCACGACAAGGCCGGCGAGCGCATTCTCGAAGGACTTCTGGTGGACGCGGAGCGACGCCTGCACGAGGAGGGAATCGCGGGCGACGTCTACCTCTTCAAGAACAACACGGACTCGGCGGGCAACTCCTATGGTTGCCACGAGAACTATCTGGTCGCGCGCCACGGGGAGTTCTCCCGGCTCGCGGACATCCTCATTCCGTTCCTGGTGACAAGGCAGCTGCTCTGCGGTGCGGGGAAGGTGCTGCAGACGCCGCGTGGTGCGGTGTACTGCGTGAGCCAGCGGGCGGAGCACATCTGGGAGGGCGTCTCCTCGGCGACGACCCGTTCCCGGCCCATCATCAACACGCGGGACGAGCCGCACGCGGACGCGGAGCGCTACCGCCGGCTCCACGTCATCGTGGGCGACTCGAACATGTCCGAGACGACGATGCTGCTGAAGGTCGGCGCGACGGACCTGGTGCTGCGCATGATCGAGGCGGGCACGGTGATGCGGGACCTGACCCTGGAGAACCCGATCCGGGCGATCCGCGAGGTCAGCCACGACATCACCGGGCGCCGCAAGGTACGCCTGGCCAGCGGTCGCGAGGCCTCCGCGCTGGAGGTGCAGCGCGAGTACTACGAGAAGGCCGTGGACTTCTGCGAGCGCCGCGGAATCCGCACCGGGACGGTCGAGCAGGTCCTGGAGCTGTGGGGCCGCACTCTGGACGCGATCGAGTCCGAGGATCTGGACCGGATCGGTACCGAGATCGACTGGGTGATGAAGTACAAGCTCATCGAGCGGTACCGGGCCAAGCACAACATGACGATGTCGCATCCGCGGGTCGCGCAGATAGACCTCGCCTATCACGACATCCACCGTCGTCGGGGCCTGTACTACCTGCTGGAGAAAAGGGGTCAAGCCGCCCGGATCTGCAACGACTTGAAGATCTTCGAGGGCAAGTCGGTGCCGCCGCAGACCACTCGGGCGCGGTTGCGCGGCGATTTCATCCGCCGTGCGCAGGAACAGCGCCGGGACTTCACGGTGGACTGGGTGCACCTGAAGTTGAACGACCAGGCACAGCGCACGGTGTTGTGCAAGGACCCGTTCCGGTCGGTGGACGACCGGGTGGAGAAGCTGATCGCCGGAATGTGACCGGCATGTGGTGAGCGGAGCGTTTCCGCACAAGGGTGCCGGAACGCCACACGGGCGCCGTACGTTTCCCGTACGGCGCCCGTTCCACGCCGTAGAGTTGCGCGCACGCCATCATCAAGATCGACCGATTACGAGGCCCGACCGTGCGCCGACGCTCACTTCTTCTTGCCGCCGTACCCGCAGGACTGGTCACGCTCGCCGGATGCGGCGACGACAAGTCCGACTCCAGCAAGGCGAGTGCGTCGCCGTCGCCCTCGGCCTCCTCGGTGCCGCCACCGAAGATCGTGGAGGGTCCGCTGCCGGCCATCACGGCGGGCACGAAGTTCGACGAGAAGCCGACGGTCGCCAAGGGGTCGGGGGACCCGTCGCCGAACCTCGCGGTGAAGACGGCCATCGCGGGCAGCGGCCGCACGATCGCGGAGAACGACTTCGTCCAGGCGAACTACCTGGGCCAGATCTGGGCCACGGGGAAGGTCTTCGACAACTCCTACGACCGCAAGCGGCCGATCGTCATCCAGCTCGCGCAGGGCAGCGTCATCGACGGCTGGCGGTACGGACTCGCGGGCAAGAAGGTCGGCAGCCGGGTGGAGATGGCGGTGCCGCCGACGTTGGGCTACGGCACGTCGGGCAACGCGCAGGCGGGCATCAAGGGCACCGACACGCTGGTCTTCGTCATCGACGTGCTGGACTCCTTCAACTCGAAGAGCTCCTCCCACGGCACGCCGGCCCCGCAGAACGACGCGGCCCTGCCGAAGGTGGGTACCAACACCGACGGCAAGGCTCCCTCGATCGACATCCCCAAGGCGGACCCGCCGAAGGAACTGGTGTCGAACTACGTCCTGGAGGGCGACGGCGCCGAGGTCAAGGCGGATCAGACGATCCTGTGCCAGTTCAAGGGCGTGGTCTGGGACGGTGGCAAGACGTTCCAGCAGACGTATGACTCGGGGCGGCTGAGCCAGTTCTCGCTGGAGCAGATGAAGCAGGTCATCAAGGGGCTGGCGGAGGGGGTGACCGGTAAGAAGGTGGGCAGCCGGGTCATGATTGTCGTGCCGCCGGACCTGGCGTACGGCGACACCCCGCCGAGCGGCGGTGTCGTGAAGAAGGGGTCCACGCTGGTGTTCTCCGTGGACATCCTGGCGGCGATGTAGCACCGCGGGTGCGGCCTGCCGCCGCGGGCGCAACCCGAGCGGGGATGAAAGACTGTCGGCGTTCCGTGTCGTACACAAGCAGGAGCTAGAGACGTGAGCATCGACAAGCCCGAGATCGACTTCCCGGGCGGCGAGCCCCCGGCGGACCTTGAGATCAAGGACATCTGGGAGGGCGACGGCGAGGTGGCGCAGGCGGGTCAGACCGTCAGCGTGCACTACGTGGGTGTCGCCTTCAGCACCGGCGAGGAGTTCGACGCCAGCTGGAACCGGGGCACGCCGTTCCGCTTCCCGCTCGGCGCGGGCCGCGTCATCAAGGGCTGGGACCAGGGCGTGCAGGGCATGAAGGTCGGCGGCCGTCGCCAGCTGACCATCCCGGCCCACCTCGCCTACGGCAACCAGAGCCCGACGCCGGCGATCAAGCCCGGCGAGACGCTGATCTTCGTCGTGGACCTGCTCGGGGTCTGATCGCCGTCGGATCACGGTCCGACCGTCGTCGGATCGGAGCCGATCATCTGGGCCCATGCCTGTCCGGGCATGGGCCCTCGGCTTTTGCCGTGCCGCTGCGGAGCGGTACGGTCATCGGTCGTAAGCACCATGAGGAAGGCGAAGGACGTCGATGGCCATTGCCAAGGCCGAGCGGCTGATGAACCTCGCGCTGTGTCTGCTGGGGACGCGGCGGCCGCTCAGCAAGCGTGAGCTGCGTGAGTCCATCGAGGCCTACCTCGAAGCGGGCAGCGACGACTCCTTCAACCGCATGTTCGAGCGGGACAAGGACGACCTGCGTGAGCTCGGTCTGGTCATCGAGACCGTCGAGAACCTGGACGGCGAGGTCGGCTACCTGGCCCGCCGTGACAGCAATCGCCTCCCGCCCATCACCCTGGACGCCGAGGAGGCCGCCGCCCTGGGGCTGGCCGCCAAGGTGTGGCAGCAGGCCCGGCTCGCGGGCGCGGCCAGCGGCGCCCTGCAGAAGCTGCGCGCGGCCGGGCTGCCCGAGGACGTCGACCCGTACGAGGTCCACGGCGCCCTGGAGCCACGCATCCCGGTGCACGAGGCCGCCTTCGAGCCGCTGATGCTGGCCTGCCGCGACCGCCGCCCGGTGGTCTTCGACTACCGCAAGGCCACCGCCGCCCACCCCGAGACCCGGCAGGTCGAGCCGTGGGCCCTCGAGTGCTGGCGCGGACACTGGTACCTGGCGGGCTGGGACCGGGACCGGGGAGCCGAGCGTGTCTTCCGGCTGTCCCGCATCACCGGCAAGGTCCGCTCCCGGGGCGCCCGCTTCACCGCTCCGGTGCCCGATGTCGTCACCGTGCGCGAGACCGTCGCGAGCTGGGCGGGCGAGATCGCCGACCGCACGGCGCTGATCCGGCTGCGCTCGGGCTCGGGCTACCCCCTTCGGGCGAAAGCCACCTCGGTGCGGGAACTCGGAGACGGATGGGACGAGTTGGAGATTCCGTACGGGCACGGCCTGGACGCCTGGCTGGTGGAGTTCGGGCCGGACGTGGTGGTCCTGGAGCCGGCCGAGCTGCGCGCGGACGTGGTGGACCGGCTGCGTGCCGTGGCCAAGGGCTGAGGGGGAGCGGAGCAAGACAGTGGCAGGCAAACCGGTCAGACCTGTGAGCGCCATCGACCAGACCCGGCGGATGCTCTCCCTGGTGACCTATCTGCGGGAGCGCCCCGGCGCCCGGGTCGCGGACGTCGCGCGGGCCTTCGGCATCACCGAGGACGAGCTGGTCTCCGACCTCGACGTGCTGCCCATGTGCGGCACCAGCTTCCGTGGCGGCGACCTGCTGGACATCGACACCGACGGCGAGCGCATCTGGTGGCACAACCCCGCCGCGCTCGGGGCGGAGGCCGCCGAGCCGCTCAGACTGGCCGCCGACGAGGCGACCGCGCTGCTGGTGGCCGCCCGGGCCGTGTCGACCCTGCCGGGTCTGCGGGAGGGCGACCGGCAGGCCCTGCTGCGGGCGACGGCCAAGGTGGAGACGGCGGCCGGTGAGGCGGCGGGCGCCAGCGCGCGCCTGTCGGTGACCTTCGAGTCCGAGGGCGGTGTCTTCGCCGACGTCGACCGTGCGATCTCCGAGCGCCGCCGCCTGTGGATCCGCTACTACTCGCCTGCCCGTGACGAGGTCACCGAGCGCGAGATCGACCCGATCCGTCTGGTCAGCGTCGGCCACACGTATGTGGAGGCCTGGTGCCGCCGCTCCGAGGCGCGCCGCACCTTCCGGCTCGACCGGGTCGCCGAGATCCGGATCCTCGACGAGCCGGCCGCGCCGCCGGAGGTCGAGCTGCGGGACCTGTCGGAGGGCCTGGTGCAGCCGGCCGCCGAGGACCCGGAGGTCGTGGTCGAGGTCGGCCCGGGCGGCCGGTGGGTCGCGGAGTACTACCCGCACGACAGCGCGGATGAGCTTCCCGACGGTGGGCTGCGTATTGCTCTGCGCACCCCCGACCCGGCATCGCTCAGACGGCTGGCGCTGCGCCTGGGCCGTGACGGCCGCATCGTCTCGCCTCCCGAGCTCGCCAACAGCGCGCGCCGGGCGGCCCGGGAGGCCCTGGCCGCGTACGACGGGATCGAGGCGGCGCAGGACACATCGCGGGGGGCCCACGAAGAGCACGGCGTTCACGACGGGCAGTACAACGGGCAGTACGACAGGTAGGAGCGAGAGCTTTGAGCGAGTCTCCGGTGTCCGGTGCTAGGGAAATGACGGTCGCGGCAGCGTTCGCGGGGATGAAGAGAGTGGTCCCCGTGGTGTTCCGGGCCGGCTGCCCGGACTGCCGGGGCCGCTTCGAACTCTCCGCGAGCGCCCTGCGGCTCGCCATCGGGGCCAGCAGCCGTACGACCTTCTACTCCTTCACCTGCCCGGACTGCGGGGTCTCCGTCCGCAAACCCGCAGGTGAACGCATCGTCGAGCTGCTGACCGGCGGCGGGGTCAGGACGCTGAGGCTGCATTCCACGGTCTGACTGGGGCTAGGCTCGGCGTCATGTTCTGGCCGATGTTCGCGGTAGCTGTGGGTTTCGTGGGTCTCGCCGTCCTCGGTGTGCTCGCCGTCCGGGTTTTTCTGGAGGCGCGGCGCCTCGGAGCGCAGGTCGCGGACTCGGCACGCCGTATCAACAGGGCGGCCGAGGACCTGGAACGGGCGGCCGTGAGCACGGCCCGGGCTGTGGACTCACTGTGACGACCACTGTGGAAGCTCTGTGAGTACTGCGCCGGAAGCGGTTTGCGTCACTTCGCCCTGTCATGCTGTCCGCAACGGCAGGTACGCTGCTGATCGCGGCCCGGCAACGAGGCACGGTCCGCAGGGCAGGAGTACGTACGGGGATTGTTCCGCGTTCACCCCCAGGCGTTACGATCGCTGCCAGCACGATGTTCGGACAAGCGTCCGACTGGTCGGACCGGCCCGTCGCCCCGCCTCGGTGAGAAGGTGAAGATTTATGTTCCGCAACGGACTTGAGCCGTGGCACCTGCTGATCCTCGTTGTGGTCATCCTCCTCGTGTTCGGTTCCAAGAAGCTGCCCGACATGGCGCGCTCGCTGGGCAAGTCCGCCCGCATCTTGAAGAGCGAGGCGAAGGCGATGAAGGAGGAGGGCAAGCAGCCCGGCACCGCCGAGTCTGCCGAGGAGCCCGCTCCCGCTCAGCGCACGATCCAGGCCGCGCCCGGCGACGTGACCAGCTCCCGCCCGGTCAACGAGCCGACGGACACGACCCAGCGCTGACGCGAGGACCGGGTACCTCCGGTCCGCTGCACGAGATGAGGATGTGGGTTGCCCGAGTCTGCCCGCAAAAAGGAGAGGGATCCCGAGGGCCGGATGCCGCTCGCGGATCACTTGCGTGAGCTGCGCAACCGGCTTGCCAAGGGTGTCCTGGCGATCCTCGCCGTCACGATCGTCGCGGCCTTCTTCTACAGGGACATCATCGATGTCATCACCAAGCCGATGCTCGACGAGATCGGCTGTAGCCAGTCCTTCGGGGAGTTGGCCAAGGCCAAGAACGCCCACTGCGCGCACATCACCGTCAGTGGCCTGCTGGCGCCGTTCACCCTGGCCCTGAAGGTCGCCCTGATGGCCGGTGTCGTGCTTGCGGCGCCGGTCTGGCTGTACCAGCTGTGGGCGTTCGTCGCGCCGGGCCTGCACCGCAACGAGAAGAAGTACGCCTACGCCTTCGTCGGCTTCGGCTTCCCGCTCTTCCTCACCGGTGGCTACCTCGCGTTCCACGTGTTGCCCACCACGGCCAAGGTGATGATCGGCCTCACACCCGACGGTGCCGAGAACCTGCTGCCGCTGGACGATCTGCTGGACCTGGTCACGCGCATGATCGTCGTCTTCGGTCTCGCCTTCGAGATGCCCTTGCTGCTGGTCATGCTCAACCTCACCGGTGTGCTGTCGGGGAAGCGCATGCTGGGCTGGTGGCGCGGCATGATCATCGGCATCACCGTCTTCGCGGCCGTGGCCACACCCAGCCCCGACCCGATGACGATGCTGGCGCTGGCGGCGCCGATCTGGGGGCTCTACTTCCTCGCCGTGGCCATCGCGCTGCTCAACGACCGGCGCCGGGCGCGACGCGAGGCCGAGGGACCGGGCGACGACGAGGCCTCCGACCTGGACCTCACCCCCGAGGACATCGGCGAGGTCGAGACCGTCTCCGCCAGCCGGGCGCTGCCCGAGCAGGCGAGCACGGACCGGGTCAACGGCTACGACGACGTGACCTGACCGAGATCGCCACACCGTCAGGAGGTGCCTCCGTCCCCCCGGGACGGGGGCACCTCCTGTTTGTCGTCCGTCCCAGTTCCGGATAATGATCGTCCTGTTGTCAGTGCGGCCCGGTACGCTCGAAAGCACGATGACAGAGGACCTCTCACCGGCCGAGCGGTACGCGGCCGCCCGCAGGCGGGCAGCCGAGCAGGCCACCGCGCTCGCGTCCTTCCGCGAGATGTACGACTTCGGCCTCGACCCCTTCCAGATCGAGGCCTGCCAGGCGCTCGAAGCGGGGAAGGGCGTGCTGGTGGCCGCCCCCACCGGTTCCGGCAAGACGATCGTGGGCGAGTTCGCCGTCCACCTCGCCCTCATGCAGGGCAGGAAGTGCTTCTACACGACACCCATCAAGGCGCTGTCGAACCAGAAGTACTCCGACCTGTGCCGCCGCTACGGGGACGGCATGGTCGGGCTCCTGACCGGCGACAACAGCATCAACCCCGACGCCGCGGTGGTCGTGATGACCACCGAGGTGCTGCGGAACATGCTCTACGCCGGCTCCCAGACCCTCCTCGGCCTCGGCTATGTGGTCATGGACGAGGTGCACTACCTCTCCGACCGCTTCCGCGGTGCCGTGTGGGAGGAAGTGATCATCCACCTCCCGGAGTCGGTGACTCTGGTGTCACTGTCGGCGACCGTGTCCAACGCCGAGGAGTTCGGTGACTGGCTGGACACCGTCCGCGGCGACACCGAGGTGATCGTCTCCGAGCACCGGCCCGTGCCGCTGTTCCAGCACGTGCTCGCCGGACGCCGGATGTACGACCTGTTCGAGGAGGGCGAGGGCCACAAGAAGGCCGTCAACCCCGACCTCGCCCGCCTGGCCCGGATGGAGGCCAGCCGGCCGTCGTACCAGGACCGCAGACGCGGCCGCGCCATGCGCGAGGCCGACCGTGAACGCGAGCGCAGACAGCGCTCGCGCGTGTGGACCCCGGGCCGCCCCGAGGTCATCGAGCGGCTCGACGCCGAGGGGCTGCTGCCCGCCATCACCTTCATCTTCAGCCGCGCGGCCTGCGAGGCCGCCGTCCAGCAGTGCCTGTACGCGGGCCTGAGGCTCAACGACGAGGAGGCACGGGAAAAGGTCCGCGCCCTCGTCGAGGAGCGCACCGCCGCCATCCCCTCCGAGGACCTGCACGTCCTCGGCTACTACGAGTGGCTGGAGGGCCTGGAGCGCGGCATCGCCGCCCACCACGCGGGCATGCTCCCGACCTTCAAGGAGGTCGTCGAGGAACTGTTCGTCCGCGGCCTGGTCAAGGCCGTCTTCGCCACCGAGACACTCGCGCTGGGCATCAACATGCCCGCGCGTTCCGTGGTGCTGGAGAAGCTCGTCAAGTGGAACGGTGAGCAGCACGCCGACATCACCCCGGGCGAGTACACCCAGCTGACCGGCCGTGCGGGCCGGCGCGGCATCGACGTCGAGGGCCACGCGGTCGTGCTGTGGCAGCGCACCATGAGCCCCGAGCACCTCGCGGGCCTGGCCGGCACGCGCACGTACCCGCTGCGCTCCAGCTTCAAGCCGTCGTACAACATGGCGGTCAACCTGGTCGAGCAGTTCGGCCGGCACCGCTCGCGCGAGCTGCTGGAGACCTCCTTCGCACAGTTCCAGGCCGACCGGTCGGTCGTCGGCATCTCCCGGCAGGTACAGCGCAACGAGGAGGGCCTGGAGGGTTACAAGGAGTCGATGACCTGCCACCTCGGCGACTTCGAGGAGTACGCGCGGCTGCGCCGTGACCTCAAGGACCGCGAGACCGAACTGGCCCGGCAGGGCGCGGTCCAGCGGCGCGCCGAGGCCGCCGTGGCACTGGAGAAGCTCAAGCCGGGCGACGTCATCCACGTGCCGACCGGCAAGTACGCGGGCCTCGCGCTGGTCCTGGACCCCGGCCTGCCCGCCGGGCGTTCCAACGGCCACCGCGGCTTCGAGCACCACGACGGCCCGCGCCCGCTGGTCCTGACCGCCGAGCGGCAGGTCAAGCGGCTCGCGTCGATGGACTTCCCGGTGCCCGTCGAGCCGCTGGAGCGGATGCGGATCCCGAAGTCCTTCAACCCGCGCTCCCCGCAGTCCCGCCGGGACCTCGCCTCCGCACTGCGCACCAAGGCCGGGCACATCCCGCCGGAGCGGGCCCGCAAGAAGCGGTCCCAGGCCGCCGACGACCGCGAGATCGCCCGGCTGCGCACGGCTCTGCGCGCCCACCCCTGCCACGGCTGCAACGACCGCGAGGACCACGCCCGCTGGGCCGAGCGCTACCACCGGCTGCTGCGCGACACCTCGCAGCTGGAGCGGCGCATCGAGGGCCGTACGAACACGATCGCGCGCACGTTTGACCGGATCGTGGCGCTGCTGACCGAACTCGACTATCTGCGCGGCGACGAGGTCACCGAACACGGCAAGCGGCTCGCCCGGCTGTACGGCGAGCTGGACCTGCTGGCGAGCGAGTGCCTGCGCGAGAGGGTCTGGGAGGGCCTGGAGCCCGCCGAACTCGCCGCGTGCGTCTCCGCGTTGGTGTACGAGGCGCGGGTCGGCGACGACGCCATGGCGCCGAAGCTGCCCTCCGGCAAGGCGAAGGCCGCGCTCGGCGAGATGGTCCGCATCTGGGGCCGGCTCGACGCGTTGGAGGAGGACTTCCGCATCAACCAGACCGAGGGCGTCGGCCAGCGCGAGCCGGACCTCGGCTTCGCCTGGGCCGCCTACATGTGGGCCTCAGGCAAGGGCCTCGACGAGGTGCTGCGCGAGGCGGAGATGCCGGCCGGTGACTTCGTGCGGTGGTGCAAGCAGGTCATCGACGTGCTGGGGCAGATCTCGGCGGCGTCTCCTGCGGAGGGCTCGACGGTGGCGAAGGTTGCGCGCAAGGCTGTTGATCAGTTGTTGCGGGGTGTCGTCGCCTACTCGTCGGTGGGGTGACGGGTCTGCGGGCGGGTGCGGGTGAGTCGTGGCTGGTCGCGCAGTTCCCCGCGCCCCTGGGGAAGTTGTCCTGACCGGCGTTTCAAGTACTCGCGCCAGCTGCCGTATCGCGTGATGTCCTCGGTGTCTACGAGTGCGCTCGGTTCGCACAGGAACCCCGGTACCCGGGCGCCGTCCGCCAGTTCCACGCTTCCCAGCGCCATCGGGCGGGGGAGCGCGGCCAGGAGGCGGCCCAGGCCATCCGCGGGTAGCCGCCACACCTCCGCCTCGATGGCCGCGCCGCCCTCGCCCACGTGGACCAGGCCCGGCTTCGGCGGGGTGGTGCGCAGGGCGTGGAGGCGGTAGACCGGTGCCGTCGTGGTCGTGCGGTCCAGTCGGGCGCCCAGGGCGAGCAGCTGAGGATTCAGCGGCTGGCCCGTCAGATGGGCGCCCACCACCGCGAGGCTCACCTCCGGCTCCAGTGCGCGGGCGATCGCGGCGAGCCGGTCGTCCGTGAACGCCGGGCCGATCAGCATCACGCCGAAGGGCAGGCCGTTCACCTGGCCCGCCGGGACGGCCACGGCGGCCAGGTCGAAGAGGTTCGTGGAGTTGGTGAAGCGGCCCAGGCGGGCGTTGGTGCCCAGGGGGTCGGCGGTCACCTCGGCGAGGGTGGGGTGGCCCGGGGCGGTGGGGAGCAGCAGGGCGTCCGCGTCGGCCAGTTCCGCCAGGGCGTGGGCGCGCAGTGATGCCAGCCGGTCCTGGTCGGCGAAGAGACGGTGGGCCGGGATGTCGCGGGCGCGGGTGATGATGCCGGCGACGGTGGGGTCGAGGCCCTCACCTCCCTCGGCGATCAACTTGTCGACAAAGCTCCCCACTGCGGTGTAGCGCTCGGCGACGAAAGCACCCTCGTACAACATCGCCGCGGCCTCGGTGAAGGGCGTGGGGTCGATCGTCCGGATCGAGGCGCCGGCGGCGACGAACCGTGCCGCCGCCGCCTCGTACGCCTCTGCCCAGCCCTCGTCCAGCTCGCCGAGCCGGTCGAGCGGGGGTACCGCGATGCGCCAGGGGCCCGGGGCCCGCTGGGGGAGGGGTGGCAGGTCGCGGGCAGGCGGGGAGGCCATGAACGCCAGCGCCTGCTCGGCCTCCGGCAGCGTGCGGGCGAAGACGGTCACGCAGTCGAGCGAGGCGCAGGCCGGGACCACCCCCTCCGTCGGGACCAGGCCGCGGGTGGGCTTGAGACCGACGATGCCGTTGAAGGCGGCCGGGACCCGGCCCGAGCCGGCGGTGTCCGTGCCGAGCGCGAAGTCGACGATGCCCAGGGCCACCGCCACCGCCGAGCCCGAGCTGGAGCCGCCGCTGATCCGCTCCGGAGCGTGGGCGCCCCGTACGGCGCCGTAGGGAGAGCGGGTGCCGACCAGGCCCGTGGCGAACTGGTCGAGGTTCGTCGACCCCAGGACGATCGCGCCCGCCGCGCGGAGGCGGGCGACGGCCGGGGCGTCGGCCGGGGGGTCGTAGGCGTACGCCGGGCAGCCCGCGGTCGTGGGGATCCCGTGCACGTCGATGTTGCCCTTCGCGGCGAACAGCCGCCCGGCGAGGGGGAGCCGCTCGCCCGCGGCGACCCGCTCGTCGATCGTCCGGGCCTCGGCCTCGACCTCCTGCCGCGGGCGCAGGGTGATCCAGACCTCGGGGCGGTCCGCGGCCTCGATCCGGGCGTAGGCCGCACGGACACGGGTCAGGCTGGTGGACATTCGCGCTCCTCTCTCAGCTTGCCGTCGGAGCCAGGACGACCAGTGCCGTCCCGGCCTCCACCTGGTCGCCCGGCCGGGCCAGGATCTCGGTCACCACGCCGTGCACCGGCGCGCGCACCCTCGACTCCATCTTCATCGCCTCCAGGGCCAGGAGCGACTGCCCGGCCGTCACCTCGTCGCCCGGTGCCACGTTCAGCTGCCACACGGACGCGGCGAACTCGGCCTCTATCAGCCGGCCTCCCGGCGGCACCTCCACCATGGCCGGCGCGGGCGTGGGCACGGTCGCCGCCTCCGCCCGCGCGAACTCGCCCGCGGCCTCCCACGCGTCCCGCTCCGCCGCGAAAGCGGCCCGCTGTCGGGCCCTGAACTCGCCGATGGAAGCGGTGTGTTCGGCGAGGAAGGACTCGTACTCGGCGAGGGAGAAGGTGCCTTCCTCGACGCGCGGCACGAAGCGGCCGGAGATGATGTCGGACCGCAGCTCCAGCAGTTCGTCGGCCTCCACCGGGTACCACCTGATGCGGTCGAAGAAGCGGAGCAGCCAGGGCGAGCCGGGTTCGAAGGCTCCCCGCTGCTGCCATGCCGACCACACCTGGGTCGTACGGCCGACGAACTGGTAGCCGCCGGGGCCCTCCATGCCGTAGACGCAGAGATACGCGCCGCCGATGCCGACGGAGTTCTCGGCGGTCCAGGTGCGTGCCGGGTTGTACTTGGTCGTGACCAGGCGGTGGCGCGGGTCGAGGGGGGTGGCCACGGGGGCGCCCAGGTACACGTCACCCAGGCCCAGGACCAGGTACTCCGCGGCGAAGACCGTGCGGTACACGTCCTGGACCGACTCCAGGCCGTTGACCCGGCGGATGAACTCGATGTTCCACGGGCACCAGGGGGCGTCGTCGCGGACGCCGGCCATGTAGCGGGCGATCGCCTCGCGGGTCGCCGGGTCGTCCCAGGACAGGGGGAGGTGGACGGTGCGGGACGGGACGAGCAGTTCGCCGGTGGGCGGGAGCGCGGCCGTGATCTTCCGTACCGCCGCCAGGAGTTCGTGCTGGGCGAGGACATGCGGGTCCGTCTGGATCTGCAGGGAACGGATACCGGGAGTGAGGTCCGTGACACCTTCCAGGTCCGCGTCCGTCACCGCCTCCATCAGGGCATGGACGCGCATCCGCAGGGCCAGGTCCAGCTGCATCGGGCCGAACTCGACCAGCAGGTTGTCGTCGCCGCTGCGGCGGTACGTCACGTCCCCGTCCCGGGCCAGCACGCCGCCGTCGACGATCACCGGCCGGGATGCCCCCGCCAGGTCCACCGGCACGAACCGCACCGTGTCACCCGGACGCAGCTGCCCGAGCTTCCAGCGCTCCGCGCGCAGGACCGTCGCCGGGCACACGAAGCCGCCGAGCGAGGGGCCGTCCGGGCCGAGCAGCACCGGCATGTCGCCCGTGTAGTCGACGGCGCCGACCGAGTACGGGGTGTCGTGGATGTTGGACGGGTGCAGACCCGCCTCGCCGCCGTCGGCGCGGGCCCAGCGCGGCTTGGGGCCGACCAGGCGGACCCCGGTGCGCGCCGAGTTGAAGTGGACCTTCCAGTCGGCCGCGTAGAAGTCGCGGATGTCGTCCTCGGTGAAGAACTCGGGCGCGGCGTGCGGGCCCTCGACAGTCCCGACGTGCCATACGGCGGTGAAGTCGGGGCGGTCCGCGGGTGGTACCGGCGTTCCCTCTGCGAGCGTCCCGCCGTGCAGGACGTCGCCGGTGCGCAGGGCCCGGCCGCCGTGTCCGCCGAACCGGCCCGGCGTGAAGGTGCTCGCGCTGCCCAGGAACGCCGGTACGTCCAGGCCGCCGCCCGCGAAGAGCACGTACGTCCGCAGTCCGTGTCCGCCGGGGGCGCCGATCTCCAGCACCGCGCCGGTCGGTACGGTCACCGGCTCCCACTGGGGGACCGGCGTGCCGTCGACCGTGACGGGGGCCGGGGCGCCGGTCACGCACACGGTCGTGGGGTGGGAGAACCTCAAGGAGGGTCCCTGGAGGGTGCATTCGAGGCCGGGAGCGCCCTCGGGGTTGCCCAGGGCCCGGTTGCCGAGCCGGAAGGACAGGTCGTCCATCGGGCCGCAGGGAGGTACGCCGACCTGCCAGTGGCCGGTGCGGCCCGGCCAGTCCTGGACCGTGGTGAGGGTACCGCCGGAGGCGACCTCGATGCGCGGGGTCGGATCGGTGACGCCGGCGAGGGTCGCCGTGGAGTGGACGGCGGCACGGAGGTCCGGCTCGGCGAGCACGGCCCGCACCAGGCCCAGGTTGGTCTCGATGCCGTCGACGCGGGTGCGGGCCAGGGCCTCGTCGAGGCGGCGCAGGGCGTGCTCCCGGTCGGGACCGTAGGCGATCACCTTCGCGAGCATCGGATCGTACGACGTCGTCACCTCGGTGCCGGTCTCCACCCAGCCGTCGACGCGCACTCCGCCCGGGAACTCGACGCGGGTCAGCAGGCCGGTGCTGGGCCGGTGTTCGCGGGAGGGGTCCTCGGCGTACAGGCGGGCCTCGACGGCATGGCCGCGCGGGCTGCCCGGGTCGCGGACGACGTCCTTCTCACCGCGCGCGAGGCGCAGCATCCAGGCGACCAGGTCGACGCCGTAGACCTCCTCGGTGACGGGGTGCTCCACCTGGAGCCGGGTGTTGACCTCCAGGAAGTAGGCCTCCTCGCGGGCGGCGTCGTACACGAACTCCACCGTGCCCGCGGAGCGGTAGCCGACGGAGGCGCACAGGTCGCGGGCGCAGGAGGTGAGGCGTTCGCGCACACGTGCGGGCAGTCCCGGTGCCGGGGCCTCCTCCAGGACCTTCTGGTTGCGGCGCTGGAGCGAGCAGTCCCGGTCGCCGAAGGTGACGACTCGGCCGGCGCCGTCACCGAAGACCTGCACCTCCACGTGGCGGGCGTGCTCCACGAGCCGCTCCAGGAACACCCCGGCGGAGGAGAAGGAGGCGGCCGCCACGCGCTGCACCCGCTCCCATGCCTCGGTCAGTTCGTCGGCGGACCGGCATGCCGACATACCGATGCCGCCGCCACCGCCGGTGGCCTTGAGCATGACGGGGTAGCCGATGCGCGCGGCCGCGTCGTGGGCCTCCGCGACGGAGTCCAGCAGCCCGGTGCCGGGCGCGAGCGGCACTCCGGCCGCCTCGGCCGCCGCCCGTGCCGTGTGCTTGGCGCCGAACAGCGCCAGCTGCTCCGGTGTCGGGCCGACGAACACGATCCCGGCGTCCTCGCAGCGCCGTGCGAAGGCCTCGTCCTCGGACAGGAAGCCGTAGCCGGGGTGGATCGCGCCCGCACCCGTGTCCTTGGCGGCCTTCAGCACCAGGTCGGCGTCGAGGTACGACTCCTTCGCGGGCGCCGGGCCGAGCCGCACCGCCTCGTCCGCGAGCCGTACGTGGGGTGCCGTGCGGTCGGGGTCGGAGTACACGGCGACCGTGCGCAGGCCCAGTTCGCGGGCGGTGCGGATGATGCGGACGGCGATCTCGCCCCGGTTGGCGACCAGCAGCGTGTCGAAGCTCATGCGCCGTCCGCCCCGGTGATCGTCATCTCCACGGCCGTCGGCTCGAAGCCGTTGCAGGGGTTGTTGATCTGGGGGCAGTTGGAGACCAGGACCAGGACGTCGCGCTCGGCGCGCAGGGTCAGCCTGCGGCCGGGGGCGGAGAGGCCGTCGACGATGCCGAGGGTGCCGTCCTTCTCGACGGGCACGTTCATGTACCAGTTGATGTTGGAGACGAGGTCGCGTTTGCCGAGGCCGTGCCTGGCGCCCTCGGCGAGGAAGTTGTCCACGCAGGCGTGCTGGGACCAGGTGTGGTGGCCGTAGCGAAGGGTGTTCGACTCTTTGGAGCAGGCGCCGCCGACGGTGTCGTGGCGGCCGACCTCGTCCTCGACGACGGTCATCAGCGCGGTGTGCTCATTGGAGAGCAGCACGCTGCCGGTGGTGAGGAAGATGTTGCCCTGCGCGTGGATGGTGTCGGGCGCGCTGTAGCGGACGGACGTGTCGTGGGCGTCGTACACCAGGAAGTCGACCGCCTGGTTGCCGTGCAGGTCGGTGACGGTCAGTGTCTCGCCGGAGCGGACGACGGACGACCAGGCGGCACGGGCGGGAACGATCGTCGTGCTCATGCGAGCCCCCTCGCGGCGAGGAATTCGGTGGTGTTCAGGAAGGCGCGGCGGCCCTCGGGCGTGGCCTCCCACAGGGGGTCGCCCGGCGCGGTGGGCGCGGCGCGCCAGGCGAGGACCTCCAGGGGGGTGCTGACGTAGTCGGGGCGCGGGTCGGCCGGGTGCGGGACGTTCGTGATCAGTACGGTCACGTCCTGCTCGGCACGGAGCGTGACGCTGCCGCCGGGGCCGGCCGAGCCGGTGAAGTCCAGGTCCCCGTCGTCGCGTACCTCGACGCCTTGGAAGAACGAGAGCGAGGGAGCGAGGTCGCGGGGCTCCAGTCCGTTCTTGGCGGCGGCCAGCTTGAACAGCTCACGGCCGGCGGGGGAGACGGACTGCGGGGTGCCGTCGCCGTACCGCTCGGTGTTGCGTACGAGGGTGGAGGTGCCGCAGAGGGCGTCGTGCCGGCCGGAGGTGTCGGCGACGACGGAGGCGAGCACGCGCCCCTGGTCGGACAGCAGGAGCCGGCCCTCTCTCGGATAGGCGTTCCACTGGACCTTGACCGTGTCGGCCACGTTCAGCCGTTCCCAGGGGCGCTCGGCGACGTACAGCAGCAGATGGGCGCAGGCGTCGCCGCGCGGGTCCGTCAGGCGCAGTTCGGTGCCGCGGGCCAGGACCCGGTGCGTGTAGTTGCCGCCCGCCACGGTCTCGGCCCACACCAGGCGGCCCGCCTCGCAGGGCGGCGCGGGCCACTCCCGTGCCGGTACGACGGGCATGGCCTCGGCATGGGCGCCCTCCTGGGCGCGCGCATGGGCACGGGCTCCGTAAGTGGTCGCTGTCGCCATCGCGGGACCTCCGGCTCAGGTGTCATTTCTGTCGCTCGACAGAAATTAGGAGTGGGACGGGTCACGGGAATTGCCGCGGCGTTGCCGCCCGGTTACCGAGCCCTCACGTGGATGTGGTGGGGGCCTGGTGGGCTGCTTGCCTCCCGGGGGCATGTGCGAGGATCGAACGCATGGGAACGAGCAGTGGCCGTCGGGTCGGTCGGCCACGGGTCGCGCAGCGGCCGGCGAGTGGGCTGGAGCCGCGGGCCGAACTGCTGGCCGCCGCTGCCGAGTTGTTCACCACCCGGGGATATGCCGCCACGACGACCCGGGCCGTCGCCGAGCGCGCGGGCATGCGGCAGGCGTCCATGTACCACTACGTCTCCGGCAAGGAGGAGCTGCTCGCCGAGCTGCTGGAGTCCACCGTCACCCCCTCACTGACCTGCGCCCGTGAGCTGCTCGCGGACGATGCGACCCCGGCCGAGGGCCGGCTGTGGGAGCTGTGCCGGACGGATGTGGAGCTGCTGTGCGGCGGGCCGCACAATCTGGGCGGGCTCTATCTGCTGCCCGAGGTGCGCACCGAGCGTTTCGCCGGATTCCACGCCGTGCGCGCCGAACTGAAGGAGGCCTACCGTCAGTTGCTGGCCGCGACCGTCGTCGGAGGAGCGCTGGCCAAGAGTGAGCTGGAGCTGCGTACGGATCTCGTCTTCGGGCTGATCGAGGGTGTCATCCTTGTGCACCGGTCGGATCCGGAGCGGCCCGTCTCGGAGTTCGCTCGCGCCACCGCCGACGCCGCCCTGCGCATCGTGGGTGTCTGAGCCGCCTTCCGGGGGCCTTGCTCACCCGTCACGGTGAGGTGTCCTCGCACGCTCGCTCGCCATCACACTTCGTGTGCGAATGTAATCCGAGCGTATAAATGGGGCCGAGCGTACTCCTGGAGCGCGGGCGATTTCAGGTGCTTGCTGAATATGACACGGCGATGATCCGGTCGGACTAAGCTCGCCCGCGACGCGCCGAGTTGAGGTGAATTCGTGCGCTTGTTCCCAATGGTTACGAATATCCAGACAGCTCCATGACTCTTCCCCCCCCACAAGCTCCCCCGACACCCAGCCGATTCGTCTCAGAGGGCATACATGGTGAGTGTTCAATCGCCTCCCGGTGGCCGTGAACTTCCCTATGCGCGTGTGCTGTTGCTGCCGGCCATACTGATGGCCGCAGCCACCGGGGCCGCCGTCGCCCTGGTGGCGGAGCCGGCCCGGGCCGCCGTCGGCTGGTGCGGAGCCGCCGCCACGCTGCTGGTGACCGCGACGGCGGCGGAAGCGGTCAGACGCGGGCGCCGGCTGAAGAGCCTGCGGGCCGAGCACGTCCGTCACGCTGCGCATCTGGAGCGGCGCATCGCCGCCAACGACGAGGAGTGGGTCCGGTTCGGCAAGGAGATCATGCCGACCGCGCTCTTCCGGCTGCGCGCCGGAGAATCCCTCCGCGAGGTCATTCAAGCGGTCCTCGACGCCGATCCCGAACTGCGGCACGTCCCCGCCTCGCAGCGCGACCTGCTGCGCACCGTGCTCAAGGTCGTGGATGACGAGGAGTCCATGCGCGACGCCGCGCAGCGCTCCTTCGTCAACATCGCCCAACGCGTCCAGGCCATCGTCCACCAGCAGGCCAGTGAACTCAGGGAGATGGAGGAGGACCACGGCCGCAACCCCGAGGTCTTCGACGACCTGCTGCGCATCGACCACGGAACCGCGATGATCGGCCGCCTGGCCGACTCCATCTCCGTCCTCGGCGGCGGCCGCCCCGGCCGTCAGTGGCCCAACCCCGTGGCCCTGTACAGCGTGCTGCGCGGCGCCATGTCCCGGATCCTGGAGTACCGGCGCATCGACCTGGCCTCCATCGCCAAGGTCAACATCAAGGGCACCTGCGTCGAGCCGGTCATCCACGCCGCCGCCGAGCTCCTCGACAACGCCACTCGCTACTCTCCTCCGCAGACCAAGGTGCACGTCACCGCCACCGAGGTGCAGACCGGCGTGGTGATCGAGATCGAGGACGGCGGCGTCAGCCTCAGCGAGGAGGCTCGCGCCCGGGTCGAGAACATGCTGGAGCGCGCCAAGGCCGGCGTCGCCCTGGACGACCTCGGCGAGAGCCCGCGCCTCGGCCTCGCGGTCGTGGGCCGGCTCTGCTCGACGTACAACATGCAGGTCTCGCTGCGCGCCTCGGCGTACGGCGGAGTCCGCGCCATCCTCATCGTGCCCAGCAACATGATGACCACCGAGCCCGCCCCCGGGCTCGCCCACGGCA
Organism: Streptomyces sp. NPDC086549; assembly: GCF_044746205.1. Taxonomy (NCBI): domain Bacteria; kingdom Bacillati; phylum Actinomycetota; class Actinomycetes; order Kitasatosporales; family Streptomycetaceae; genus Streptomyces; species Streptomyces sp. NPDC086549. The sequence goes on along the minus strand of NZ_JBIVBS010000006.1, from coordinate 304,624 downwards.
TCGGCGCCACCGCCGTACCGAAGGCCGAACTCGGCGCCCTCGAGGGCCCCAAGCGCGCGCCCAAGAAGCGCCGCCCCACCAGCCCGCGCATCCCCGCCGGGATCTCGATGGAGGACGACGTCCCCGAGGTCACCGAGTGGACCGCCGGCGGGCTGCCGCAGCGCCGCAGCAAGGTGAAGACCTCGCTGACCCAGCGGATCGTCGAGCAGGCCGCCATCGAGCGGGCCGAACGCGAGGGCAAGCCGACCATCTGGTCGCAGCGCAAGCCCGCACCCGAGCCCGAGCCCGAGGTCGACCCCGAGCGCGAGAAGCTGCGCAACCGCGAGCCCGGCATGTGGGTCGAGGCCTTCTGGGAGGGCCTGAAGGAGGGCAACCCGGGCGTGCACCCGACCGACTTCACGCGCAATCCCACCGCATACATGCACCTGATCGAGAAGCCGGCCCCCAGCGAGGCCGACGACGAGGGGGACCTCAAGTGATCCAGCAGCGAGCGAACTTCGATTGGATGCTCAAAGATCTCGCCGACGGCGTACCCGGCATCGAGATGATCGTGGTCCTCTCCGCCGACGGACTGCGCATCGCCCGCTACGGCGGTGACCCCGACTCCGCCGACCGTCTCGCCGCGGCCTGCGCGGGCGTGCAGAGTCTCGCGGGAGCCGTCGCCCAGGAGCTTCCCGGCAGCAGCGGCGCCATGAATCTGGTCGTCATCGAGATCGACGGCGGCTACTTCTACCTCATGGCGGCCGGTGCCAATGCCTATCTCGCCGTGCTCGCCGACGTGGTCTGCGAACCCGGCCGGATGAGCAACCGCATGCGCGACCTGGTCGTCCGTATCGGCGCCCATCTCACCAGTCCGCCCCGGCGGAACGGGCAGACCGTATGACTCCTCCGCAACGCAAACGGCGACAGCCCACACAGCAACCTCCGCCACCCCCGCCCCCCATGGCGGGAGGTGACCAGCAGGGCGAGAAGAAGAACCCCGAGCGGCTGTACGTCATCGCCGACGGCGCCGACGGGCCCCGCGCCGAGCTCGACCTGGTGACGTTGATCGTGGCGCGCGCCGATCCACCGCCCTCCGTCACACCGGAGCAGGCGGTGTTACTCCGGCTCTGCACCGCCCCCCTGTCGGTGGCCGAACTCACGGCCTATCTCAACCTGCCGTTCAGCGCGATGACGGTGCTGATCACCGAGCTGATCACGGCCGAACTGGTGCAGGCGCGCGCCCCGATCGTCCGTCAGGCGCTCCCCGACCGTTCACTTCTCGAAGCGGTGATGCATGGACTTCAAAAGCTCTGACACCATCCCGGGCCCACGGACAGAGGACCATCTGCCGCACACGGCCCAGGCCGCGGTGAAGATCGTGATCGTGGGCGGCTTCGGAGTCGGCAAGACCACCATGGTCGGCTCGGTCAGCGAGATCAGGCCGCTGACCACCGAGGAGACCATGACACAGGCCGGTGTCGGCGTCGACGACAACTACGGCTCCGACTCGAAGACGGCCACCACGGTGGCCATGGACTTCGGCCGCATCAGCATCACCGAGAGGCTGGTGCTCTACCTCTTCGGCACCCCCGGCCAGGAACGCTTCTGGTTCCTGTGGAACGGGCTGTTCGAGGGGGCTCTCGGCGCGGTCGTCCTTGTCGACACCCGGCGCCTGGAGGTCAGCTTCGACGTCATAGGACGTCTGGAGGAGCGTGGAGTCCCCTTCGTCGTCGCCGTCAACTCCTTCCCGGACGCGCCCCGTTACCCCATCGAGGAACTGCGCACCGCGCTCGACCTCTCTGAGGACATCCCCATCGTGGAGTGCGACGTACGCCGCCGTGCCTCCAGCCGCGACGTCCTGATGACCCTGATGCGCTTCCTGCACTCGCTCGCCATGTCCGGCGTGCTCATCTGACCCCTTGTCCGACCAACCCCCTGTACCTGGGTTTCACCTCAGCTTCGGAGCGACCACTGTGACGCCTGAACCCCACTCCCTCACCGGTACGGACGACCCGACGCTCGGCCCGCCACAGGGCTGCCCGGCACACGGCCGCGGGCCCGGCGGGCTGCGCCGGCTGTACGGCCCCGAGGCGGAGGACCTGGGCGACCTGTACGAGCGACTTCGGGAGGAACACGGCCCCGTGGCGCCCGCGCTGCTTCACGAGGACGTGCCGATCTGGATGGTGCTCGGCCACAGCGAGAACATGCACATGGTGCGCACCCCCTCGCAATACTGCCGTGACCCCCGGCAGTGGAGCGCCCTGGACGACGGCACGATCAAGCCCGATCACCCGCTCATGCCGCACTTCGCCTGGCAGCCCATCTGCTGCCACGCCGAGGGCGACGAGCACCGACGGCTGCGCGGCGCGGTCACCGGCGCCATGTCGACGATCGACCACCGGGGCATTCGCCGCTACATCAACCGAGCGACCCAGCAGCTCGTCAACGAGTTCTGCGTGAAGGGCAGGGCCGACCTGGTGAGCCAATTCGCCGAACACCTGCCGATGGCCGTGCTGTGCGAGATCTTCGGCATGCCTGAGGAGTACAACGACCGGATCGTGGAGGCCGCCCGCGACCTGCCCAAGGGCACCGAGACCGCGATCGCCAGCAACGCGTACATCACGGACGTCCTGATGCGGCTCACCCTCCGACGCCGGGCCGAACCCAAGGACGACTTCGCCAGTCACCTCATCAACCACCCGGCGGGGCTCAACGACGACGAGGTCGGCCAGCACCTGCGCGTCGTCCTGATCGCCGCGTACGAGGCCACCGCCAACCTTCTCGCGAACGTACTGCGGGTGGTGCTCACCGACCCGGGGTTCCGCGCGCAGCTCAACGGCGGTCAGATGACAGTGCCCCAGGCGGTCGAGCAATCCCTGTGGGACGAGCCGCCGTTCAGCACCATCCTCCCCTACGTCGCCAAGCAGGACTGCGAGCTGGGCGGCCGGCGCATCCGCAAGGGCGACGCTCTCCTCCTCGGCATCGCCCCGGGCAACGTCGACCCACGCGTCCGGCCCGACCGCACGGCCAACATGATGGGCAACCGCTCCCACCTCGCCTTCGGTGGCGGTCCTCACGAATGCCCGGGGCAGGACATCGGCCGCGCCATCGCCGAGGTCGGCGTCGACGCGCTGCTGACCTGCCTGCCCGACGTCCAACTCGCCTGCGAGGAGGACGAATTGATCTGGCGGGCCTCCATCTTCAGCCAGCATCTGGTGGAACTGCCGGTGAAGTTCGAGCCCAAGCCTCAACGGGAGGTCAGGGCGCACCCCGCACGCCCGCTGCAGGCGCAGCGCCCCAGCGACTGGCAGCTCGGCACGCCACTGCCGCAGACGGCGGCTGCGCAACACGCCGAGCCGGCCACCCCTCCGCCGCCGGTGCCCACGTCCGAACCGGCCGCTCGGCCGGGCGTGTTCCGGCGCCTCCTGCGCTGGTGGCGCGGGGACTGAGCCGACCGGGCACCGGGGCTACCCGGCCCACTCGTCGTACGACGACCAGGCCCGCAGCACGCGCGGGCTGACGAACCGGTGCTCGCGCCCCGTGATCGGATCGGTGAAGGCCAGCACCCGCGCCAGTAGTTGGAGCGGACGCCGGAAGTCACCGGCCGCCGCGGGGCCGGTCACCACCGGATAGAGGGGATCGCCGAGGATCGGCACCCCCAACGTGTTCATGTGAACTCTCAGCTGGTGTGTCTGCCCGGTGTACGGCGTCAGCCGGTACCGGGCACGCCCGTCACGGTGCTCCAGCAACTCGACCCGGCTCGAGGCGTTGGGCTCACCCGCGACCTCGCGGGCCGCAAGAACTCCGCGCTCCTTCACGATCCGGCTGTGCACAGTGCGCGGCAGGTCCAGTCCGGGGTCGTACGGGGCCACCGCCTCGTACTCCTTCGTCACCCGCCTGTCGTGGAACAGGGACTGGTACGCCCCGCGCTCCTGTGGCCGTACGGTGAACAGCACCAGCCCAGCCGTCAGCCGGTCCAGCCGATGCGCGGCGCCCAGCGTCGGGACCCCCAGCTGCCTCCGCAGCCGCGCCAGGGCGGTCTCGGCGACATGGCTGCCGCGCGGCGTGGTGGCCAGGAAGTGTGGTTTGTCGGCCACCACGACGTGCTCGTCCCGGTAGACGACGTCCACCGCGAACGGCACCCGCTCCTCGTCGGGCAGCTCCCGGTGGAACCACACGAACATCCCCGGCTCGTACGCCATGTCCCGTGACACCGGCTGCCCGGAGGCGTCCACGATCAGCCCCGCGTCGAGCATTCCGTCGATCACTCCGGCCCCGGCCGCGAGGCGTGCCACGAGATGATCACGCACGGTCGCCCACGCGTCCCCGGCCGGCAATCGCACGCGCACCGGATCCACCCCGTCGCGCTGCGGTAGGGGAGAGGGCGGGGGCGGAGTGCGGCGTCTCATCACGATCAAGCGTACGAGGTCCCGACACCACCGGTCCCAGCCGTCATTCACGGCCCGGAGGTCAGGCAGGCAGTACATCGAGCGCCCCCCAACGTGCGCTCTTTGTGCGGAGTTTGCGCCCGCGCCATGGTGGGACCTGGGCCCGAGCCGCCCAGTCGATTACATTTAGCCAACAGGTGAACGACCCGGTGTGACTGGTGACCGTTCATGTCGGACCGGGTGAAGAACGTGACTGCGCCTTCGTAAGGGCGCAGTCGTCGCATTTGTCCGGGAGGCGAAGCCGTCGACAGGGGTAGGGAGCACGCCTTGAAGGCGGCCGATCAGGCCTCGCCCCGACCTAGGAGCGCAGGAAGTGCATCACACATCCCCTGGTTCCCCACGGAGGCAGTGACTGTGACAATCATCGACGCACAACCTAACGAACAGATCCGCGTCCGGATTCCGCCGCTGTACTGCCCCCTGGAGACCGCTGTCCACCCCGATGCCGACAAACTCGCTCGGCGCAGCATCGAGTGGCTGACCCGGCTGGGATTCTGCGACGAGGATGCCCAGCGCTCCCGGATCATCGGGACACAGTCGAGCCAGTGGATCTCGCGCCTGGCCCCCCACGGCACGGGGGACGGACTGCAGATCGCTTCGGACTGGGTCTACTGCGGATTCACCCTCGACGACGCCCTGTTCGATCTGGGCCCGACGAACGTCAAGCCCGACGAGGTCGTCCCGGTCGTCCTACGACTCCTGCACGTGGCCGACCATCCGGAGACCGAGCCGGGCAGTGACCCCTTCATGCGCGCACTGCAGGACCTTTCCCTGCGTATCCGCGCAGTCGCCTCGCCCACCGTCGTGCGCCGGTGGGCGGACGGCAACGCCGAGTGGTTTCTCGCCGCCACCGGCATGGCCGGCCACCGCGCCCGCGGCAGCGCCCCCACCCTGGCCGAGTACGTCACTTCCGGGCCGCGCGACCGCGGTGCCAAGGCATCCATGGCCCTCATCGAGACCGCGGAGGGTACCTGCCTGCCCACCAGCCTCATGGAACAGCGGGCTGTCCGCGCCGCCACCCAGGCCGCCCACCTGCTCGTGACCATCGGGAACGACCTGTACTCGTTCCGACGCGAGAGCACCCTGGGCATTCCCGTCTCCAACATCGTCGGCGTCCTCATGCGCGATCACCGCAGCACGCCCGATGAGGCAGCCGTCGAAGCCGTCCAGCTGCACGACCGCGTGATGGTCTGCTACCTCGCCCTGCGCGAGCGCCTGGAGCGGTGGGCGGTTCCCGAACTGCGCACCTACCTGACTCAGCTCGACCACTACGTGCGCGGAAACCACGAGTGGAGTCACAGCGTGCCCCGCTACCACGACGAGTTCGGAGGACCCGGAGCACCGGACGTCCCGGTCTGGGCCGACACACCGTCCACCCCGCGCCTCGGTGCCCCCCGGATTCCCGCCATCGCCTGGTGGTGGGGGTGCATATCTTCCTGACAGGCAGTCGACCGGCAGCAGGTGAAGCCCTGGTGGATGGGTTTTCGACCAGGAGATCGGCATCTGCCAGGGGCTTCGCATGCCCGAAACTCCGTTGGCCGGGCCGTGTCCCAGCGGCAGAATGCGGATCATGCCCTAGTCATCAGCCCGGTGCTGCCCGCCGGAACCCTCGCCCGCACTCCGCAGGCCGTGCTTCCCGCAGGCGACGGACTGGTCCTGCGTCCCTGGCGGGTCGAGGACGCACTCGCCGTGCACGCGGCCTTCCTGGACCCGCTCATGCATCAGTGGCACATCTGGCGCGGTGACTCGGTGGAGGAGGCCGTCGGCAGGATCGAGCAGTGGCTGAAGGAGTGGGCGGCGGAGCGGACGGCTCAGTGGGCCGTCGCCGACGCGGACACGGACCGGCTGCTCGGACGGATGGCGCTGCGCGAGATCATGCTGAACGAGGGCACGGCCGAGGTCGCCTACCGGACCACGGCGGCGGCCCGCGGTCAGGGAGCCGCCGCCCGCGCGACGGCCGCCCTGACCCGCTGGGCCTTCGACGAGATCGGCCTGCACCGCCTCGAGCTGACGCACGCCACCGCCAACCAGGCCTTCTGCCGCGTCGCCACCAAATCCGGCTTCACCCTGGAGGGCACCGAACGCAGCGCCCTCCTCCACCCGGACGGCCGGCACGACAGGCACCTGCACGCGCGCGTACACGGCGACTGACCTGACCTACGCGGCCACCTCCTGAACCGCCGCTTCAGGTACGGCACTTCGGACCGCCGTGTGTTTCCGGTACATCCGGTAGCCGGCGCCGGCCACCAGCGTGGCGGCCAGGAACAGTACCGTGAACCACTGGAAGTACCAGTGCCCGCCCGCCGGGTCGTACACCGCCGCTCGCGGCCAGGCGAGGTTGACGGTCATGGCCAGGCCGTAGAGGAGGGCGAGCGCGTTGACCGGGATGCCCCAGCGGCCGAGGGAGAACAGCGGGGCTCCCGTCTCGTCGGTGCCGGCGGTGCTGAACTCGCCGCGCAGCCGGCGGATCAGCAGCGGTCCGGTGACCATGGCGTAGGCGAGGTACAGCATCACGATGCAGGTGGTGCCGATGGCCAGGAAGGCGTCCGGCGAGGCGAAGTTCAGCAGCAGCAGTGCCGCCGCGAGGACGCCGACGACCACGGCCGGGGCGCCGGGCATGCCGGTACGCGGGTTGACGCGGGCGAGCGTCCTCGCGAACGGCAGCTGCCTGTCGCGGGCCATGGAGAACAGCATCCGGCAGGCCGCCGTCTGGATCGCCAGCGTCGCCACGGCGATCGCGACCACCACGTCGGCGAGCAGCACCCGGCCCACTCCGTCGCCCAGTGTGCTCGTCAGGACGTAACTGAGCCCGTCGACCGCCAGGTGCCCGTCCGTGAGGCTGGGTGCGGCGAGCAGCCCGCCGAGCACCACCAGGCCGCCGAGCAGCCCCGCGGCGCCGAGCGCGGTGAGGATGGTGCGGGGCGCGGTGCGGCGGGGGTTGTGCGTCTCCTCGCTCATCTCGCCCGCGCTGTCGAAGCCGATCATCACGTACGCCGCCGTGAAGGAGCCCACCAGCAGGGCGCCGAGGAGGCCGCTCTGGGCGGCGGTCCCGGTGTGGAAGGTGATGCCGGGAGAGCGTTTGGCGTGGGTCAGCAGGAGTACGACGATGAGGACCGCCCCGATGATCTCGGCGGTGACCCCGACCCGGTTGACCACGGACAGCACGCGGTTGTCCACGACGTTCACCAGTGTCGTCAGGACCAGCAGGAGCACACCGAGGACGGCGGCGTTGGCCGCCCCGTCGCGGGAGGTCGGCGCCGGGTCGGCGCCCACCAGCTGGAAGCCGGACCAGAGCGCTGGGAGCACCATCTGCAGGGCCAGCGCCGCCGCCGCGACCACCACGATCTGCCCGATCACCATGATCCAGCCCGTGAACCAGCCGAACGAGGCGTTCGACAGGCGCGAGGACCACTGGTAGATCGCGCCCGAGATCGGATAGCGCGCGGCCAGTTCCGCGAAGCAGGCCGCGACCAGCAACTGGCCGGCCAGCACGGCGGGCCAGGCCCAGAAGAAGACCGGCCCGCCGAAGGCGTACCCGAAGGCGAAGAACTGGAACACGGTCGTCAGTACGGAGATGAAGGAGAACCCGGCGGCGAACGAGGCGTACCGGCCGAGGCTGCGGTGCAGCTCCTGACGGTAGCCGAACTCCTCCAGGGAGTGGTCCTCGGATGTCGACACGACGGCACCTGCCTTGGGCACGAAGGGAGCGGTAGTTCCTGTCGGGTGACAGAAATTAGGGAGGGGGTGTTTCGGCCCCATCACGTCGTCGTGTCCGGGGCGGGCCCAAGTCCTCACGCCCTTGCGGCGGAACCCGGATCGCGATATGTCGTGTCTATTGACGACGGCTTCCGGATCGCGATATGTTCGGCTGCGGATATTCGGAAGCGAGGTGGTCGGTGTGGCGGCGAAGCGGCGCAAGCTCAGCAATCCGTTGGCGCTCGTCGTGCTGACGACCCTGTGGCAGAAGCCGATGCACCCGTACGAGATCGCCCAGACCCTGCGCCGGCAGGGCAAGGACACCAGCACGCGAACCAACTACGGCTCGCTCTACACGGTCATGCAGAACCTCGAGAAGCACGGTTTCGTCGAGGTGACCGACGTGGAGCGCCACGGCAACCGCCCCGAGCGCACGGTCTACGGGATCACGGAGGCCGGGCGCGAGGAGATGGTCCACTGGCTGTCCGACCTGATGGCCGTCCCGGTGAAGGAGTATCCGATCTTCGAGACGGCGCTCTCGCTGATCGGCGCCCTGCCCCCCGACGAGGTCGCGCGCCTGCTGGGGGAGCGGGTGAGGGCCTTGGAGGTCGAGGTGACCGGCGGCCGGGCCGTGCTGGAGAAGCTGTACGAATCGCTGCCCCGGCTGTTCGTCGTCGAGGTCGAGTACCACCTGCACATGCTCGAGGCGCAGATGGAGTGGGTCCGCGGCTTCGCCGACGAGATCAGGGAAGGCTCGCTGCCGGGCGTCGAAGGGTGGCGCCGGTTTCATGAAACGGGGGAACTGCCACCGGAGTTCACGCAAGAAACCAAGTAGATCACGCGGGAACAGACCCCGGCGGAGCTGTTGCAGCAGCCCCGCCAGGGTCTCGAACCCCGAGCTGAATCCGCCGTGAGGCAGCTCCAGGCGATCGAGGTGCGGCACACCCAGGATAGCCCGGCGCTCTTCACGCGGATCAGTCGTCATCCGCTCATCGAGGAGAGCAACCGACATGAACACCCGTGCGCCCGCAGTGCAGGCGCGCCAACTGATCAAGACCTATCCCGGCGATGTCACGGCGCTGAACGGCATGGACGTCACCGTCGAGCCGGGCACCGTCTTCGGCCTCCTCGGCCCGAACGGGGCCGGGAAGTCCACCACCGTCAAGATCCTCACCACTCTCGCCCGCCCCGACTCGGGCACGGCCACCGTCGCCGGCCACGACGTGCTGCGCCACCCGGACCGGGTGCGCCGCGCGATCGGCGTGGTCGCCCAGAACTCGGGCGCCGATCCCGTCGCCACCGGCCGCGAGAACCTCCAACTGCAGGGCAGGCTCCACGGGTTGAAGGGCGCGGCCCTCAATGCGCGGGTGGACCGGCTGCTGGAGCGCTTCACGCTCACGGACGCCGCCCGGCGCCCGGTCAAGGGCTACTCCGGCGGCATGCGGCGCCGCCTCGACGTGGCCCTCGGCCTGGTGCACCGGCCCGAGGTGCTGTTCCTCGACGAGCCGACGACCGGCCTGGACCCGGAGGCCCGCACCGCGATGTGGGAGGAGATCGGCCGCCTGGCCGGTGAGGAGGGCCTGACCATCCTGCTCACCACGCACTACCTGGAGGAGGCCGACCGGCTCGCCGAGCGCATCGCCATCGTGGACCGCGGCCGGGTCGTCGTGACGGGCACCCCGGACGCCCTCAAGGGCGAACTGCGCGGTGACGCCGTCCACCTGGAGCTGCGCGAGACGGTCGGCGAAGCCGGACGTACGCTGCTCGGAGGCTCGCTGACGGGGCTGCCGGGCGTGCGCGAGGTGCTGATCGACGGGTGCCGGATCAGCGCCCGCGCCGACGACGGCGCCGCGGCGATGCCCGCCCTCCTCGCCGCACTGGAACGCTCCGGAGTGGCCGTGGCATCGGCGACCGTCGCCCGCCCCTCGCTGGACGACGTCTACCTCCGTTACACGGGCCGCCGTTACGCCGAGGCCGAGGCCGATCCGACCGGTACCGCCGACACTCTCGCCCTGGCCGGAGGTGCCCGATGAGCAACGCCGTCTCCCAGACCTGGTACATGACCCAGCGTCAGCTCATGGTGTTCGCCCGCCAGCCCGCGTACGCGATCATCACCCTGATCCAGCCGGTGATCTGGCTGTTCCTGTTCGGCAACCTCTTCAAGAAGGTCGTCGAGCTCGGCGGCTTCGGCACCACCTCGTACCTGGACTACCTGGTGCCGGGCGTGGTCGTGATGAGCGCCCTGAGCTCCAACATGTGGGCGGGCATGGGCACCCTGGAGGAGATCCAGCGCGGCACCCTCGACCGCTTCCTGACCACCCCGGTCAGCCGTGCCGCGCTGATGAACGGCAACGTGGTGAACAACGGCCTGGTCACCGCCCTGCAGTCGGTGATCATCGTGCTGCTCGGGCTGCTGGGCGGCGCCGACTACCCGGGCGGCGTCGGCGGCATCGCGATCCTGGTCGTCGCCGCCGTGCTGCTCGGCACCGTCTTCGGGGCGCTGTCCAACGCGCTCGGCATGCTGGTGCGGGAGCGGGAGTCCATCATCGGCATCAACACCTTCCTGCTGCTGCCGCTGACGTTCCTGTCCTCCGCCTTCATGGCACCGTCCCAGATGCCCTCCTGGATGCGGCACATCGCCGACTTCAATCCGCTCGACTGGGCCATGGTGGCGGGTCGTTCGGCGATGTCCGAGCACCCCGACTGGGGTGACGTGCTCAGCCGCGGGGGCGCACTGCTGGCGCTCGCGGTCGCGGCCGTGTGGCTGTCGATCCGGACGTTCCGGTCGTACCAGCGGTCGGTGTGAGCAAGCGCCCCGGCGAGTGAAAACGCGGCAGCGGCGGCACCGTCCAGGTGTCGTCGCCGCCGGCGTCTCAGGCGGCGGCAGCCGTGCCGCTCTCCTGCTCCTCCTCGATGCGGGCGTTCCACTCCCGCTTGGAGGCCTGCCAGCCGTCCTCGTTGTGGCCCAGGCGCCAGTAGCCGGAGATCGACAGGTCCTCGCGCGGGACCTCGTGCCCGACCCGCAGCAGCCGGCGCAGCTCCTTCACGAAGCTCGCCTCGCCGTGCACGAACGCGTGCACCCGGCCCTCCGGGAACTCCAGCGCCCGTACGGCCTCCAGCAGGGCCTCGCCGATCGGGCGGCCCCCGCGGTGCAGCCAGACGACCTCCACATCGGAGTCGATCTTCTGCTCCTCCTCGGGGTCGGACACCTCCACGAAGGCAAAGGCCTTGGCACCCTTGGGCAGCGCCTCCAGGGCGCGGGCGATCGCGGGCAGCGCGCTCTCGTCGCCGACGAGCAGATGCCAGTCGGCGCTCCCGTCGGGAGCGTAGGCACCGCCGGGGCCCATGAACCTCACGATCTCACCGGGCTGCGCCCGCAGCGCCCAGGGACCGGCGAGGCCCTCGTCGCCGTGGATCACGAAGTCCAGGGTCAGTTCGCGGGTTTCGGGATTCCAGTTCCGCACGGTGTACGTCCGGGTCACCGGCCACTGGCTGCGCGGGAACTCCTCACGGATCCGCTCCATGTCGAAGGGCTCCGGATAGGTCACGCCCTCGGGGCCGAACAGGAGTTTCACATAGTGGTCGGTGCAGGTGTCCGCCGCGAAGTCCGCGAGGCCGTCGCCGCCCAGGACCACGCGCTGCATGTGCGGGGTCAGCCGTTCCGTGCGAACGACCTGGGCGGAATGAGGCTTCCGCGGCCTGCGTCCCGGGCGCTCTGCCATGACGGCCTCCCTGCTCCATTGGTTAGGTTTACCTAAGTTAGCATCCTCTCCTGTTCGGCACCTCCGTCATCGAGAACGGGTCAACGTGTTTTGCCGGAAAAATACTCGGGCCCCTCACGCCTCCAGCGTCGTCAGAAGCCGGTGCAGGGAACCCCCCAGACCCCAGCGCATCGCCAGCCGGTCCAGCCCCGCGGGGTCGCGCGGCGCGTGCGGCAGCGTCGTGTCGACGTCCGGCAGCGGTACGTCGGTGGCGACCCGTACGACCTTCGGCGCGACGGAGACGTACGGCCGGGCCTCGTCCAGCCGCTTGCGCTGCGACGGCGTGAGCCTGGCCTTCGGGTCGTCGACCGCCGCCATGATGCCGTCCAGGTTCCCGAACTCGGCCAGCAGCTTGGCGGCCGTCTTCTCGCCGATCCCGGGCACGCCGGGCAGTCCGTCGCTCGGGTCGCCGCGCAGCAGCGCCAGATCCGCGTACCCGCTGCCGTCGACTCCGTACTTCTCGCGCAACAGGGCCTCGTCGGTCATCTGCAGGGTGCCGACGCCCTTGAGGGGGTACAGCACCCGCACCCCGCGCGCGTCGTCCACCAGCTGGTACAGGTCGCGGTCACCGGTGACGATGTCCACCGGCCCGGCGGCGCGCGTGGTGAACGTGCCGATCACGTCGTCGGCCTCGTACCCCTCGACCCCGACCCGCGCGATGCCCAGGGCGTCGAGCACGTCCTCGATGACCGGCACCTGCGGGGAGAGCGTGTCCGGCACCTCCTCCTCGTCCGGTCCCGCCTCGTGCTCCTCGGCGACGCGGTGCGCCTTGTACGAGGGGATGAGGTCGACCCGCCAGTGCGGCCGCCAGTCGGCGTCCATGCAGGCCACCAGCAGGTCGGGCCGGTGGTCCTTGACCAGCCGGTCGATGAAGTCCAGCAGCCCGCGCACGGCGTTCACCGGTGTGCCGTCCGGCGCCTTCACGGAGTCCGGGACGCCGAAGTAGGCGCGGAAGTACAGCGAGGCGGTGTCGAGAAGCATCAGTCGTCCGGTCACGCCTCGCATCATGCCGCACGGCACCGACAGTCAGGTGTCGGCACGGAGCGGCAGGGTCCGCAGCCACCGCCGGCGCGGGTGTTCCGTGACGAGGGCGACGGCAGCGAGGAGGGAGACCGGGACAGCCGCCCAGGCGGGCCACACGTACCACGCGGAGATCACTGCCGCGCCGAACTGGAGCAGCACGAGCAGGATGGTGACCTCGCCCGGAACGGCGACGATCACGCTCGACTTGTCCCCCGGCGTCGAGAACACGGTCGGGAGACCGATCAGCAGCACCACCGACAGCACGGCGAGCGCCCAGGAGTGCCCGGCCAGGGCCCAGGGCGTCGCGATCCAGGCCACGAGCTCCGTCGCGAAGCGCAGAGCGGACGCGAGGCGGTCGTCCGGTCGTTCCATACGTGTCCCCCAAACGGCGATGCGCACCACCGGCGGTGATCCTAGGCATTCCGAGCGCCCACGAGAAGGATCCGGCCAACCACATAGCGCTACGCCCTTGCCCCAAGCTCTGTCCGGCCGCCGGCCGGAGCGGCCGATCACGCACGGTACCGAAGGGGTGACACGGATCCGAATTCCCTTGACCGAGTGGGCGAGAGGGCTTCGTCCGCTGGCGCGAACCGTAGAGGTCGGGCAGGTGCGATGTGACATGGATGTGACGGCCGCATGAAACGGTTTGCCGAACATGCGTAGGGTGCAGAGAACTCATCAGAAGGGGTGTGTCCGACGCGGGGCACCCCGGCAGCGCAACGACGAGCGAAGGAGGGAGCCGGAGCGATGGGCGACCACAAAGAACAACAGCCCGTGCGCGTGGGCGCGGCCGTCCGGCGGCGACGCCGCGCGCTGGAGCTCACCCTCGCCGTCGTGGCCGAGCGCAGCGGTCTGTCGGTGCCCTTCCTGAGCCAGATCGAGAACGACCGGGCGCGCCCCAGCAGAAGCTCCCTGGAGAAGGTCGCCGACGCTCTGCGCACGACGGCCGTGGAACTCCTCGCGGCCGCCGACCCCGCGTGCAGTGTCGACGTCGTCCGCTCCGACACCACCGAACAGGACTTCACTCCCCGGCTGCGTTCCCTGGTCCGCGGTCACCACCAGCTGCACGCCTCGGAGTTCACCGGCGACCACGACGCCGGACGCGAATTCCAGCACCGCAACGACGAGTTGATGTATGTCGCCGACGGCGCCGTGGAGATCGAGGCGGAGGGCCGCGCCTACCGGCTCGGCCGCGGCGACACCCTCTACCTCACGGGCGGTGTCCGCCACCGCTGGCGGGCCACGGTTCCCGACACCCGGGTGATCGTCGTGGCGGTGGCCGAGCACATCGAGGCGGTCCAGGACCGCTCGCGCTAGGGCAGGCCTCAGGTGCGGGTCGTCTCCCTGGTTCCGTCGCTCACCGAGGCGGTGGCCGTGTCCGCTCCCGGCGTCCTGGCCGGCGCCACGGACTGGTGCGTCCATCCGGCGGACCTGGCAGTCACGCGCGTGGGCGGCACCAAGAACCCCCGGCTCGACCGGATCGCCGCCCTCGCCCCGGACCTGGTGATCGCCAACGAGGAGGAGAACCGCGCCGCCGACCTCGACGCCCTGCGTGCCGCGGGCCTGGAGGTGCTGGTCACCGAGGTGCGGGACGTGCCGCAGGCCTTCCGGGAACTGTCCCGGGTGCTGGCCGCGTGCGGTGTCCCGGCGCGCCCGCGCTGGCTGACCGCGGCGGAACGGACCTGGTCCTCGCTGCCGGCGCCCGCGCACCGCACGACGGCGGTCGTGCCGGTCTGGCGGCGCCCCTGGATGGTCCTGGGCCGCGACACCTTCGCGGGCGACGTACTGAGCCGCCTCGGGGTCGACCACCTCCAAGCGGCCCACCCGGACCGCTACCCGCGCATCCCGCTCGACGAGCTGCGGGCGGCGGCCCCGGAGCTGGTCGTCCTGCCGGACGAGCCGTACCGGTTCACACCCGACGACGGCCCCGAGGCCTTCCCGGGGCTGCCCTGCGCCCTTGTCAGCGGACGGCACCTGACCTGGTACGGACCGTCACTGGCCGAGGCGCCGCGGGTACTGGCCGAGGCCCTGCGAGCAGCTCGCCGCTGACCAGCCCCCGCGCCGTCCCGACGAAGGCCACCGCCCAGGCGGCGACGAGCACGCCGTACAGCGCCACCGCGAGCCAGTCGTAGACGGCGAGCCCCGTGTGCCGGGCGAGCGCCGCGGACCCGGTGACACAGGTGCCCACCGGAAAGGTGAACGCCCACCACGTCATCGCGAACCCCATGCCACGCCGCCGGGCCCGCACCACATGGGCGCCGGCCAGCATGATCCACAGCAGCGCGAAGCCCATGACCGGCACCCCGTAGAGGACGGCGAGCACACCGAAGCCCTGGTCGTACGGGGCGGGCACGACCCCCGGCGCGACGTCCGCGAACATCGCGACGGCGGTGGTGGACTGCCCGAGCGGCCCCAGCACCAGGAACAGCGTCGGGGTGAGCACCAGAGGAAGGGGCCCGGAGACGATCAGCCGCGCGAAGACGAGGGGCAGCATCAGAGCCGTGGCGATCAGGCTGAGCCCGAACAGGGCGAAGCAGGCGAACAGCAGGGTCTCCCGGGGCTGCCCGGCCGGAAGATGCGGCACGAGGGCCGGCCCCAGCGCGGCGGACACCATGGGAGCGACCAGCGGCAGCAGCCACACGGGTGTGGCCTGCCCCGGCTCGATCCGATGCCGTACGGCCATGAGGTACGGCACGGCGACGGCGGCCGCCAGCCCGACGACCGTACCGGCGACGAACAGCACCCCGTCGAGGACGACCGCCGCGCCGCTCCCGATCCAGTCCCGCCCGACGGACAGGGCGCCGCCGCCGACGGCCAGCAGGGCCATGGACAGGCAGCCGTAGAACGGGGCCGTCGCCGGGTCGAGGAGGTGGGCGCGGGCCTGGTCGCGGTGGTGGGTCCAGTGCAGGGCGCGGGCGGCCAGCAGGGCCACCAGCAGCACGCAGGAGAGCCCCCAGAAGGCAGCGCACACGGGGCGCAGCCCGTCGCTGTGGAGGGGGAGCGCGGCGCCGGCGCCCCCCACGATCGCCGTACCCATGACGGAGGCGTACCAGTTGGGGCCGAGATGACGGACGGCTGCGGTGACCATGACCCCACGGTCGCGCGGGTGGACGGCCGCGACCAGGGAGTCTGTCTCTATGGGGGCATAAGCTGGGGTTATGAGCGATGCGGAGGAGCGGCGGGGTCCCGCCGGAACACTGGCGCACCGGGTCCCGGACCTCGGCGCCCTGGAACTGCTGCTGGCGGTGGCGCGGCTGGGCAGTCTCGGGGCGGCGGCGCGCGAGCTCGGCGTCACCCAGCCGGCCGCCAGCAGCCGGATCCGCTCCATGGAACGTCAGCTGGGCGTCGCCCTCGTGGACCGCTCACCACGTGGCTCCCGGCTCACGGACGCCGGCGCGCTGGTGACGGACTGGGCGAGACGGGTCGTGGAGGCGGCGGAGGCCTTCGACGTGGGGGCACAGGCGCTGCGCGACCGGCGCGACTCGCGTCTGCGGGTCGCGGCCAGCATGACGATCGCCGAGTACCTGCTGCCGGGCTGGCTGCTGGCCCTGCGTGCCGAACGCCCCGACACGGCCGTGTCGCTGCTGGCGGGGAACTCGGCGGCGGTGGCGGAACGCCTCCTGGCGGACGAGGCGGACCTGGGCTTCGTGGAGGGCCTGTCGGTGCCTCCGGGGCTGGACTCCGCCGTGATCGCCCACGACCGTCTGATCGTCGTCGCGGCCCCCGCCCACCCCTGGGCCCGCCGTCGGCACGCCCTCCCGGCCACCGAGCTGGCGGCCACCCCCCTGATCCTCCGGGAGCGCGGCTCCGGCACCCGCCAGGTCCTGGACGCGGCCCTCGGCGGCCTGGCCCGCCCCCTCATCGAGCTGTCCTCCACCACGGCGGTGAAGGCCTCGGCGGTCAGCGGCGCGGGCCCGGCGGTCCTCAGCGAACTCGCCGTCCGCGAGGAGCTGGCGATGCGGCGCCTGGTCAGCATCCCCGTCGACGGTGTCTCCCTGGCCAGGGAGCTGCGCGCCGTCTGGCCGACGGGACATCGTCCGACGGGGCCCGCCCGCGAGCTGCTGTCGCTGACCCGGGGCTGACCCGCGCGCCGGCCGCACCCTACGAGGCGGCCCGCACCAGCTCCCGCATCACCCGCAGGTCCTCGTCCATCTCCGGATGCCACTGCACGCCCAGCACCCACCCGGCGCCGCAGGACAGCTCGACCGCCTCCACCGTGCCGTCCGCCGCGTGCGCCGAGGCGACAAGCCCCTCACCGAGCCGGTCCACCGCCTGATGGTGGAACGTCGGTACGGACGCCTCCTCCGGTACGGCCGCCGCGTACAGCGTCCCCGGCACCGGCTTGACCGGATGCCGCCCGAAGATCCCGATCGCCTCCGCGTGCCCGTCGACGTGCTGCGTGAGTGTGCCGCCGAGGGCGACGTTCAGCAGTTGCATGCCCCGGCAGATGCCGAGCAGCGGCACACCCGCCGCCAGCGCCGCGTCGATCAGGGCGAGTTCCCAGGCGTCGCGCTCGCGGGCCGGCGGCCCCGTGCGGGGGTCGCGCCGCGCGCCGTACCGCACCGGCTCGACGTCCGGACCGCCGGCGATCACCAGGCCGTCCAGCCGCGCCACGGCCGCCGCCGCATGCTCCGGCTCGTCCGGAGGCAGCATCGCGGCCAGCCCTCCGGCCCGCTGCACCAGCCGCGGATACCCGGCCGGCAGCAGCGCGGCCTCCAGTTCCCACGTGCCCCAGCGCGTCCGGGACTCCAGATACGTACTGATGCCGATCAGCGGCCTGCCCGCCATACGTCCTCCCGCTCCCCGCAATGGATTGCGTTCATACCTTTGCCGAGGTGCCGGTGAACGGCAAGCCCTCACTCCGGGCGAGGAACCCCGCGCTCTCAGGCCAGGAAACCCCGCAGCAGCGCGGCCGTGCCCGCGCAGTGCTCCCGCATCATCTCCCGCGCCCCGTCCGCGTCCCCGTCCAGCACGGCCTCCACCAGCGCGGTGTGCTGCCGCTGCGAGTGCTCCAGGTTGCGTACGAGCAGCGGGATGCAGTCGAGCAGGTCGTTCACCGTCGCCCGGACCGCCGCGTACTGCGCGGTCAGCGTCGGCGAGCCGCACAGCTCGGCCAGGGTGAGGTGGAGCAGGGTGTCCAGACGCCGGTACTCGGCCAGCGGGGCGTCGTGCGTGCGGGCCAGCGCCGCGCGCAGCCGCTCCGCCTGCTCGTCGGTCAGCCCGTGCGCCGCGCACAGCCCCGCCGCACCCACTTCGAGGACCTCCCGGAACCGGAGCACGTCCTCGATGTCGACCTCCGCGATCCGCCGCCGCAGCTCGTCCTCGCCGCCCGCGTCGCTCCGCGGCAGCACGAACGTTCCGCCGTAGCGCCCGCGGCGCGCCTCGACCAGTCCCTGGTCCTGCAGCACCTTGAGCACCTCGCGCAGCGTCACCCGGCTGATCCCGAGCCGCTCGGCGAGCTCCCGTTCGGCGGGCAGCCGCTCGCCGCCCGGCACCAGACCGAGCCGCACGACCTGCAGGATCTGCTCCAGTGCCTCCTCGAAACCGTTCCCGGCACGCACCGGCCGCAGCACCGGCGTGAGACGGTCGCCCGGTCCCCCCGCATCCATGTCCCGCGACATCAGGCCGTACCCCCTTCCCAAGCAATGGTTCTCGGCAATACCTTATGGCTCCCGGCCCGGCCGAAACAGCGCGAAGAAGCCGAAGGAGCACTCCCGTGGCAGACCGCACACCCCCGCTCGGCGTCGAGGAGCTGCACGCCCTCGTCGCCGGCGGTGAGATCGACACTGTCGTCCTGGCCTTCCCCGACATGCAAGGGCGGCTCCAGGGCAAGCGGTTCGCCGCCCGTTTCTTCCTCGACGAGGTCCTCCACCACGGCACCGAGGGCTGCAACTACCTCCTCGCCGTCGACACCGAGATGAACACGGTCGACGGCTACGCCATGTCCTCCTGGGACCGCGGCTACGGCGACTTCGCCATGCACCCCGACCTCTCCACCCTGCGCCGCGTCCCCTGGAACGCCGGTACGGCCATGCTCATCGCCGACCTCGCCTGGAACGACGGTTCCCCGGTCGTCGCCGCGCCCCGCCAGATCCTGCGCCGCCAGCTGGAGCGCCTCGCCGAGCTCGGCTACACCGCCCAGGTCGGCACCGAGCTGGAGTTCATCGTCTTCAAGGACACCTACGAGCAGGCGTGGGACGCGAACTACCGCGGCCTGACCCCGGCCAACCAGTACAACATCGACTACTCGGTGCTCGGCACCGGCCGCATCGAGCCCCTGTTGCGCCGCATCCGCAACGAGATGGCCGGCGCGGGCCTCACCGTCGAGTCCGCCAAGGGCGAGTGCAACCCCGGCCAGCACGAGATCGCCTTCCGCTACGACGAGGCCCTGGTCACCTGCGACCAGCACGCCGTCTACAAGACCGGCACCAAGGAGATCGCCGCCCAGGAGGGCGTGTCCATCACCTTCATGGCCAAGTACAACGAGCGCGAGGGCAACTCCTGCCACATCCACCTCTCGCTCGCGGACGCCGACGGCAACAACGCCATGGCCGGACCCGGCGGGATGAGCGAGGTCATGCGGCACTTCCTCGCCGGGCAGCTCGCCGCCCTCCGGGACTTCTCCCTCCTCTACGCCCCCAACATCAACTCCTACAAGCGGTTCCAGCCGGGCTCCTTCGCCCCGACCGCCGTCGCCTGGGGCCACGACAACCGCACCTGCGCCCTGCGGGTCGTCGGCCACGGCCGCTCCCTGCGCTTCGAGAACCGGCTGCCCGGCGGCGACGTCAACCCGCACCTCGCCGTCGCCGGCCTGGTCGCGGCGGGTCTGTACGGCATCGAGCAGAAGCTGGAGCTGCCCGAGCCCTGCCCCGGCAACGCCTACGCCGCCGAGTTCGAGCACGTGCCCACCACCCTGCGCGAGGCCGCCGAGCTGTGGGAGAACAGTCCGATCGCCAAGGCCGCCTTCGGCGACGAGGTCGTCGCGCACTACCGCAACATGGCGCGCGTCGAACTGGAGGCCTTCGACGCCGCGGTGACCGACTGGGAGCTGCGCCGCTCCTTCGAACGCATGTGAGAGGTCCTTCCTTGTCGAACGAGTCCGAGCTCCAGGTACTCAACCCGGCCACCGAGGAGGTCGTCGCCACCGTCCCCGCCGCCGACGCGGCCGACGTGGACCGTGCCGTCGCCCGCGCGGCGGCCGCCCAGCGGGCGTGGGCGGCCGTGGCCCCCGCCGACCGCGCCCGTCTGCTGCGCCGCTTCGCCGACGTCGTCGACGCCCATGCCGAGGAGCTGGCACAGCTGGAGGTCAGCGAGGCCGGCCACCTCCTCGGCAACGCCCGCTGGGAGGCCGGCAACGCCCGAGACCTGCTGCTGTACGCGGCCGGCGGCGCCGAACGCCTCCTCGGCAAGCAGATCCCCGTGCCCGGCGGCTGGGACGTCACCTTCCAGGAACCCCTCGGGGTGGTCGGCGTGATCGCCCCCTGGAACTTCCCGATGCCCATCGCCGCCTGGGGCTCCTTCCCGGCGCTCGCCGCGGGCAACGCCGTCGTGCTCAAGCCGGCCGAGACCACCCCGCTGACGGCGTTGCGCCTCGCCGAGCTCGCCCTGGAGGCGGGCCTGCCGGAGGGGTTGTTCCAGGTCCTCCCCGGATACGGCCACATCGCCGGCCGCGCCCTGGTCGACCACCCGGACGTGGCGAAGATCGTGTTCACCGGTTCCACCCGCACCGGCCGCGAGGTCATGGAGCGCTGCGCCCGGCAGGTCAAGCCCGTCACCCTCGAACTCGGCGGCAAGAGCCCGAACATCGTCTTCGCCGACGCCGACCTGAAGTCCGCCGTCGACCCGTTCTCCTTCCTGGACAACTCCGGCCAGGACTGCTGCGCCCGCACCCGGATCCTCGTCCAGGAGTCCGTGTACGACGAGGTCCACGCGCTGCTCGCCGAGGCACTCCAGGCCGTGGTGGTGGGCGACCCCGCCGACGAGAAGACCCAGATGGGCCCGCTGATCTCCCGTCAGCAGCTCGACCGCGTACGGTCCTTCGTGCCGGACGACGCCCAGGCGCTGCGCGGCAGCGCGCCCGACGGCCCCGGGTTCTGGTTCGCGCCGACCGTGCTCACGGGGGAGCGGCCGGACTCCGGGGCGGCCCGTGAGGAGATCTTCGGCCCGGTCGCCGTGCTCCTGCCCTTCGCCGACGAGGAGGACGCGATCCGCCTCGCCAACGACACCCCGTACGGCCTGGCCGGTTCCCTGTGGACCCGGGACCTGGGCCGCGCCCTGCGCGTCTCCCGGGCCGTCCGCGCGGGCAACCTGTCCGTCAACTCCCATTCCAGCGTCCGCTACTGGACCCCCTTCGGCGGGTTCAAGCAGTCCGGCCTCGGCCGCGAGCTGGGCCCGGACGCCCTGACCGCCTTCACCGAAACCAAGAACGTCTTCATCAGCACGGAGGCCTGAGCCGCTCATGACCGAAGAAAGCATCTGCCGCCGCCTCGTCGGCCGCACCGCCGTCATCACCGGAGCCGGCAGCGGCATCGGCCTCGCCACCGCGCGCCGGCTCGCCTCCGAGGGCGCGCACGTCGTCTGCGGCGACGTCGACGAGGCCCGCGGCAAGGCGGCCGCCGAGGAGGTCGGCGGGCTCTTCGTGAAGGTCGACGTCACCGACCCCGAGCAGGTCGAGGCCCTCTTCAGGACGGCCTTCGACACCTACGGCAGCGTCGACATCGCCTTCAACAACGCCGGCATCTCCCCGCCCGACGACGACTCCATCCTGGAGACCGGCCTGGAGGCATGGAAGCGCGTCCAGGAGGTCAACCTCACCTCCGTCTACCTGTGCTGCAAGGCCGCCATCCCCTACATGCGCCGCCAGGGCAAGGGGTCCATCATCAACACGGCGTCCTTCGTGGCCCGGATGGGCGCGGCGACCTCGCAGATCTCGTACACCGCCTCCAAGGGCGGCGTGCTCGCCATGTCCCGTGAACTGGGCGTGCAGTTCGCCCGCGAGGGCATCCGCGTGAACGCCCTCTGCCCGGGCCCGGTCAACACCCCGCTCCTTCAGGAACTGTTCGCCAAGGACCCGGAGCGGGCCGCCCGCCGCCTGGTGCACATCCCGGTCGGCCGGTTCGCCGAGGCCGAGGAGATCGCCGCCGCCGTCGCCTTCCTGGCCAGCGACGACTCCTCCTTCGTCAACGCCTCCGACTTCCTGGTCGACGGCGGAATCTCGGGCGCGTACGTCACGCCGCTGTAGGGCGCGTGGGCCTTGGTCGCGGCCGCCACCACCCTGACGGCCGCGACCCGGGTGATCAGAGCAAGGTGATCAGGCGATCAGAGGAACGTGTGGCCCTCGCCCCGGTACGTGGGCACCGTGGCGGTCACCGCGTCCCCCTCGATCAGGTGCAGCGCGGCGAAGCGCTCGCACAGCTCACCGGCCTTGGCGTGCCGGAACCACACCTTGTCGCCGACGAGGAGGTCGTCGGCGGGCGAGCCGAGCAGCGGCGTCTGCACCTCGCCTGGGCCCTCCTGGGGGTCGTACCGCAGCCCCTCCGGCAGATACGGCACCGGCAGCCGGTCCGGCCCGGCCACCCCGGACGCCGGATAGCCGCCGCCGAGCACGGTCACCACGCCCACACCCGGCCGCCGTACGACGGGCAGGGCGAAGAGGGCGGCGGGACGCCCGGTGAAGGACGTGTAGTTGTCGAAGAGGCGAGGCACGTACAGGCCGGAACCCGCCCCGATCTCGGTGACCGAGTCCTCGGCCGCCGTGGACTGCACACTGCCCGTGCCGCCGCCGTTGACGAACTCCAGGTCCGGCGCCACGGCCCGGACCGCCCGCACCACGGCGGCGCGCCGCTCGGCCAGCTCCCGGCGGGCGGTCGCCTGCATCAGCCGGATCGCGCGGGACCGCAGGGGCCGGCCGGCGACGGAGTCACCGACACCGGCGATGTGCCCCTCGTACGCCATGATCCCCACGAGCCGGAAACCGGGCCGGCGGGCCACCGCCCGCGCCAACTCCGCGACCTGGGCGGGGGAGTGCAGCGGCGAACGCCGCGCCCCCACCCGCACCCGTCCGCCCAGCAGCTTCAGCGAGGTGTCCAACTCCAGGCAGACGCGCACGACTTCACGACCGCCGGCGCGGGCGGCGTCGATGAGGTCGAGGTGCGCGACGTCGTCGACCATCACGGTGACGGCCGAGGCCAGCTTGGGGTCACCGGCGAGCTCCGCGTAACCGGCGCGGTCGGCGGACGGGTAGGCGAGCAGGACGTCGTCGAAGCCGGAGCGGGCCAGCCACAGGGACTCGGCGAGGGTGAAGGACATGACGCCCGCGAAACCCTCCTTGGCCAGGACCCGTTCGAGCAGGACCCGGCAGCGCACGGACTTGCTCGCGACCCGGATCGGCTTCCCGCCGGCCCGGCGCACGAGATCGTCCGCGTTGGCGTCGAAGGCGTCCAGGTCCACGATCGCGAGAGGGGCGTCGAGATGGGCGGTGGCCCGGTCGTAACGGGCCCGGTCGGCGGCGCGCGCAGTCATGCACGAAGCCTGCCAGACAGGATTACCGCAGGGTAGGGGGACGTTCCGGGCAGATGCCCCGGGGTCGTGGGACTGGTTCCCGTTCGCCCGGCAACAACCCGTAGAGTGACGCGGACGCACGACGGAACCACTCCGGCCGCACACCCTGCGCCGGGATGCCGGGACGCCGGCGCGGGTATGCGTGCCCTGGGGCGGACGAATCCGTGCCGGGCCCGGGCGACAAGGACGGCGGCCCGCGTACGGAACGGCCCGGGTACGAGGAAACGGGGGGTGCATGAGCAGGGACGCGCGGCAGGCCCCGATCCCGCCCCGCCCCACGACGCCCCCGCCCGGCGACGCCCAGGGCTCGGCCCCCGAGGCGAACCCGTCCGCCACCACGAGCGGCCTCCCTTCGCAGAGTGACCGGGCCGAGAGGCGCACCCCGGGGGCGAACGCCTCCGCGACGCGGCCTGCGCGGTCGGACTCGGGTACGTCGGCGCCCCGGACCGAAGGCGTGAGCGACACGGGCCGTGATGCTTCCGGTGCCCCGGACGCCGCGCCGCGCTTCCCGACCCTCCGCCCGTTCCGCCTGACCCAGAGCGCCGCGCCCGCACCCCCGCCGTCGGCCTCGGCGCGCTTCCCGGACACCCCGCCCACCGTCGGTCGCGAGACGCGTCGACCGGGCACCGACCCGACAGCACAGGGCACCACCCCGCCTCACCCGAACCGCGGCCCCGCCGCGCCTCCCCGCCGCACCGACATCCCGACCGTCACGCGGCCGGAAAGGCCCGCCCGCCTGCGCCCGATACCGCCGACGGCCACGCCCGCGCCTGAGCCGCCTGCTCCCCGGACCCCCGGGCCCACGGCGCACCCTCCCCGCCAGGGCTCCGCCGCCGTACCGCCGGCCGGCTCTTCGGCCGTGCCGTCCCAGCCTGATCCGGGCTCCGGCTCCGGGGGCGCGGAGTCCGTCCGGCGCCCGGGTTCCGCCGCCGTGCCGCCGCGGCCGACTGCCCGGCCGGGCTCGGATTCCGCAGCCGCCACGCCCGAACCGGGTGGCCGTCCGGGCTTCCGGCTCGGGGGGTCGAGCGGGCGCGTCGGCACTTCGGCGGTGCCGCCCAGGCCGGACGCGCGCCCGGGTGTCGCGTCCGGGGCGTCTTCCGACCGGCACGGGAGCCTGCCGTCCCAGCCCGATTCGGCTTCCGGCTCGGGGGGCGCGGAGTCCGTCCGGCGCCCCGGTTCCGCCGCTGTGCCGCCCAAGCCCGCCACCAAGCCGGGCGGCGCGTCCGCGGAGCCCGCCGCGGGCTCCGGCTCCGGCGCGCCGACCGCACAGTCCGACCGGCGAACCTCCGGGTACCGCGCCGACGCGGTGGAAACGGCTGCCACCCCCCGGGCCCCGCGTGCGACACCGATCCCACCGGCCCCGGCCGCTCCGCCCCGCCCTGCCGAGGCCCCGGTCGCGGGGGCGCCGTGGGCCCCGGCGAGCGCCGTCGCGCCCCCTCCCGCCGTCGCCCCGGCACGATCCGCGAGTTCGCCGCCCCCCGCCGGCCCCCTGCCCCCCTCCCCGGACCCGGCGCTCTCCTGGAGCGCGGCTCGGCATGTTGTGTCGTACCCGGAGGCCGAGGCGTACGACGAGCGGGTGCCGGCGCGGCCGTTGGGGGCGTGGCTGGGGCCCCGGACCGCGGCCGCGGCAGCCTGTGTCGTGCTCGGGTTCGGGCTCATCGGCGGTGCCGTGACCGGGAGTTGGCTCACCGGTGACTCCGGGAGCCCGGGTCCCGACAACAGTTTCACCGCGGCCGCCGGGCTGTGGCACAGCGTGCCGGTCGACGAGCTGTTCCCGCTCACCGTGGAGGGGACGGGCGCGGGACCCGGCGGCGCCGACCGTACCTGGACGCGGATCGCCGTCGCCCCGGACAGCGGCTGCGCGAACGCCTTCGACCCGCTGCTGCGCAAGGCGCTCGCCCCCGTCGGCTGCCAGCGGCTGCTGCGCGCCACCTACACGGACGCCACCCAGAGCTACGTCACCACCGTCGGCCTTCTGTTCACCAAGGCCGACTCCGCCGCCATGTCCTCCCTCGCCACCCGCTTCGATAAAGAGGGCCTGGACCGCCGTACCGATCTGATGCCCCGCCCGTACGCCGCCAAGGGCACCGCCGCCGCGGCCTTCGGCGACAAGCAGCGCGCGTCCTGGACCATCTCCGTTCTCACCGACGCCCCGGTCGTCGCCTACGCGGTCTCCGGCTGGGCCGACGGCCGTACCGTCGACGCCCCGCAGCCCGCCGCGGACGCCATGCAGTCCGGCGCCACCACGGCCCCGGCCCAGGCCGGCGTCGGCCAAGAGGCACAGGGCCTCGCCGACCGCATCCAACGGAGCCTGCGCAAGACTGTCAGCACGGCCACGGAGACGCCCTCATGAAGCGTTGGAAGTGCGGCAACCGCCGCGTGGCTCGGAGCGGCAACCGCCGTGTGGGGCGCCTGGCCGGCCCTGCCCTGAGCCTCCTGCTCGCCGGTTCCCTGGCCCTCGTGCCGTCCACCACCGCGTACGCCGACGGCATCCGCGCCCAGCAGTGGGCCCTGTCCGCCATGCACACCCAGCAGGCCTGGCAGACCACCAAGGGCAAGGGGATCACCGTCGCCGTCCTGGACACCGGTGTCGAGTCCGACCATCCGGACCTGACGGGCAACGTCCTGCCGGGCAAGGACCTGATCAGGTTCGGGGCGAAGCGCGGGGACCGTGCCTGGGCCCGGCACGGGACGGCCATGGCGGGGATCATCGCCGGGCACGGCCACGGAATCGGCAACGCCGACGGCGTCATGGGCATCGCGCCCGAAGCCAAGATCCTGCCCGTCCGGGTGATCCTCGAAGACGGCGACTCGGCCCGCGGCAAGGCCCGCAGCACCCGCGGCAACGCCCTCGCCGAGGGCATCCGCTGGGCCGCCGACCAGGGCGCCGACGTCATCAACCTCTCCCTCGGCGACGACTCCGCCTCCGCGCACCCGGAGCCGAGCGAGGACGAGGCCGTGCAGTACGCGCTCAAGAAGGGCTCCGTCGTCGTCGCCTCCGCCGGCAACGGCGGCGAGAAGGGCGACCACATCTCCTATCCGGCCGCCTACCCGGGGGTCATCGCCGCCACCGCCGTCGACCGCTACGGCACCCGTGCCTCGTTCTCCACCCGCCGCTGGTACGCCACGGTCAGCGCGCCCGGTGTCGACGTCGTCATCGCCGACCCGGACCACAAGTACTACGAGGGATGGGGGACGAGCGCCGCCTCCGCCTTCGTCTCCGGCGCGGTGGCGCTGGTCAAGGCGGCCCACCCGGGGCTGACCCCGGCCCAGATCAAGAAGCTCCTGGAGGACACCGCACGGAACGCCCCCAGCGGGGGCCGCGACGACTCCCGCGGCTTCGGGTTCATCGACCCCGCCGCCGCCATCAAGGCCGCCGCCCGCCTCAAGCCGGAAGGCCTACGGGCCGCGTCATACGGCGACAAGTACTTCGGCTCAGGCCCCGACGCCCTCAAGCCGGAGAGTGACACATCGAGTTGGGCCGCCCCGCTCGCGGGCAGCCTCGGCGGCGTCCTGCTGGTGATGGCGGTGGTCATATGGCGCAGGCGACGCGAAGATCAGCGCGAAGATCACATGACCTTCTAGATTCTCTTCTTCGCATTGCGCAACATGACCTGATAGTACTTCTTGACTGCTTGGAGCAGTTCGGCGTTGTCTTTCACGGCATTCTTCTCATATGCGATCTGCAGAGCCTCTGTCACGCCGAGGTAGTTGACGTCGAGACGGCACCTGACATCGGCTGTCGCGACCGCGATCTCCCGGTCGGTGGCCCGCCTGCTTCGCCCCCACTCCGGGTCGCCCATGGCGGAGGCGAAGTCCGGGTAGGAGAATCCCGCCCTCTTCATGCACGCCGACCATCGCGTGACCATCCTCGTGTAGGCCGAGTGCTCGGCGGACTGACGCGACGCCTGGTAGCGGAGCGCCAGGATCACGTTGAACGCGGACCTGCCATGGGCACCAACGGCATTGAGGTCGGGCGCTCCGTCGGCCAGTTTCTCCTCAGCCAGCCTGAGACACCCACCCTCAGGAACCGGCTTGCCGTTGACCTTGACATCTTTTGTCGCGAGGGACGGTGACAGAGGGGTGGTACCGGACGTTACCGGGCCGTTGACGACCAACATCTTGGCCGACTTGTCGGCGGTTTCCGCAGCCGACTCCTCCTCGCGCTCGTCGCTCCGGGCGCGAGCAGGTGATTGCGCCGGGTGGTATCCGTATCTCTGTACATGCTCGCGCGTGAGCGGCAACTTGGTGCCCTTGCGGACGTCGTCGAGTTTCGCCTCGTACGACGGGGCGTCGACATCGGTTTTCAGTCCGTACTCCGCAGTGCAGGCGTTGAGGAGCAAGCCCTCCGCTTTCCGGATCACCCTCAGTGCTTTGTCGCCCGGTACGTACGCCGCGAGAGGCATCACCGTGGTTGTCGGACCGGTGGGCGTTGGAATACTTCCTATGGGGTCCGGCTCGTTCTCTTTCTGCGGTCCCGCGCAGCCGACCAGCAGGCTGAGCGCCATAGCCCCGAAGACAAGCTTTGCGTAATACATTTCCGGCGCCTCCGAAGACAGTCCTGCTTAATGGTCCTGGTGGGCAGGACACTTTCTGGAGCACATCTGTCGCCGACCGGGCTCGCGTGCGATGCCCGGTCGGCGATCATCACGGCAGAACAACGGAGGCCACGCCGTGTTGCCGTATTCGCGAGCGGTCAGGCGATCGCGAGCCGGGTGTAGCAGTCGTACGGAGAGCCCGTGCCCCCCGCCTTGAACTGGCAGGAAGTGAGCCAGATCTGGGACCCCTCGTCATAGCTGAGGTTCCAGTCGTAGTAGTCGCCGACCAGCCAGTAGTAACGGTCGTCGTTGATGTCGGCCATGACACCCTCGCCGTTCGTTGCGTAGTCCCACTCCTGCAGGTGCTCGCCATACGAGTTGAACTGGACGGAGTCGATGTAGTAGCCCTTGCTGTCCTGGTGCAGGATTCGGCAGTCGGTGCCATTGTCGTCTTGGGACGGCCAGCAGTCCGACTCAAGGGCGGAAGCGGTACCACCCGTCAGGCCGAGGGAAGCGGCTGCCAATGCGCCGACGAGGGCCATCTGAGCAATCTTCCGCACTTTTCCTCCATGAGTTAAAGAAGGGTTAAAGGGGGGGTGGGGTGGGAGTCTGTCATGATCCAATCGATCTTGAAAAGTGGACCAGCTGTGATCACGGTCACGCATAGTCGGTCGCTGTAGCCGCGGTGTTTCACCGGGTGACGAGCGGGCCGTGTTGAAGGAAGTTCCTTGTCCGCTGTGGTGACGTCAACTACCGCTTGTAGCAAGGAGCTTCGTGGTCAATCAGATTGAATTCGTGGAGTCCGTGGGCTCGTGACGGTGCTTGGTCGTTGTACGGGTGCGCGGCCGCGACCGCGGCCCGGTCAACATCGCCGGCGTGGTCTGCCACCACGCCGGGCAGCGCTCCCACTTCCTCTGCACGCGGCACATCTGGCACGGGCGCTGGAGCGAGTTGAAGGCCATCCCCTGGCGTCGGTACCGCGATCTCATCGCGCCGTCCGGGGCCGGGGTCTGCCTCGTGGGACGACTGGCCCCGACTGCCTTGTTCAGGTTCTGTCGACCCTGGTCCCAGGCGGGGCACCAGCCGCGCCGTTTCAGTTGGGGCTGCTGGGCGGCTGAGCGAGGTTGTTCGAGGCCGTGCCGGTCGGTGGACATGGTGAGGGCCCGACGCGGGGTCGGGTTCTCCAAGGTTCTTGAGTCGGTACCGTCACCCGTGACGCTCTGTCAGCGGGCTTCAGTCGATTCGTCGGTGACGGCCTTGGATGAGGTCGACGCCGAGCCCCCGGTGAATGCCGACACGGCCGCCTTCGCCGCCGACTCGACCAGGGAGATGCCCTTCGCCTGCGAGGCGCTGCCGTTCGACAGGACGGCCACCAGGTAGGCGGTGCCGTCGACCGTCACGCGCCCGATGCTGTTGACGTCCCACAGCCCCGTCGTACTACGCGCCAGCCAGCCGTTCTTCAGCGCGGGGGCGGCGCCGCCCGACGCGGCCGAGACACCCCACTGCTGGTCGGACTCGATGTTCTTCATCAGTCCCTGGAGATACGCCCGCGAGGCCTCGCTCAGCTTGGAGTCGTCCCCGAACACCTGCTGGAGCAGGACGAGTTGGTCGGCTGCCGTGGTCTGGGTCAGCCCCCACAGCGCGCCGTCGCCGCCGGCCGTTCCCGTGAGCCCGAAGCGCTTGTTCGCCGCGTCGAGCCCGTCCGCCTGGCCGATGGTGTCCCACAGCGCCGTCGCGGAGACGTTGTCGCTGTTCTCGATCATCTTCGTGGCGTACGCCTTCTCGGTCGCCGTGAGGTGCCGTCCGGCGTCCTGCGCCTGGAGCAGCAGCGTCGCCAGGATGTCGACCTTGACGATGCTCGCCGTGTCGAAGGCCCCGTCGCCATAGGCGGCGCTGTCGCCAGAGTCCAGACTCAGCACCGCGGCCGACACCTTGGCGGCGGCCGGCACGGTCACCGACTTCATGGCCTTGGCCAGCAGCGCGACACGGTCCACCGCCGGTTCCGCCACGGGTTCCACCGATTCCTCCCCGCTCGCCGAGGCCGATGCCGAGGCCGAGGAAGAGGACGAAGGCGACGGCGACTTCGCCGAGGATACGGGGTCCGAGTGCGCCCGCGCCTTCACGTACACCGTTCCGCCGGCCGTGACTCCGGCTATGGCTACGGCCGCGAGCGCGATGTGGATGAGCGGACGGCGCCGGGACGGAAGAGCGCGACGGCGACGGCGGCCTCTGGAAGACACCATGCCCGCGATGCTCGGGTCACGGACTGTGTGCGCCGTTAGACGAAAGTGAGAAGCTCGTCAGGGAAATCTGAGATTCCGGTGAATCCGGTGACCACCGTGTTTCGGGGGCCGCACAAGCCCAGCAGCATCCCCCCTATAAGGTCGGGGACCGTGGTGAACAAGAACATTCCCGACCCTGGCTACTCCGACGACGACGGCTCCGCCGATCCGCGGCTGAGCGCAGCGCTCACCGCATGGGCCGAGGACCGCACCGCCGTGGGCCCCGTCCTGGAGGCGCTCAAGGGTGCCCGGCTGCTCGTCCCGGTCGTGGCCGTCCTCGGCGAGGTCGAGGAGGACGAGAACGGGCTGCGCCGTGAGAAGACCAGTGACATGGCCGTGCCCACCCTGAAGGCCGGCCACCGCACCGCCCTGCCGGCCTTCACCTCCACCGACTCCCTGGCCCGCTGGGACCCGCAGGCCCGCCCCGTCGCCGTACCCCTGCAGCAGGCCCTGCAGGCCGCCGCGCACGAGAAGGCGGACACGGTCGTGCTGGACATGTCGGGTCCGGTGCCGTTTGAGCTGACCGGCCCCGCGCTGCTCGCGCTCGCCGAGGGCCGCACGACGACCGACCCGCTCGCCGACCCGGCCGTCGTCGAGGCCGTCCGGGCTGCCGTGGCCGCGGAGTCCGCCGTGCTGCGCGCCCACCTCGGCCCCGGGCAGGCCGACGGCACCCTCGCCCTGGTGCTCGACCCGGACGCCGTCCCGGCCGAGGCCGCCCGTGCCGTCGCCGGGCGCCTCGCGGCCGACGAAACACTCAGGGCCCGCCTGGTGCACGGCCTCGACCTGGCACTGCTGCCGGCCGGGACCACGCCTCCGGGCGAGCCCCTGTACGTACGCGGATGACATCTGGGCGGATGACGCGTACGGGGATGACGCATACGTCAACGAACTCGACGAGCTAGCCGTAGACGGGACCGGTGTACTTCTCGCCGGGGCCCTGGCCCGGCTCGTCCGGGACGATCGACGCCTCGCGGAACGCCAGCTGCAGCGACTTCAGGCCGTCGCGCAGCGGCGCGGCGTGGAAGGAGCTGATCTCGGTCGCGCTCGCGTCCAGCAGACCGGCGAGCGCGGTCACCAGCTTGCGGGCCTCGTCCAGGTCCTTGTGCTCGTCGCCTTCCTCGGTCAGGCCGAGCTTCACGGCCGCGGCGCTCATCAGGTTGACGGCGACCGTCACGATCACCTCGACCGCGGGGACCTCGGCGATGTCGCGGGTCATGGAGTCGAAGTCGGCGGGGGTCTCACTCATGCTCCACACGATAGGGGCACGGCGGGTGAGCTCCCCACCTGGCCCTGATTAGCCCTTGCCGCCCTATGCTGCTAACCTTGTGTGACGACCGGCCGGACAGGCACGCCACCCGGCGAGCAGGCCCGGCCCACAAGTGGAGGCTCCGATTCTCCCACCTGACCGTCCTCCGGGACGGCGGGTCACCCCGGTCAGGCGGCCACCACCGTTCCGTACGGACGGTGGAGTCGTCCGAAAGCGCGCCCCGCGATCCATCGCGGCGGTGCTCCGGCAGTGTTTTGGAGCCCCGCCTGTGAATCGGCCGGGGCATTTTTCGTGCTGCGGTGCGGTTAGGTCCTACGAAAAGAGACGTACGCGGCTGTCCGCCAGACCGCCGTATGGTGCTACCGAGGAGGATCCATCAGCACCGAGCCCCGCATCAACGACCGGATTCGCGTTCCCGAGGTGCGACTTGTCGGTCCCAGCGGCGAGCAGGTCGGGATTGTCCCGCTTGCCAAGGCCCTGGAGCTTGCGCAGGAGTACGACCTCGACCTGGTCGAGGTCGCGGCGAGCGCCCGTCCGCCGGTCTGCAAGCTCATGGACTACGGGAAGTTCAAGTACGAGTCGGCCATGAAGGCCCGTGAGGCGCGCAAGAACCAGGCGCACACGGTCATCAAGGAGATGAAGCTCCGGCCGAAGATCGACCCGCACGACTATGACACCAAGAAGGGTCACGTCGTCCGGTTCCTCAAGCAGGGCGACAAGGTCAAGATCACGATCATGTTCCGTGGTCGCGAGCAGTCCCGGCCCGAGCTGGGCTACCGACTGCTGCAGCGCCTCGCGGAGGACGTCCAGGACCTCGGTTTCGTCGAGTCGAACCCGAAGCAGGACGGCCGCAACATGATCATGGTTCTCGGTCCGCACAAGAAGAAGACCGAGGCCATGGCCGAGGCCCGTCAGGCGCAGGAAGCCCGCAAGGCGGAGGCGAAGGCCAACCCGGGCCGCTCGCAGAACGCCGCGGACCTCCAGGACGCCGAGACCGCCGAGGCCCACGAGGCCTCTGCCGAGGCTCCCGCCGAGGCCCCTGCCGAGGCTCCCGCCGAGGCGTGATCCCGGGGGGCGTGAGCTCCCAGGATGTAACCGATACAAGAGCGACGCTCCACCGTGCCCGGTTTTCGTGACCGGGCACCGGAGCGCCACCGACGAGGAGAGAACGGCGCTATGCCGAAGAACAAGTCGCACAGCGGTGCCAGCAAGCGCTTCAAGGTCACCGGCTCCGGCAAGGTGCTCCGTGAGCGCGCCGGCAAGCGCCACCTGCTCGAGCACAAGTCGTCCCGCGTGACGCGTCGCCTCACCGGCAACGCCGAGATGGCCCCGGGCGACGCCGCGAAGATCAAGAAGCTTCTCGGCAAGTGACGCACCGGCGCTCGATCGGCCGAGTTCGAACGTCTCATCGTTTGATCGTCCGATCGATCCGCGCCGTACGTCAGGACCGGGACCCATTCGATTCCGGGCCGCGTGACGACAACCGCGGCCCCGCTACAAGGAGTTAAACAAGTGGCACGCGTCAAGCGGGCAGTCAACGCCCACAAGAAGCGCCGGGCGATCCTCGAGGCGGCCTCCGGCTACCGTGGTCAGCGTTCGCGCCTGTACCGCAAGGCCAAGGAGCAGGTCACCCACTCGCTGGTCTACAACTACAACGACCGCAAGAAGCGCAAGGGCGACTTCCGTCAGCTGTGGATCCAGCGCATCAACGCCGCTGCCCGCGCCAACGGCATCACGTACAACCGCTTCATCCAGGGTCTGAAGGCCGCGAACGTCGAGGTCGACCGCAAGATCCTGGCCGAGCTGGCCGTCAACGACGCCACCGCGTTCGCCGCGCTCGTCGAGGTCGCCCAGAAGGCGCTGCCGGCGGACGTCAACGCCCCGAAGGCGGCGTGACGCCCCACCGGCTTCAGCCGATGTGACTGAAGGACCCGCAGGCTGCGATGGCCTGCGGGTCCTGCTGTTGCCGCAACGGTGCTCCCCCGGGCTCTCCGGGCAGGGGGACCTCCGCACCGTTCAAGAACAACTGAGCTTCCGAAGGTGAACCCCATGCCCCCCGCCACCCCCGAGCTGATCTCCGCCCGCTCCGCGCGCGTGGCCGCCGCCCGGCGGCTGGCCAGGCGGAACTTCCGGGGCAAGGACCGGCTCTTCCTCGCGGAGGGGCCGCAGGCCGTGCGGGAGGCGGCGGCGCACCGTGTGGACGGAGCCGCCACGCTCGTCGAGCTGTTCGCCACCGTCGAGGCCGCGGAGCGGTACGCCGACATCGTGGGGGAGGCCCGGACCGCCGGGGCCCGGGTCCACCTCGCCTCCGAAGAAGTGATCGCCGACATCTCCACCACCGTCACCCCGCAGGGGCTCGTCGGAGTGTGCCGGTTCCTCGACACGGGCTTCGAGGACATCCTCAAGGCCCGCCCCAAGCTCGTCGCCGTCCTCGCGCACGTACGGGACCCCGGCAACGCCGGCACCGTGCTGCGCTGCGCCGACGCCGCGGGCGCCGAGGCGGTCGTCCTCACCGACGCCTCCGTCGACCTGTACAACCCCAAGGCCGTCCGTGCCTCCGTGGGCTCGCTGTTCCATCTGCCCGTCGCCGTCGGCGTCCCCGTCGAGCAGGCCGTCGAGGGCCTCAAGGAGGCCGGCGTGCGCATCCTCGCCGCCGACGGGGCCGGTACCGACGACCTCGACGACGAACTCGACAAGGGGACCATGGGCGGGCCCACCGCCTGGGTGTTCGGGAACGAGGCCTGGGGGCTCCCGGAGGAGACGCGCGCGCTGGCGGACGCCGTCGTGCGTGTCCCGATCCACGGAAAGGCCGAGAGTCTGAACCTGGCCACCGCCGCCGCCGTATGTCTCTACGCGTCGGCCCGTGCACAGCGCGCCTCCGGAGGGTGCCGCTCCGTCACCGAGAGCTAGTAGGGTGACCAGCTCGGGGGCCTTCCCTCGAGCTCTCGGCTGCGCGCGAGCAGGGGGACCCCCATGCCGACTGAGAGGTGGAGTGCGGGGATGAGTGTCGGCACGAGCAGTGCGCCGGGAGAGCGTGATGTACGCCGTGTCCCCGCGCCCCGGCACGGTGATCTCGCCGGACTCGGCATCGACCCCGACGAACTGCCCGACGGCCTCGTGGTCGCCGACGAGCACGGGCACGTCATCTGCTTCAACGCCGCGGCCGCCCGCATCACCGCCGTCTCCCCGGCCGACGCCCTCGGCCGCCGTCTGGAGAAGGCCCTGCCCCTGGAGGACCTGGAGGGGCGGCGCTGGTGGCAGCTCACCGATCCGTACGGCGGGCTCGCCATCCGGGTGGGACAGCCCGAGCGCAACCTGCTGCTGCCCGGAGGGCGGGAGGTCCTCGTGTCGGCCCGCTACGTCCGGACCGTGCCCACCGGGCCGGTCCGCCGCGTCGTCGTGTCCCTGCGCGACACCGAGGCACGGCGCCGCACCGAGCGCAGCCACGCCGAGCTGATAGCCACGGTCGCCCACGAGCTGCGCTCCCCGCTCACCTCGGTCAAGGGCTTCACCGCCACACTGCTCGCCAAGTGGGAACGGTTCACGGACGACCAGAAGCGGCTGATGCTGGAGACCGTCGACGCCGACGCCGACCGGGTCACCCGGCTGATCGCCGAGCTCCTGGACATCTCCCGCATCGACTCGGGACGGCTGGAGGTGCGCCGCCAGCCCGTGGACATGGGCGCGGCCGTCGGGCGGCACATCCAGGCGTACGTCGCGGCCGGGCAGCCGGCCGACCGGTTCCTGCTGCGCATCGAGCAGCCGCTGCCCGACCTGTGGGCCGACCCCGACAAGGTCGACCAGGTCCTCAGCAACCTGCTGGAAAATGCCGTGCGGCACGGCGAGGGAACCGTCACGATTGACGTCACGCCGTCGGCGTCCCCCCGGGAGGGAGAGGACGTCGGTACGTCGGTCACGGTGAGCGACGAGGGGCCCGGCATCCCGGAGGAGTCCATGAACCGCGTCTTCACCCGCTTCTGGCGGGGCAGCAAGCGCGGCGGCACGGGCCTCGGGCTCTATATCGTCAAGGGCATCGTCGAAGCTCACGGCGGCACCATCACGGTCGGCCGCGCCCCCGCAGGCGGCGCTGAGTTCCGATTTACGTTGCCCGTGGGCGCCCCGGCGTATCTCGCCTGACGGCCCACGGGCGCATTCGTACACCTCCACCCCGTTAGACTCGGCCTTTGGCACCTTTGTGTCCTGCACACGGCCCTGAACCGGTCACGGGGACCATCCGCCAGCCAATCGGAAGCACGGGAAGAGATGTCGGCACCGAATAAGTCGTACGACCCTGTCGAGGTCGAGGCGTTGAAACCGGAAGAGATCGAGCGCATGCGGGACGAGGCGCTCGCCGCCTTCGCCGCCGCGGACTCCCTCCATGCGCTCCAGGAGGCCAAGGTCGCCCACACCGGCGGCACCTCCCCGCTCGCCCTCGCCAACCGCGAGATCGGCGCCCTGCCCCCGCACGCCAAGGCCGCCGCCGGCAAGGTGGTCGGTCAGGCACGCGGAGCGGTGAACAAGGGCCTCGCCGCCCGCCAGGCCGAGCTGGAGGCCGAGCGCGACGCCCGCGTGCTGGTCGAGGAGGCGGTGGACGTCACGCTGCCGTACGACCGTGTACCGGCCGGCGCCCGCCACCCGCTGACCACGCTCTCCGAGCGCATCGAGGACGTCTTCGTCGCCATGGGCTACGAGGTCGCCGAGGGCCCCCAGGTCGAGGCCGAGTGGTTCAACTTCGACGCCCTCAACATCGGCCCGGACCACCCGGCCCGCGGCGAGGCCGACACGTTCTTCGTGCAGGGCCCCCAGGGCGGCACCGAGTCCGGCGTCGTGCTGCGCACCCACACCTCGCCCGTGCAGATCCGCTCGCTGCTCGACCGCGAGCTGCCCGTGTACGTGATCTGCCCCGGCCGCGTGTACCGCACCGACGAGCTGGACGCCACGCACACCCCGGTCTTCCACCAGGTCGAGCTGCTCGCCGTCGACGAGGGCCTGACCATGGCCGACCTCAAGGGCACCCTGGACCACATGGTCCAGGCCCTGTTCGGTGAGGACATGAAGACCCGGCTGCGGCCGAACTTCTTCCCGTTCACCGAGCCGTCCGCCGAGATGGACATGGTGTGCTACGTCTGCCGCGGCGAGTCCGTCGGCAACCCCGACCGCCCCTGCCGGACCTGCTCCAGCGAGGGCTGGATCGAGCTGGGCGGCTGCGGCATGGTCAACCCGAAGGTGCTGGCCGCCTGCGGCGTCGACCCGGAGAAGTACAGCGGATTCGCCTTCGGGTTCGGCATCGAGCGGATGCTGATGTTCCGCCACAACGTCGAAGACATGCGAGACATGGTCGAGGGTGACGTCCGGTTCACCCGGCCGTTCGGGATGGAGATCTGATGCGGGTCCCGCTTTCTTGGCTGCGGGAGTACGTCGACCTGCCGGCGACGGAGACCGGCCGTGACGTCCAGGCCAAGATCATTTCATCGGGTCTTGAGGTGGAGACCGTCGAGCACCTCGGTGCCGACCTCAAGGGCCCGCTGGTCGTGGGCCAGGTGCTCACCATCGAGGAGCTGACGGAGTTCAAGAAGCCGATCCGCTTCTGCACCGTCGACGTCGGCGATGCCAACGGCACCGGCGAGCCCCAGGAGCTCATCTGCGGCGCCCGTAACTTCCAGGTCGGCGACAAGGTCGTCGTGGTCCTCCCCGGTGCCGTGCTGCCCGGCGGCTTCGAGATCGCCGCGCGCAAGACGTACGGCAGGACGTCCCACGGCATGATCTGCTCCACCGGTGAGCTGGGCATGGGCGACGACGGCAGCCACGGCATCATCGTGCTGCCCCCGGAGACCGAGGTCGGCAAGGACGCGATCGAGCTCCTGGAGCTGGTCGACGAGGTCCTCGACATCGCCGTCACCGCCAACCGCGGCGACTGTCTGTCGATCCGCGGTGTCGCCCG
The DNA here is from genome assembly GCF_044746205.1 of Streptomyces sp. NPDC086549. Lineage (NCBI taxonomy): Bacteria > Bacillati > Actinomycetota > Actinomycetes > Kitasatosporales > Streptomycetaceae > Streptomyces > Streptomyces sp. NPDC086549. Next base: position 267,126 of record NZ_JBIVBS010000006.1, on the reverse strand, counting down.
CGAGACCGCCATCGCCTACGGCCTGCCGCTGCGCGACCCGGCGCTCATCGACGTGCCCGGCCCGAACGCCTTCGGCTACCCGGTCCAGGTCTCGGACCCCATGGGCTGCGACCGCTTCACCGCCCGCACCGTCACCGGCCTGGACCCGGAGGCGCGCTCCCCGATCTGGCTGCAGCGCCGTCTGCAGAAGGTCGGCATGCGCCCGATCTCGCTCGCCGTCGACATCACCAACTACGTGATGATGGAGCTCGGCCAGCCGCTGCACGCCTACGACCGCAACCTCGTCCAGGGCACCATCGGCGTGCGCCGCGCGCAGGAGGGCGAGAAGCTCGTCACCCTCGACGGCGTCGAGCGCAAGCTGCACGCCGAGGACCTGGTGATCACCGACGACCGCGGCCCGATCGGCCTGGCCGGTGTCATGGGCGGCGCGAACACCGAGATCGCCGACCACGACGACGTCGAGAACGCGAGCACCGAGGTCGTCATCGAGGCCGCGCACTTCGACCAGATCGCGATCGCCCGCACGGCCCGCCGCCACAAGCTGTCCTCCGAGGCGTCCAAGCGCTTCGAGCGCGGTGTCGACCCGCAGGCGGCCTCCGCGGCCGCCCAGCGCACGGTCGACCTGCTGGTGCTGCTCGCGGGCGGTACCGCGGACGCGGGTGTCACCGAGGTCATCGCCCCCTCCGCGCCGCACACCATCACCGCGCCGGCCGACCACCCGGACAAGGTGGCGGGTGTCGAGTACGGCCGCGAGACCGTCGTACGGCGGCTCCAGGAGATCGGCTGCGACGTGTACGGGCAGGACGAGCTGATCGTCACCGTCCCGTCCTGGCGGCCCGACCTCGTCGAGGCGAACGACCTGGCGGAGGAGGTCATCCGCCTGGAGGGCTACGAGAACCTGCCCTCCACGCTGCCCAAGCTCCCCTCGGGCCGCGGCCTGACCCACCGGCAGCGTCTGCACCGCCGCGTCGGCCGTGCCCTGGCGGGCGCGGGTTACGTCGAGGCGCCGAACTACCCGTTCATCGCCGAGCAGGTCTTCGACCAGTTCGGCCTGGACGCCGACGACCCGGCCCGTCGCGTCGTGAAGCTGACGAACCCGCTCAACGACGAGGAGCCCGCGCTCCGTACGTCACTGCTGCCGGGTCTGCTCGGCGCGCTGCGCCGCAACGACGGCCGCGGCACGCACGACCTGGCGCTGTTCGAGACCGGCCTGGTCTTCCTCCCGCGCGAGGAGCAGAAGGCCGCCGCGAACCTGCCCGTCGACCGGCGTCCGACCGACGAGGAGCTCGCCGGGCTGAACGCCGCACTGCCCGCGCAGCCGCGCCACGTCGCCGTCGTCCTCGCGGGCGCCCGCGAGCAGGCCGGCTGGTGGGACAAGGGCCGCCCGGCCGACTGGGCGGACGCGGTCGAGGCCGCCCGCACGGTCGCCCGTGAGGCGGGCGCCGAACTGATCGTCCGCAAGGGCCAGTACGGTCCGTGGCACCCGGGCCGCACCGCCGAGCTCGTGATCGTCACCGACGGCACCGAGCGGGTCGTGGGCCACGCGGGTGAACTGCACCCGCGGGTCCTGAAGGCCCTCGGCCTGCCCGACCGCACCAGCGCGATGGAGCTGGACCTGGACGCGCTGGAGGAGGTCGGCGACGGCACCCCGCAGGCGCCGAGCATCTCCGCGTTCCCGGTCGCCACGCAGGACGTCGCCCTGGTCGTCGACACCTCGGTCCCGCACGCGGACGTCGAGACCGCGCTGCGCGAGGGGGCCGGTGACCTGCTGGAGGCCATCCGGCTGTTCGACGTGTACGAGAGCGCCGAGCAGCTGGGCGAGGGCAAGAAGTCGCTCGCCTACGCGCTGCGCTTCCGCGCGTCCGACCGCACGCTGACCGTGGACGAGGCCTCCGCGGCCCGTGACGCGGCGGTGGCGCTGGCCGCCGAGCGGACCGGGGCGGTGCTCCGCGGGGCGTGATCCCAGGACGCGGGAGGGGGCGGGTCCGGTACTCCGGACCCGCCCCCTTCTCAGTTGTGACCTGCATAAATGCATGCGCCGGAGAATGCTCACTCATTCGGGTGAGAACCCGGGGCGATCCGGCCGTGTCGAGTCATGACATCGCAAGAATCGGACCGGCCTTTCGGGGTCGGTCCGTCTGCTCTGTCAGGGCCTACATGGGGGGCCATCGGCATGATCCGTATCAAGGCTGGGGTCCCCCACGGGAGGCGGCCCCGGACGCACTCACGGGGACCCGAGGGGCAGGCGCTGCGGGCATGGGTCCGAACCCGTGCCCGTCGGCCCTGCCGCACGTTCCGCCGGAGAAGCGTCCGCCACCCGGACCGCGGGGGCGACCGCCCCGCCGTACGGAAGCCCGAGCGTCGGCCGTTGCGCCGCGTACTCACCCTGGGGCTGCCCACGGTGTGGGGTGCTGTGGCGATCACGTTCAAGTTCGGCTGCCCGCTGGCCCAGCAGGACGGGCTCGGCGCGCGGATCGTCACCAGCGCCGTGTTCTTCGCGGTCGGCACCGGGCTGATATTCCACGTCCGCCGGGCGCCGCTGCGCGAGCTGAGGCAGGTCCGCAAGGTCGCGGGCGCCGCACAGAGCGTGCTGCTGCGGCCGCTGCCCCCGCGCCTCGACGGCCTGGGCCTCGCCGCCGCCCAGCTCTCCGCCGACCGCGGCGCGGCCATCGGCGGCGATCTGTACGAGGCGGTCGCCACCGAACACGGGGTGCGGGTCGTGATCGGCGACGTGCGCGGCCACGGACTGCCCGCCATCGGCACGGTGGCCGCCGTCCTGGGCAGCTTCCGCGAAGCGGCGCACGACGAGCCGGAACTCGGCTCAGTGCTACGGCGCCTGGAGCGCGCGTTCGCCCGTCATCTGCGCGAACGCGCCCGCGCGGAACACCCCTGCGGTGGCCAGGACCCCGACCATCTGGCCGCCGAGGAATTCGTCACCGTGCTCCTGCTGGAAATCCGCAGCGACGGAGAGCTCCGCGCCCTCAACTGCGGCCACCCCTGGCCGTACCTGCTCAGTGCCCACGGCGTCGACCACCTCGCCCGCGCCGAACCCCTGCCGCCCCTCGGCCCGTTCCCGCTGCCCCGAGACCCGGCCGCCATACGCTGCGGCCACCTGCTCCTCGGCGAGTCCCTGGTCCTGTACACGGACGGCGCGGAGGACGCGAGGGACACCCACGGCACGTTCTTCTCTCTGCCGACCGTGCTGACGGAGGCGACCCGCGACCAACAGGCCTCACCCCAGACAATCCTGCGCAGGGTCTTCACCGCCCTGCTCCGGCACACAGGCGGTGACCCGACCGACGACATTGCCGTGCTGGTCCTCAGGAACGATCGAAACCAGCTGAAGTGCAACGAACCTTTAGGGGCGCGGGGCAGTGACACATGCGACTCCGCCGCGGGGGCGCGACCAGCCCCCACAAACCCGCAGCCGACAACGAACCGATAGATCCCACTCCTTGGTCGACCGGCCGAAGCCGACGGCCAGGCCACCGCACTGTATGAGGGGGAGCCGGCGGCCCGGCCGGCCTCTTGCGAGGCATTTCAGTCAACCGTTTGGAAACTCTCCGCAACAGTGCGCGCACAGCCTGGATTCGCGCACTCGCTTCACACCCCGTGTGAACGGAACCGCACTAGTCTGACGGCACCAGGCCACCCGGGGGGCATCCATGCAGCCCAACACTCTGCTCGACGCGATCCTGGACGAGGCCGGGATCTCGCACGCCGGTCTCGCCGCCCATGTCAACCAGGCGGGCCGGGCGCGGGGTCTCGCGCTCCGTTACGAACACACCGCCGTGGCGCGGTGGCTGAAGGGGCAGCGGCCGCGCGGTCAGGTACCCGACCTGATCTGCGAGGTGCTGGCCGGCCGCCTGCACCGGCCCGTCACGCTCGACGACATCGGCCTGGGCGTCCCGGGCGAGCCCTCGACGCCGAACGGCACCTCGCTGTCCGGCTTCGTGGAACGCGCCACCGCCCTGTGGCGCTCCGACGAACAGCAGCGCCCGCACATACTGGGCGCGCCCGCCGTCACCGGCACCCCGGCCGTGATGCCGGTGTGGGAGTGGGAGAACCCGCCCGAGGACGTGGACGTCTCCCGCGGTGGCAGACACCGGGTCACCTCGGCCGACATCGAGATGCTGCGTGCCGCCCGTGCCCACTACGAGCAGATGTACCGCAAGGCCGGAGGCATAGCGACGCGCACCCGCATAGTCGGCTTCCTCAACGCCGAGGCGGCCCCGCTGCTGCGCGGCAGCTACACCGACGCCACGGGCCGTCAACTGCACCGCGCCACGGGCGGGTTAGTGGCGATCGCGGGCATCTGCGCGTACGACTCCGACGCGCACGGCCTCGCCCAGCGCTACTTCCACCAGGCCCTGCGGCTGGCGAAGGCCAGCGGCGACCGGGGACTCGGGGCGTACGTCATCGCGCTGCTCGTCAACCAGGCGCTGTTCATGAGGGAGTACCGCCAGGCCGTCGCCTTCGCCGAGGCCGCGCTGCGCACCGCCGGCAAGCACATCACCCCCGCTCTCGCCTCGGACCTGTACGCGATGCAGGCCAAGGCGTACGCCCACCTCGGCGACGGCACGAGCGCGCTGTCCTGCATCCGGCGTGCCGAGACGGCCGCCGAACGCATCCGGCGCGGATACGAACCCGATGAGACCGGCTATGTCCAGCCGGGTCTGGTCAACGTCCAGGTGGCCGAGGCGCTGCTCAGCCTCGGCGAACTCGCGGCCGCCCGGGTGCATGCCGCGGCAGCCGTGGACAACCCCGCCCACGACCGGGGCCGGGTGCACCGGCTCGCCATGCTCAGCACGATCGAACTCCGCCAGGGCAATGCCGACAAGGCGGTGGCCACGGCCGTGCAGATGGCCGAGCAGGCCCGCGGAATGGAGTCACAGCGCCTGCGCGACAGACTCCGTGCGGTACGCGAGCACCTGGTGCGCAGCGGTGGTGCCGGAACCGCCGAAGCCGCCGAACTCATCGACGGCGCACTGCGCGTACCGCTGTAGAGGCCCGGTAGGCCTGAGGAGTCCCTGCTGCGATATTGCCACTTACTCGGCGGAAGGTGGCAGAACCGTGCAGTGGACGAAAAAGAACGAACAAACTGTGTATGAAAACCGCTGGTTCAGCGTCAATCTCGCAGATGTCGAGCTGCCGGACGGCCGGCACCTCGACCACTTCCTGATCCGGCTGCGGCCCGTGGCCGTGGCCACGGTGGTGAACGAGGCCAACGAAGTCCTCCTCCTGTGGCGCCACCGCTTCATCACGGACAGCTGGGGGTGGGAACTGGCCGCGGGCGTCGTGGAGGACGGTGAGGACATCGCCCGTGCGGCCGCCAGGGAACTCGAAGAGGAGACCGGCTGGCGGCCGGGGCCTCTGCACCATCTCATCAGCGTGGAGCCGTCCAACGGACTCACCGACGCGCGGCACCACATCTACTGGGCCGACGAGGGCGAGTACGTAGGGCATCCCGTGGACGACTTCGAGTCGGACCGCCGGGAGTGGGTCCCCCTCAAGCTCGTCCCGGACATGATCGCCCGTGGGGAGGTCCCGGCCGCCAACATGGCGGCCGCGTTACTCCTGCTGCATCACCTCAGGCTCGCCGATGCTTAGTGGGCCAGTGCCTGCCAGATCGTCACGACGAGTGCTCCCAGGGCCGTGAGCGCGGCGACCGAGGGCAACGGCCAGCGTGAGTGTTCCAGCGAGACCATGCGGGTGTTCAGCTCCTCCAGTTCCTTGGCGGCCTCCTTCGTGCGGTGCGTGAGCAGGGCCAGCCCACCCTCGACACGGGCGTACGCCACGTCGAGGCGTCGGCGTAACTCTGCGAGTTCTCCATGGACCACGGGATGCTCGGGATCGGCGGTCACGAGTCCGCTCCTTTCCGTAGTTGTCTCTCGTCCCTTGCATGCGCGTGAAGAGTCAACTCGCCTGGTGGACGCGTGGGGAGCGTGTGCGAAGGGCATATGCGTGCCAGGCGCGCACACGGTGTGTGAAAGACGCGGGCCCGGCACCGAAGTCCGGTGCCGGGCCCGTCCGAGCCAAAGGGTGACCCTGTGTAATCGGCTGGGACTGTACTCGCGAATCCATCGCCGCGTCCGGGCTGTCCACCCCCTGGGAACGGGACGGCGTCCCGAGATCCGCCACATGCTCGACGCGTTGACCACCACCGCCGCCAGAAATGACGCTCAGTCACCGATTGCGGTCAACTGGTCTGATTCATGGGGAAGTTACGTAACGTTAACCTTCCAGTGTGTCGAACTGCGGGTGTCACAACGCGCCATAAAGATCATTTCCCCGGTCGATCGGGTCTGCCTATAGTCACGCCACCGTTCGAGGGGCCCCAGGTTGCTCCTGGGGCTCGTGCATTGGGGGACTTTCATGGGCCTGAACCCACAAGGCTTCGCCATCATCGACACTCCGCCGCTGGACGACGAATCCCTGGCGCAGTTCGAGAAATTGCCGCTGGACCCTTACACGGGATCCACCCAGCGCTACCGCCAATTCTCCCAGTTCCGGCTCGTCCACGACGGCGAGTGGCGACTGGAGCTTCTGCCGCACCGTCACTTCGCCCAGCCCCGGCAGTACAACGACCTCGTCGGCGGACAGCTCCGTACGCTGGAGCCCCTGGCCGTCGACCCCTCCGCGCTGATCACAGCCGGAGCAGAGGCGCTGGATCTGGACAAGGACACGGAGTGGCAGCTCAACGTCCACCAGTGCAGGGTGGTCTCAACCCCCGACGTCGAAGGTGTAGCCGCTCCCGAGGGCCCTCACCGCGACGGCCATCACTACGGCATGGTCGCCGTCACCCGGCGCCACAACATCTCCGGTGGCGAGACACAGTTGATGCCGCTCGGCGGTGGTGAACCGTTCTTCCGCACCACCCTGCAGGACGGTCAGGCCGTCGTCTTCGACGACCGGATCATGTTCCACCACGTCACCGACATCGAGCACCTGACCGACGAGGGCGGTCACCGGGACGTCTGGCTGGTAGCAGTCAACTCGTGGGACAACCGACGTTACGGCGATGAGTACGAGGCCGAGGTCCTGAAGAGCAACGGTGAGGGCTGAGCGCACATGTCCCACCTCGATCTCACCAGCACGGACCTTCCTGACCGCAGCACGGCCGAGCACTACAACCGCATCGGCATCGGATACTCGTCCGTACGCCGCCCGGACAAGCGGTGGGCCGACATCATCCGCACCGCGCTGGGCGATGCCCGCACCGCCCTCAACCTCGGTGCCGGTTCCGGTGCCTACGAGCCGACCGACTTGCAGCTCGTGGCCGTAGAGCCGTCACTGGAAATGCGGAGCCAGCGCCTTCCGGACGCCGCTCCGTGCGTCATCGCCCGAGCGGAGTCGCTGCCGTTCGACGACCAGGCATTCGACGCCGCCATGGCCGTCCTCACTGTCCACCACTGGTCGGACCTGGAAGCCGGAATCACGGAGCTGCTCCGCGTCGCCCGCCGCTTCGTCATCGTCACCTATGACATGAACGTCCAGGCGGACTACTGGTTCACGCGGGACTATGTGCCGGAGATCGCACAGGCGGAGCGCTCACGTGTTCCGACACTGGAGCGCCTGACCTCACTGCTCGGTCCGTGCGACATCAGCGAACTGCCCGTCTGGCGCGACTTCACCGACGGCTTCATGACCGCGTTCTGGGCGCGTCCGGAGGCGTACCTCGATCCCGAGATCCGCCGCGCCTGCTCGGCCTTCTCGCTGACCGACCCGGAGGCGGTGGCGCGGGGTGTGTCCCGCCTGCGCGACGATCTCGCCTCCGGCGACTGGCAGCGCCGCCATGCCGACCTCGCGAACCAGGACCACATCGACGCGGGTTTCCGTCTCATCACCGGCACGTCTCCGTACGCCCAGCCGCAGCAGGGCGCGGGACAAGGAGGCGCAGCGTGAGCCGGGAATCGTCCGACGCGGCGCAGCCGGCCGCCTGGGACTACGACCGGTTGGTCCAGGTGGCCGACAGGCATGGCACTCCGGCGCAGGTACTCGATGTACGGCGGCTCGACCGGGCCGCCGATCATCTGCGGGAAGCGCTGAACGCGCTGACCAGGCCGGCACGCGCCTACTACTCGGTGAAGACGAACTACCTACCGTATCTGTGCCGTCGGCTCGCCGGCCACGGCATGGGCGCCGACGTCGTCTCCGGCTACGAGATGGAGGCGGCCCTCGCCGCCGGCTTCCCGGCTTCCAAGATGGTGTTCAACGGCCCGGTCAAGTACGAGGACGAAATGGCGGCCGCCCTCAGGCACGGTGTGCGGATCAACATCGACGCCGAGCACGAGATCGAGGCCGTGGAGCGGATGGCCGCCGAGACCGGACGTACAGTCGAGGTCGGGCTGCGAATATCACCCGGCATACCGGTCTCGACGTCGTCCGATCCCTCCTACCGCGCCCAGGCGGAGCGGGCGGCCCGCCGCACCCGGTTCGGCTGGCCGGCTGGATCGCCCCAGCTCGTCCGGCTTGTCGAGCGGATCGCCGACTGCCCGCATCTGTCTCTGACGGCCGTCCATGCGCACCTGAGCACCCAGATCCTGCACCACGACCTCATGCTCGCGGCTCTGGAGCGGGTCCTGGACGAGGCGGGCGCTCTCCACAGGAGGTTCGGGCTGAGCGAGGTCAACATCGGCGGTGGGTTCGGCGTACCGGGTATCCGGCGCCCTCGCTCCGGACCGCTTTCCGCGCTGTGGAGCCTCCAGGGCGGCGATCCTGCGCAGGGCGAGGAGCCGGTGCTGGATCTGGCCTCGCTGCTGTCGGACGTGGACAAGCTGATGCAGGACCGGAACCTGGACGGAGTGCCGCTCGCCTGCGAACCGGGTCGCTGGCTGGTGTCGGACGCCATGGTCCTGGTGACTCGGGTGATGTCGCGCAAGGAACTGCCGGAGGCAAACTGGCTGATCCTGGATGGCGGTCACAACATGGCACCGTGGGCCGGCACCGGGGAAGTCCACCGGCTGGTCCCGGTGGGCCGCGCGTTCTCGCCGGTCTCCCGCAACTGGTCGGTGGCCGGCCCGCTGTGCTACGAGAACGACATCCACGCCACCGCGGCGGACCTGCCCGAGGACGTTGCCGTCGGCGACCTGCTGTGCCTCCACGACACCGGTGCCTACTCGCTGGGCCGGAGCAACAACTTCATCCGGACCAGGGGGCCCGTTGTCGCCCTCGACGGGGACCGGGAGGAGGTCGTCTGGCGGGCCGAGACCACCGCGGACGTCTTCCATCTTGCCGACCCTGAGGGGCAGGCGACCACAGCGAGGACCTCACCTTGATCCGCGGTTACGCGGAGCTGATGAGGCTCCCGGGTGCGAGCGCGGCAGCGGTGCCTGGCGCGCTCGCACGCCTGGCGGGAACGATGGTGCCGATCGCCCTGCTGCTGGCTGTGGTCCAGACAGGGCACTCCTTCGCCGCGGGCGGAAGCGTCGGCGCGGCATACGCCGTCGGCAGTGCCGTGGGAAGCCCGGTCATCGGCCGGCTGATGGACCGGCGCAGCCCCACGCCGGTCCTGCGTATCACCGGCCCCCTGACCGGTCTCCTCCTGGCCGCTGTCGCGTTGGGGACACAGTCGGCTCCCACCAGAGTCCTGCTCGCATCGGCGTTCGCCGCGGGGCTGACCACCGCCCCGGTGGGCGCCTCCGCGCGAGCCCTGTGGAACGGCCTCACCGAGGACGCGGACCTGCGGAAGCGGGCCTACGCGTTCGAGGCGACGCTCAGTGAACTGCTCTTCATCGTCGGGCCATCAGTGGTCAGCGCCCTGGGGTGGTTGACCGGCGCTCGGGACGCCCTCCTGGTCACGGCGGTGCTGCTGGGTTCCGGTGCGCTCGGATACGGGCAGGCCGACGTCGTGCGCCGGCAGCGACCGCGGGCCCGGGAGTCCCTGGGCAGCACGTCTGTGCCGTCCCGGCGGCGCGGCGCGGCAGTACTGGCCGTGCTGGCGGCCATCTCCCTGACTGCCGCCCTGTCCACCGCGCTGGCAGTGGCGGTGACTGCGGCACTGGACGCTCAAGGAACGGCGACGGAACTGGCCGGAAGCCTTGTCGCGCTCCAGTCCGCCGGCAGCGTTCTCGGGGGGCTGGTCTACGGAGCCCGCAGCCCCGGTGGGAGCACCTTCGCCCGCTACCTGAGGCTGCTGATCGTCCTGACTGCCGGCCTCGCCACACTGCCGATCTTCACCGTCGCGCACCGTGCGGGCCTCGCGCCGGCGTGGGCCCTCGTCCTGCTGGGGGCCCTGCTGGTGCTCAGCGGTCTTCCCATCGCCCCGACCGGGGCGGAGGAGTTCCAGCTCATCGGAGAGATGACCCCTCAGCACAGGATGACCGAAGCCTTCGCCGGTGTCGGCAGCTTCATCGCGATCGGCGGGGCAGCGGGTTCCGCGCTGACAGGCGTAATCGCCGAGGGCCTCGGCCCGGCCTGGGCGCTCGGTCTGCCGGCCGTGTTCACGGCCGCCGCGCTCGTCCTGACGCTCGCCGCCCGCACCACCATCACATCCGCCGTCGCCGCCCGCGAGGCGGACCACTCGCCGTCCTACAACGCTGGAGAGCCACAGTCATGAGCAGCTCCCACGGTGTCTTCGCCGTCGTCGAAACCCAGTTGTCCAACTTCGGGCTGACCCCGCTCCGCGCGGCCCACGAACTGGGCTTCCGCACCGTGCTTGTGAGCAACGAGCCGGACCGCTACCGCGTGGTCAGCGTGGCGGAGGAGATCTTTGCCAAGCACGTCGATGACGTCATCGTGACGGACACCAACAGTGTCGACGCGGTCGCCGCGGCGCTGCAGCCCTTTCATGCCGAGGGTCACCTCCGCGGAGTCATGACAGTCACCGACTACAACCTCCCCATCGTCGCGGAGGTGGCCACTCGGTTCGGTCTGCCAGGGCTGTCCCCGCAGGCCGCCCTGAACTGCCGCGACAAGCTGCTCATGCGACGTGCTTGCCACGCGGCTGGAGTCGCGGTACCCGGGTTTCACCAGGCGACGAGCGAGGACAGCGCTCTCGCCGCAGCCGACCGCTTCGGCTACCCATGTGTGGTCAAGCCGATGACCGAGTCGGCGAGCATCGGCGTCACCCTGTGCCGTACACCCGCCGAAGTGCTCGCCGCATACCGGGACATCAGCTCCCGTCCCACGGACTTCCGCGGCCAACCCCGCCGCCCGGGCGCGCTGGTCGAGGAGTACCTCATCGGCTACGAGGTCAGCGTGGAGTCGGTCCTGGTGGACGGCGAACGACGGGTGCTGGGGGTCACGGACAAGGCGCTCGGCCCCCATCCCGCCTTCGTGGAGATGGGCGACACCTTCCCCTCAATGCTGTCGGCGCCGGTCCGCAAGCAGTGCGCCGATCTGGCGTGCCAGGCCCTGGAAGCGGTCGGACACGACTTCGGTGCCGCGCACGTCGAGGTCAAGGTGACCGCGGACGGGCCCCGCATCGTCGAGGTGAACGGACGCATGGCCGGCGCGGAAATCACTCAGCTCATCCGGGAGGCGACCGGGGTCTACCTGCAGCGCGAGTGCGTCAGACTGCACACGGGACAGCCCGCCGACCTCACCTTCACCCGTGACCGGGCCGCGGCCTCCCGCTACCTTGCGGCCCGGCGGTCCGGCACCCTGGCCGGCATCGGAGGCGTGGACCTCGCTCGACGGGTCCCTGGCGTGATCGAGGTGGACCTCGAAGTTCACCCGGGTGATCAGGTCCGCCCAGCCGACAGCAATCTCGACCTCCTCGGGTACGTCGTCGCGGTCGGGGACACCACGGGCGACGCAGTACGCCGCGCCGAGTCCGCGCTGGGTCAGCTCACCCCCCGATACGCCGACGAGGAGAGTCGCGATGACTGAGCTGGAGACGCGCCCCGCGGCCCTGGACGTGACCTGCTCACGAGACATCCAACAGGTTGACACGGCACGCTGGGACGCTCTGCTCGGCCCCCGGGGCTTCTACTCGGCGAGCCCTTGGCTTCGGCATGCGCAGGCCACCGCCGTCACGGCGCCGTACTACTTCACGGCCTCGCAGGGGCCCGAGCTGATCGCCGCCTTGCCGGCCTACCCGCTGGCGGCCGATACCCCCTACGTCTTCTGCAGTCCCGGTCGGGTCGTCGGTGCCATCCACCAGCAGGTGACTGGCCAATCCTCCCCGTGGACCGGCGAGCTGATGCCCGCCCTCGCCTGCGGGGGCCGCAACCCCTCCCACACGAGGGCCGGCGTGAACGGCACGGTTCCCGATGGCCTCCAGCACGAAGCCCTCCACGCCGTGGTCGCCGCCGCCGAACGGGAAGCGTCGAGCACGGGTCTGGAGACGGTGTCGTTCCTCTACGTCGACGAGGACGACACCCACCTGCGCTCCGTTCTCGAGGAACGGCAGTACGTGTCGCTGCCCGGCCAGACGGCCTACTCACTCAAGGTCCCCGAGGACGGCACCTTCACGGGCTACTTGGCGGGCTTGCGGTCACGGCGCCGCACGAGGATCCGGAAGGAGCTGCAGGTCCTGGCCGCCGCGGGAGTCTCCTACCGCACCCAGCCCATCACAGAGAAACTGATCGAGGAAGTGGCGCCCCTGGAGATGGAGCTCTACGCCAAGCACGGCACCCAGGCGGACGCGCAGGCGTTCCTGACCGTGCTGCGCAGCGTGGCGGCCAACACGGGTGACGCGGCGCGCATTACGACGGCACACCTTGACGGCAAGGTCATCGGTTTCGTCCTCACCTTCACCCACGGTGGACAGATCTACGCGCGCCAGGCCGGATTCGACTACGAGGCACAAGGCCGGCTTCCGGTCTATTTCGGTCTCGTGTACTACGAGTTGCTCCGTGTCGCACTCGCCGAGGGCATCTCGCACATCCACTACTCCACCGGCTCGGACACGGTGAAACTGTCCCGCGGCTGTGTACCGACACGGCAATACGCCTATGTCAAGAGCCGCCGGCCCGAACAGACGGCGCTGCTGTCCCGGCTGGCCCAGCGCTGTACCGGCGATCCGGCCGACACGGCATCCGGAAGTGAGCATGCCGATCGATAACTTCGTGCATACCGCGAGACAACCGACACCGGCCGTGCCTCGCTGATCCCACGCGCCGTGTCCGGCGACTCACGCCGGCGTACGTCCCCCGGCTGCTGGGCGCCGACACGTCACTCAGCAGCACGAACGCTCACGGTCTCGTCATGCGTTGGCGCCGCGGGAGTCATCCGACGGCAGCGCCGCCGTGGGTGCTGGTCCGGGTGAATTCGCCCTTGAACAGCGCCACTTGGCGGCGTCGCCGTACTGGCTAGTACGAGTAGAAGCCCGAGCCGGTCTTCCGGCCGAGCCGGCCCGCCTCGACCATGCGCTGGAGCAGCGGGGGAGCGGCGTACAGCGGCTCCTTGTACTCCTCGTACATCGAGTTGGCGATCGAGACGATGGTGTCCAGGCCGATCAGGTCGGACAACCTCAGCGGGCCCATCGGGTGGGCGCAGCCCATCTCCATGCCGTTGTCGATGTCCTCGCGGCCCGCGATGCCCGACTCGAACATGCGGATGGCGGACAGCAGGTAGGGCACGAGCAGCGCGTTGACCACGAAGCCGGAGCGGTCCTGGGCGCGGATGGCGTGCTTGCCGAGCACCTTCTCGGCGAAGAGCTGGGCCCGGCTGAGCGTGCCCTCTGAGGTGGTGAGCGCCGGGATCAGCTCGACGAGCTTCTGCACCGGGGCCGGGTTGAAGAAGTGGATGCCGACGACATGGTCCGGGCGCGAGGTGGCGACCGCCAGCTTCACCAGCGGGATGGAGGAGGTGTTGGAGGCCAGGATCGCGTCCGGCCTCGTCACCACCTGGTCGAGCACCTGGAAGATCTCCGTCTTCACCTGCTCGTTCTCCACGACGGCCTCGACGACCAGGTCGCGGTCCGCGAACTCGCCGAGGTCGGTGGTGAAGCTCAGCCGCGCCAGCGTCGCGTCCCGCTCCTCCTCGGTGATCTTGCCGCGCTCGGCGGCCTTGGCCAAGGAGGTGAACAGCCGGGTGCGGCCGAACTCCAGGGCCTCGCCGGTGGTCTCGGCGACCTTCACGTCCAGTCCCGCGCGGGCGCAGACCTCGGCGATGCCCGCGCCCATCTGGCCGCAGCCCACGACTCCGACGCGCTCGATGTCGGTCACATCGTTCCCTTCGCTGGTGTTCTCCGGCTCAGGCAGGACCTCCGGGTTCGGCGCCTGCTCCGATCGTGCACGTTACTCCCAAGTATCGATGATCGATCGCCCGGGTGGAGGCATCCTAGGGCGCGGGACGATCCGTGACGAAGTGGATCCGCAGCGTAAGGGGGGTCCGGATGGGGAAAGTGTCGCGCAGGGCGTTCACGCTGGCGGCGCTGTCCACGCTGGCTGTGGCACAGGGTTCCGCGGCGGCACCGCCCGAACCGCAGGCGGTCACCGAGATGCGGGGCATGTGGCTGGCGACCGTCAGGAACCGCGACTGGCCCTCGCGGCCGGGCCTGTCCGCGGCCGAGCAGCGCGGCGAGCTGATCGCCCATCTCGACCGGGCGGTCCGCGACCGGCTGAACACGGTGATCTTCCAGGTGCGGCCCACGGCGGACGCGTTGTGGCCCTCGGCCTACGAGCCATGGTCCGAGTACCTCACCGGCACCCAGGGCAGGGCCCCGGGCTGGGACCCGCTGGGCACCGCCGTGACGGAGGCCCACGCCCGGGGCCTCCAACTGCACGCCTGGTTCAACCCGTACCGGATCGCCCACCACACCGACCCGGACAAGCTCGTCGCCTCCCACCCGGCCCGCAAGCACCCCCACTGGGCGGTGCCGTACGGCGGAAAGCTCTACTACAACCCGGGCCTGCCCGCGGTCCGCGCCTTCGTCCAGGACGCGATGCTCGACGCCGTGTCGAAGTACCCGGTCGACGCCGTCCACTTCGACGACTACTTCTACCCGTATCCGGTGGCCGGCCAGAGCTTCGACGACGACGCCGCGTACGACACCTACGGCGGCGACTTCGTGAACCGTGCGGCCTGGCGCCGTGACAACATCGACAAGCTGGTACGGGAGACCGCCGCGCGGATCGAGCGGATCCGGCCCGGCACCCAGTTCGGGGTCAGCCCGTTCGGGGTGTGGCGCAACGCCACGAACGACGCACGGGGCTCCGCCACCCGGGCGGGCGTGCAGACGTACGACGACCTGTTCGCGGACACCCGCCGGTGGGTCCGCGAACACTGGGTGGACTACATCGCCCCGCAGATCTACTGGCACATCGGCTTCGCCGGGGCCGACTACGCCGAGCTGGTGCCCTGGTGGGCGGAGGTGGCCAAGGGGACGAAGACGAAGCTGTACGTGGGTGAGGCCCTGTACAAGGCGGGTGCCGCGGGCGAGCCTCCGGCCTGGCAGGATCCGGCCGAGCTGTCCCGACACCTCACCCTTGCCGCCGCCCACCCTCAGGTGCGCGGGCACGTCTTCTTCTCCGCCCGGGAAGTGACGAAGGACCCGGCCGGAGCGATGGCACGGGTGATCGCCGACCACTACCGGCAGCCGGCGAGTCCACCACGCTGATCACTTCTCCTTGTCCAGGTGGCGCACCTCGCAGTCGGGACCGGGGGACATGACGGCCTCGTGCCCGTCCGGGAAGCGGACGCGGTAGGGCGGATGGCCCTCCGTGCCCATCACTTCGACGACTTCGCTCACCTGGTCGTGCTGACCGACCACCCTGCCGTGCTGGACAAGGCGGTCGCCCACGGTTGCGCGCATCTGTGGGCCTCCTCATGAACTCACGAACTCGATCGTTGCGTGACGGCGATGCACACGAGCACAGCTGCGGCAGTCAGCGGAGCGGCCGCCGTGAGGTGCTCGCCCAGCAGCAGCACCGACCACACCAGTGTGAGCAGCGGCTGGGCCAACTGCAACTGGCTGGCCTTCGGAATGCCGATGGCCGCCATGCCGCGGTACCAGACGACGAGACCGAGGAACTGCGAGCCGACCGCCACCCAGAGCAGTCCCGCCACGCCGTGCGCGGTCAGCCGCACGGGTTCGTACGACAGCGCCAGCGCGGCCGCCGGCACGCTGAGCGGCAGACACAGCACCAGTGCCCAGCCGATGACCTGCCAGCCCGGCATGACCCGGGCCAGCCGGCCGCCCTCGGTGTAGCCGGCCGCGCACACCAGCAGCGCCCCGAACAGATAGCCGTCGGCGGCCGTGAGCGCGCCGCCGCTCTGCTGCACGGTGAAGGCGAGCACCGCGGCCGCGCCGGCCAGCGCCGCCGTCCAGAAAGTGCGGGAGGGCCGGACGCCCGTGCGCAGGGTGGAGAAGAGCGCCGTGGTCAGCGGCAGCAGGCCCACCACGACGGCGGCGTGCGAGGTGGTGGAGGTCTGCAGGGCGAGGGTGGTCAGCAGCGGGAAACCGAACACCACTCCGGCGGCGACCACGGCCAGACCCGCCCAGTGCCGGCGGTCGGGCAGCGGCACTTTCAGGGCGAGCAGACAGCAGCCCGCGATCACCGCCGCGAGGACGCCGCGCACGGCCACCAGCGACCAGGGCCCGAAGCCCTCCAGGCCCCACGCGGTGGCCGGGAAGGTGAGGGAGAAGGCGGTGACGCCGAGGGCGGCCTGGAGCGTGCCCAGGCCGGGGCGCTCCCGGTGGGTGGTGACCGCTATCGCAGTCGGCGCAGTAGCGCTACTCTGTGCTCTCATGCAAGAGAGTAGCAGTGTCGTCGAACTGGCGAACCGACTGCGACAGGAGCTTGACCGCTACTCGCCCGGTGGAAAGCTCCCGTCGAGTCGCGCCCTCGTCGAGCGGTTCCGGGTGAGCCCGGTGACCGTCTCGCGCGCCTTGGCGCAGCTGGCGGCCGAGGGCCTGGTGGTCACCCGCCCCGGCGCCGGAGCGTTCCGCGCGCGGCCGCATGCCACGCCCGCCCCTGCCGGGGACACCTCCTGGCAGGAGGTCGCGCTCAGCGCCGACGGCGCCGCCGAGCTCGTACCGCGCACCGTGGACGCCTCGGGGGTGACGGTCTCGCTCGCCGCCCCGCCGCCCGGTGTGCTGGAGCTCAGCGGCGGCTATCTGCATCCCTCGCTCCAGCCCGAACGGGCCATGGCCGCGGCCCTGGCCCGGGCCGGGCGGCGCCCCGGCGCCTGGGGGCGGCCGCCCATGGAGGGGCTGCCCGAGCTGCGGGAGTGGTTCGCGCGGAGCATCGGCGGCTCCGTCGGCGCGGCCGAGGTGCTGATCGCCGCGGGTGGCCAGTCCGCGCTGGCCACCGCCCTGCGCGCGCTCGCCCCGCCGGGCGCCCCGGTGCTCGTCGAGTCACCCACCTACCCGGGCATGCTGGCGATCGCCCGCGCGGCCGGACTGCGCCCCGTGCCCGTGCCGGTCGACCCCGACGGGGTGAGGCCGGAGCTGCTCGCCGACGCGTTCCGGGCGACCGGCGCCCGGGTGTTCGTCTGCCAGCCCCTGTTCCAGAACCCGACCGGCGCCGTGCTCGCCCCCGGCCGGCGCGCAGAGGTGCTGCGCATCGCCCGCGCCGCGGGCGCCTTCGTGATCGAGGACGACTTCGTACGACGGCTGGTGCACGCGGACGCGGGCCCGCTGCCGCGTCCGCTGGCGGCCGAGGACCCCGAGAACGCCGACGGTGTCGTCGTCCACGTCGGCTCGCTGACGAAGGCGACCTCGCCCAGTTTCCGGGTGAGCGCCCTGGCGGCTCGCGGTCCCGTGCTGGAAAGGCTCAGGGCCATCCAGGTCGTCGACAGCTTCTTCGTCCCCCGCCCGCTCCAGGAGGCCGCACTCGAACTCGTCGGCTCATCCGCCTGGCCGCGCCATCTGCGCACCGTCTCCGCCGAGTTGAAGACCCGTCGCGACGTCATGACCGGCGCGCTCCGCCTTCACCTCCCCGAACTCGCCCTGCCGCACGTCCCGTCCGGCGGCTACCACCTCTGGCTCCGCCTCCCCGACGGTGCCGACGACTCCGCCCTGACCGCGGCCGCCCTGCGTGCGGGCGTCGCGATCACCCCCGGCCGCCCGTACTTCAGCGCCGAACCCCCCGCCGCACACGTCCGGTTGAGCTTCGCGGCGGTCGCCGGGACGGGCGAGATCACGGAGGGCGTACGACGACTGCGGGCGGCCTGCGACGAGGTGCTCCGGTAGGGCCTGTCCGGCGGATCAGGTCGCAGGAAAGCAACGGCGCCTCATCAACTCAGGTGAGCGGGGCCATGGAGGTCCCCCTGCTCGAAGAGCTTGGGGGAGGACGTGTCGGGCCCCGCGTCTGCGGCATGATCCGCCGGACAGGCCTGGGACCAGCCCTCCGGCGTCCGGCGACACCCGCGCCCCGCGGTGAATTCGATCGCCCTCGCTCCGGCCGGCCTGGGAGGATCCCGGCATGAGCGATGCACCCGACCTGCCCGAGGGCTATGAGTTCTCCGCCGACACCGATCGCGTCGACGTCGACCGCGTCCACCACTGGCTGTCGACCGACGCGTACTGGGCGATCGGGCGCCCCCGCGAGAAGCACGAGCACGCGATGGCGTCCTCGCTCAACTTCGGGGTGTACGAGACGGCCTCGGGGGAGCAGGTGGCGTACGCGCGCGTGGTGACCGACCGGGCACTGTTCGCCTGGCTCGCCGATGTGTACGTCGACCCGTCGGTGCGCGGGAAGGGGGTCGGCACGGCGCTGGTCGGGGGAGTGCGCGAACACCTGCGGCCGTACGGGGTGCGGCGCGTCCTGCTCGCGACCCACGACGCGCACGGGGTCTACGAGAAGCTCGGCTTCGCGCCGCTGGAACGGCCGGACCAGTGGATGGCGCTCTACTTCGAGACGCCCGAAGAGTCGAGTTGACCACGAATTGATGACGAATTGACGCGGCTTTCGTCCGACTTGTCCGACAGGTCCTGACCTCCCGGTAAGGATTTGCAAACCTCCAGTAACTCCCACGCAACGCCCCTTGACCTGTGTTCCGGCGAGGCACACCATCTCCGCATGCAACTTCGGGTCACGTTCGTCGCCGCCGCGCGCAGCTCCCCGCTGCTCGCGGAGCGCTTCGATGACGTCCGGCCGCTGGACCAGGCGGGCTGGGACGAGGTGCAGCGTGCCGCGGGGGAGCTGCTGCCACTGGCCGGGGCCGACCTGCGCTACTGTTCGCCGACGCCGCGCAGTCGTGCCACCGGCGACGCCCTGGGCTACGCCCCGCTCGTGCAGCTCGCCCTGCGGGACTGCGACATGGGCCGCTGGCGCGGGTTCACGCTCGGCGAGGCGATGGCCCGCGAGCCGCAGTCGGTGGACGCCTGGCTCGCCGACCCGCGCTCCGCACCGCACGGCGGCGAGTCCCTGCTGGCGTTCATCACCCGTGTCGGCGGCTGGCTCGACACCCGCCCCGGCGACGACGGCGGCCGCATCGTCGCCGTGGCCGAGCCCTCGGTGATCCGCGCCGCCCTCGTGTACGTCCTGAAGGCGCCGCCCTCGACGTACTGGAACATCGACGTCCGCCCCCTGTCGACGACCACCGTCACGGGCTGGGCGGGCCGCTGGAACCTCCGCCTCGACGGGGCGTCGTCGGCTCAGCGCGCGCGGGCGTAGTCGGTGGTCAGCACGAGGTCCTTCGCGGGGCCGCCGACCCGCCATACCGTCCGCCAGTGGTCCTCGTCCCGGACGGTGAACTCGCCCCGGTAGAGGTCCGCGGAGCAGGGGTGGTCGGCGACGTGGTGCCCGGAGGTCAGGTCCAGGTCGTGGAAGGGCCGCCCGTCCGCGAAGCGGATGTCCGCGGTGCCCGGTGAACCGCCCGGCAGGAAGCGCAGGGTCCGCGCGGCGGGACGGGTCACGCCCTGCCAGGTGAACGTGCCGGACTCCTCGTGCAGCAGCCCGCCTCCGGTCAGCGGACCGAAGGCGGTGACGCCTTCGAAACGGCCCTCTTCGCCACTCGCCAGATCCCGCACGGTGCGCTCCACGCGCCAGCGCCCGGCGAGATGGGCCAGCACGTCCGGCACGGGCCAGAAGTCGCCCATCGTCATCCCTTCCTCGCCGTCGACCTTACGTCCCCGCGCACAGGTCCCATTGACGTGCCCACACCCCTTCCCTATCTTGCCGTTCGAAGTGCTGACCGCTGTCTGATATTTCGAACCAGTTCGAACTACTTCGAGAGCCGCGGAGTATCCATGTCACGCTCCACCCGCACCCGCTGGAGACTTGCCCTCGGGGCAAGCGCTTTCCTCCTCGCCGCGACCGTGCTCCCCGCCCCCGCCCATGCCGAGGACGTCACCGACTACGCCATCACCGTCGACCCCGGCACCCCGGGCGCCAGGATCGGCAGGACGATGTACGGCGTCTTCTTCGAGGACATCAACCGGGCCGCCGACGGGGGCCTGTACGCCGAGCTCGTGCAGAACCGGTCCTTCGAGTACTCCACCGCCGACAGCAAGTCGTACACCCCGCTGACGGCCTGGACGGTCGGCGGCACGGCCCGGGTCGTCGACGACTCCGGCCGCCTCGACGACCGTAACCGCGACTACCTCTCCCTGGACGCGGGCTCGTCCGTCACGAACTCCGGCTACAACACCGGCATCGCCGTGGCGCAGGGCGCGAAGTACGACTTCTCGGTCTGGGCCCGGGCCGAGACCGGCACCGCCCTCGCCGTCACCCTCCAGGACGCCGAGGGCGCGCTGGCGAGCGCCCGGCAGGTGGCCGTGAAGGGCGGCTGGGCCCAGTACCGGGCCACCTTCACCGCGACCCGCACCAGCACCGCCGGCCGCCTCACCGTGGCCTCCTCCGGCGCCGCGGCCCTCGACATGGTGTCCCTGTTCCCCCGGGACACCTACAAGCACGAGCCGAACGGCCTGCGCAAGGACCTCGCCGAGAGGGTCGCCGCCCTCCACCCGGGCTTCGTGCGCTTCCCCGGCGGCTGCCTGGTCAACACCGGCTCCATGCAGGACTACAGCGAGGCCTCCGGCTGGCAGCGCAAGCGCTCGTACCAGTGGAAGGACACCGTCGGCCCGGTCGAGCGGCGCGCCACAAACGCCAACTTCTGGGGATACAACCAGAGTTACGGCCTCGGCTACTACGAGTACTTCCGGTTCGCCGAGGACATCGGCGCCATGCCCCTGCCCGTCGTCCCCGCTCTGGTCACCGGCTGCGGCCAGAACAAGGCCGTCGACGACGACGCGCTGCTCAAGCGGCACATCCAGGACACCCTCGACCTCATCCAGTTCGCCAACGGTCCGGTCACCTCGGCCTGGGGCAGGAAGCGTGCGGAGATGGGCCACCCGAAGCCCTTCCACCTCACCCACATCGAGGTCGGCAACGAGGAGAACCTCCCCAACGAGTTCTTCGCCCGCTTCAAGCAGTTCCGCGCCGCGATCCAGGCCGAGTACCCGTACATGACGGTCATCTCCAACTCCGGCCCTGACGACGCCGGTTCCACCTTCGACACGGCCTGGCAGCTCAACCGGGACGCCAAGGTCGACATGGTCGACGAGCACTACTACAACAGCCCGCAGTGGTTCCTGCAGAACAACGACCGTTACGACTCCTACGACCGCGGCGGCCCGAAGGTCTTCCTCGGCGAGTACGCCTCCTGGGGCAACGCGTTCAAGAACGGCCTCGCCGAGGCCGCCTACATGACCGGTCTGGAACGCAACGCCGACGTCGTCGAACTCGCCTCCTACGCCCCGCTGTTCGCGAACGAGGACTACGTGCAGTGGAGCCCGGACATGGTGTGGTTCAACAATCACGCCTCCTGGGGCTCGGCCAACTACGAGGTCCAGAAGCTGTTCATGAACAACGTGGGCGACCGCGTGGTGCCCTCGACCGCCACCGGCACACCCTCCCTCCAGGCTCCCATCGCCGGCGCCGTCGGCCTGTCCACCTGGAACACCAGCGCCGCCTACGACGACGTGAAGGTCAACTCGGCGGACGGGACGGGCCTGCTCGACGACGACTTCTCCGGTGACGCCTCGAAGTGGACCCACACCGGCAGCGGCAGCTGGTCCGTCCAGGACGGGCAGTACGTCCAGAGCTCCGACACCGCCGAGAACACCATGGTCTCGGCCGGTGACACCTCCTGGCACGACTACGACCTGCGGGTGAAGGCCACCAAGAAGTCCGGCAAGGAAGGCTTCCTCGTCGCCTTCGGTGTCAAGGACACCGGAAACTACTACTGGTGGAACCTGGGCGGCTGGAACAACACCACCAGCGCCGTCGAGCAGGCCGTGGACGGCGGCAAGTCGACGCTGATCTCCAAGCCCGGGACCATCGAGACCGGCCGTACCTACGACGTCGACATCAAGGTGCGGGGCCGCCGGGTGAGCCTCTACCTCGACGGCGAGGAGTGGGGCAGCTTCACCGACGACAAGCCGGCCGAGCCGTTCCGCCAGGTCGTCACCGCGGACAAGAGGACCGGTGACCTGATCGTCAAGGTGGTCAACGCCCAGGCGTCGGCGGCCCGTACGGCGATCGACCTGGGCGGTGCGAAGGTCGCCCCGAAGGCCCGGGTGACCACGCTCGCCGCCGCACCCGACGCGGTGAACACCGAGACGACCAACCCGGTCGCTCCCGTGCGTTCCACCTTCGAGGGAGTCGCGGACAGGTTCACCTACACCTTCCCGGCGAACTCCGTCACCTTCCTGCGGATCAGGAAGAGGTAGCCGCGGAGTCGTCCGCGGGCTGCTGTCCCACCGGCAGCAGCCCGCGCTCGGCGAAGACCTTCTTGGCCACGAACGTGGCGTTCAGGGCCTTGGGGAAGCCGCAGTACCCGGCGGAGTGCAGCAACGCCTCGACGATCTGCTCGGGCGTCAGGCCCACGTTGAGGGCCGCGTTGATGTGGACGTCCAGCTGGGGCTCGCAGCCGCCGAGGGCGGTGAGCATGCCGAGTGTCACCAACTGGCGGTCGCGCGGGGCGAGTCCGGGGCGTGCGTAGATCTCGCCGAACCCCCAGGCGACGACCTGGTGGCCCAGCTCGGGATTTATGTCGGCGAGCGAGTCGACGACCCGCTGCCCGGCCTCGCCGTCGACGGCCCGCAGGACCTCCAGGCCGTGGGCGAAACGCTCTTCACGCGTGGTGCTCTCGCTCATGTCGGGTCATCCGTTCCCGGCCGCCTCTCGTCGAGCGGCCGTTCGTGGGGTGCTGGTGCCGTCCGGCGCGGCGCGGTGCTCGCGGAGACCGTAGGACCTGGAGCGCGCTCCAGGTCAAGCCGGTCGCCGCGGCCGAATTCATTCACCCCTGAATCGCACGCGGGACAATTCCTGTTCGCCTGGCGTTCACCGGACTTTTCTTCGGGCCCGCAGCCCTATTCGGAATACCCCTCGCCGATTTCCGTACACGACACAACCATTCGGAATCACGGCCCGTCTAAGACGGCGAATCGATAATGCACGGGGAGTGACACCCCCGGACGAGACGCCATGCGTCCCACTTCCTCTGGGGGCCTGCAAAGAATGGAACGCACGACTCTGCCCACCGCCCTTTCGTGTGGCACTCCTCACAGGAACGGACGGCGCCGCGCGTACAGGAACAAGGCGTGAAACCGACAACCCGTCCGGCGCCGGACGCCACGCCCGGACCGCCCGCAGATCCGCCGTCCGACCAGGCAGGTGAGGGCCGGGGCCGTACGGGGTTCCGGCTGCCACGCCCGGCGGCCGGACCGGCCCCCACCGCGGCCCTGCTCGCGGCGGCCGTCACCGTCCTCGTGTTCTGTGCCGCCGACGCCGTCGCGCGCAGCTACCCCTTCGGGCCCCGCACCCGCAACGTCAACGACCTGGGCAACCAGTACGTGCCGTTCCACGCGCACCTGTGGGACCTGCTGCACGGAAGAGCCGACGGCGGTCTCCTGGTCAACTGGCAGTCCGGATTCGGCTCCAGCTTCCTGCCCGACCTCGGTACGTATCTCAGCAGTCCGTTCGCCCTGCTCGTCGCCGTGTTCCCGAGGGACGAGATCGACCTCGCGGTCTATGTGATCACCGTGCTGAAAACGGCGTCCGCCGGCGCGGCCATGGCCTGGCTGCTGTTCGCCCTGCGCCCCGGCCGCTGGTGGGCGGCGGGACTGCTCGGCGCCTCCTACGCCCTGTGCGGCTGGAGCGTGGCGATGGCCGCGTACAACCCGATGTGGCTCGACGGCCTCATCGCCCTGCCGCTGCTGTGCCTGGTCGGCGAGTGGGCGCTGAGCGGACGGCGACCGGTCCTCGGCGCGCTGGTCGTGGCGCTCGCCTGGATCGCCAACTTCTACACGGCGTACATGGCCACCCTCGGCGCCGGCCTGGTGCTGCTGCTCCGGCTGTGGCTGTCCGAACTCCCGCGTCGGCGCCGGCTCGCGGCGGCGGGCCGGGCGGGACTGACCACCGCACTCGGCATCGGTCTTTCCGCCCCGCTGGTGACGGTCGTCTACTTCGGGACCAGGCACGCCTATCCGGGCCGGGTCAGGCAGTTCAGGCCGGTACCGACCGAGGACCTGCTGGCCCGCCTGCTGCCGACGACGTACAGCTTCAGCAGCCCGGCCGTGTACGTGGGCACCACGGCACTGCTGCTCGCCCTCGCCCTGCCCTTCCACCGGGCCGTTCCCCGGCGGGTGCGCACCGGGTGGACGCTGCTGGTGGCGGCGGTGACGCTGTCGATGCAGTGGGGGCCGACCCATCTGGTCTGGCACGCCTTCGCCACCCCGCAGGGCAGCGCGTACCGCCAGGCCTTCGTCCTGTGCGCGCTGCTGGTGATCGCCGCGTGGACCTCGCTCTCGTACGGTCCGCCCGACCGGCGCGCGCTGGGAGCCGCGGCCGGGCTGCTCGCGCTGATCATGGCCGGCGCGAGCGGAAGCGAGATCGCGCGCCGGCCCTTCACCCTGCCGATCGCCCTGCTCGCCGCCCTGGCCGCGCTGGCCGGACTGGCCCTGCTGGGTCGCACGGACGGCGGGCGCCGCACGGACGGCGGGCGCCGCACCGCCCTGGCCGGGCTGGCCGTGGCCCTGCTCCTCGGCGGGCAGTTCGGCGAGGCCACCGCCACCTCCGCCGTGGCCACGCGGCTGCGGCTCGCCCACATGGACGACTACGCCCCCTGGGGGGCACGCCAGCAACGGCAGTCCGAGGCGATCGCGGGCGCCGACGACTGGCCCCGGTACCGCACCGAACCGGGCCGGGAGCAGACCGTCGGCAACGACCCGCTGGAGGTGGGCGGCCAGGGCGCGCAGTACTACAGCAGCCTCACCTCCGACGTCCTCAGCCGCATGCTCACCGCACTCGGGGACGGCTGGACCTCGCGCGGCCGCAATCTGCAGAGCCTGGACAACGCCGTCACGGACGCGGTCTTCTCGGTCGGCGCACGGGTGCACTCCCCGCCGGACCCGCACCAGAACTGGTTCCCGCAGGACGGCAGCCGGACGACCGTGTCCCGGCAGGACGCAGCGCCCCTGGTCACGGTGCGGCCGTCCACGGCTCGCACCCACGGCCGTACGGACGTCTCCGCCTTCGGCCCGTCGCCGTACCGCAACCAGGAGCTGCTGCTGGGCACCCGCGTCTACACCGTGCCCCGGCTGACCGTGCGCACCGGTGCCGGAAAGACACCGGACCGCAGCGACGACGCGCGACCCGGCCTGCGCCTCGGCGCCCTCCCGGCCGGGAGCGCGGCACGGCAGCCGACGATCACGGCCCGCTGCCCGGCCGGCAGCGTGGTGTACCTGTGGGCGCCGTACTTCTCGGGCACCGCCCGCCTCGCGGGTGACCCGGCCCACGGCCCGACCGGACGGTTCCGGTCCGACCACCCCGTCACCAAGATCGCCTCCATGCAGCGGCTCGGCACGGTGCCCGCCTCCGGACGGCTCCGGATCGACCTGTCCCCGGACCGGACGAGCCTCGTCCCGGACGGCGCGGTCGGCTGCCTGGACACCGCCCGGCTGCGCACCGCGGTCGAGCGTCTCAGGACCACCGGCGCCACCGAGGTGACCGTCTCCGACGGCACCGTCCGGGCCCGGCTCCCCGCGGGCAGCAAGGGAACCGCGGTCGTGGCGGCGCCCCGGATCGCCGGCTGGCGCTGCGCCACGGGCGATGCGGCCGCCGTACCCGCCCGGGAGTACCACGGCCTGATCGCCGTGCCGATCGACGGCACCGCGACCAGTCTGACCTGCACGTTCCACCCGCCCGGCCTGCGGCTGGGCGCCACGGTCGGGGGTGTCTCGCTGCTGTCCCTGACCCTGGTCGGTGCCTTCACCGCCGTCCGCAGACGGCGGGCCGCGGCGCCCTCGCCGACCACCCGTCCACACGACAGCGCGAGCGCGTGACCGGCGCTCCGACGCCGCGCTCCAGGGGGAGAACCATGCTCATCTCGATCGTCGCGCCCTGCTACAACGAGGAAGACGTCATCGAGCGCTTCCACGACCACGTCCAGCAGGTCGCGGACGAACTCCTGCGGCTCGGCCACGACATGGAGTTCGTGTACGTCGACGACGGCAGCCGCGACCGTACCCTCGCCGTCCTGAAACGGCTCGCCGACCTCGACTCGCGCGTGCGGTACGTCTCCTTCAGCCGCAACTTCGGCAAGGAGGCGGCGCTGCTGGCCGGCCTGCGGAACGCCTCGGGAGACTCCGTGGTCGTCATGGACTCGGACCTCCAGCACCCGCCGGAACTGATCAAACGCATGGTGGACCTGCGCGAACAGGGCTACGACCAGGTCATCGCCAAACGCACCAGGAGCGGCGACCGGATCACCCGCACCTTCACCGCCCGCCTGTACTACCGGCTCGTCAACCGTCTCGTCGACGTGGAACTCGTCGACGGCGTCGGTGACTTCAGGCTGCTGTCGCGCCGCGTGGTGGACGCGATCCTGGCCCTCACCGAGTACAACCGCTTCTCCAAGGGCCTGTTCGCCTGGGTGGGGTTCCCCAGCACCACCTTCGAGTACGAGAACGCCGTGCGCGAGCACGGCCGCAGCTCGTGGAGCTTGCGAGGCCTGCTCAACTACGGGATCGACGGACTGCTCTCGTTCAACAACCGCCCGCTGCGGGCCGCCCTCTACCTCGGCGTGGCCCTGCTGCTGTGCGCGGGGGCGTACACGGCGTGGATCGTGGGCGCGGCGCTCGTCAACGGCGTGGAGACACCCGGGTATGTCACGATCATCACCGCCGTCACGGCCCTCGCCGGTGTCCAGATGACCATGCTGGGGGTCATCGGGGAGTACACGGGCCGGATCTACTACGAGGTCAAGGGACGTCCGCACTTCTTGGTGAAGGCGACCAACGTGGAACGAGCGAAAGACCTGATTCCCTGATGCCCACCGAGACACCGCGCCCCATGCGGAGGCAGATTCTCACCTTCGCCGTGGTCGGTGTGATCAACACGGCCACGTACTACGGCTTTTACCTCCTTTTTCTCATCGCCTTGCCGTATCTCGGTGCCCATGTCCTTGCATTCCTGCTCAGCATGACCGGCTCCTTCTTCCTGAATGCGCGCTTCACCTACCGGACGCGGCCGACCTGGCGGAAATTCCTGCTGTTCCCCCTGACGAACGCCGCCAATTTCCTGATCACCACGGCAGGCGTGTACGTGATCGTCGGCGTCCTGCATCACGGGAGCCGGTTCGCCCCGCTCGGCGCGTCCATGGCGGCGATCCCGGTGACCTTCGTCGTCTCCCGCTGGATCATGGTCCCCAAGGCAGGCACGGCCTAGATTGCATAAACGTGCAGCGAAACGTATAGTCATGCCATCCAGGAGGAGGGTGACATGGCGGTACGAGCGGCGGTGGCCGGAGCGAGCGGATACGCGGGCGGAGAGGTCCTGCGGCTGCTCCTCGCGCACCCCGAGATCGAGATCGGGGCCCTGACCGGCAACTCCAACGCGGGGCAGCGGCTCGGCGCGCTCCAGCCGCACCTGCTGCCGCTGGCCGGCCGCGTGCTGGAGGAGACCACCCCCGAGGTGCTCGCCGGGCAGGGCCGACGGCATGACGTGGTGTTCCTCGCCCTGCCCCACGGGCAGTCCGCCGCCGTCGCCGAGCAGCTCGGCCCGGACGTGCTCGTCGTCGACATGGGCGCCGACCACCGGCTCAAGGCCGCCGCCGACTGGGAGAAGTTCTACGCTTCCCCGCACGCCGGGACCTGGCCCTACGGTCTCCCCGAACTTCCGGGTGGCCGCGCTGCGCTGGAGGGGTCCAAGCGCATCGCGGTGCCCGGTTGCTACCCGACCGCCGTCTCCCTCGCGCTCTTCCCGGCATACGCCGCCGGGCTCGCCGAGACCGAGGCCGTGATCGTCGCCGCGTCCGGTACCTCCGGCGCGGGCAAGGCGCCCAAGCCGCACCTGCTGGGCAGCGAGGTCATGGGGTCGATGTCGCCGTACGGCGTCGGCGGGGGGCACCGGCACACCCCCGAGATGATCCAGAACCTGAGCGCGGCCGCCGGGGAGCCCGTCTCCGTCTCCTTCACCCCCACCCTCGCGCCGATGTCCCGGGGGATCCTCGCCACCTGCAGCGCGAAGGCCCGTGAGGGAGTCACCGCGGAGTCGGTCCGCGCCGCCTACGAGAAGGCCTTCGCCGAAGAGCCCTTCGTCCACCTCCTGCCCGAGGGGCAGTGGCCGGCCACCGCGTCCGTCCACGGTTCCAACGCCGTTCAGGTGCAGGTCGCGTACGACGAGGCCGCGGGGCGCATCATCGCGATCAGCGCGATCGACAACCTGACCAAGGGCACCGCCGGCGGTGCCGTCCAGAGCATGAACATCGCCCTGGGTCTCGACGAGACCACGGGACTTTCCACGATCGGAGTCGCACCGTGAGTGACGCACGTGCAGCCACCGGGCCGCAGACGACGACGATGGCCGCACCGCTGCGCTGCACGGGCGACAGTGACATCAGCCTCCCCCACTCTCGGCTTCGCTCGAGCGGGGGGACCCCCATCCGCGGCGGAGCGAACAAGGAGATGCAGTGAGTGTCACGGCAGCCAAGGGATTCACGGCGGCGGGCATCGCCGCCGGGATCAAGGAGAACGGCAACCCCGACCTGGCCCTCGTGGTCAACAACGGGCCGCGCCGTGCCGCCGCGGGCGTCTTCACCTCCAACCGTGTGAAGGCCGCGCCGGTGCTCTGGTCCGAGCAGGTCCTCAAGAGCGGCCAGGTGTCGGCCGTGGTCCTCAACTCCGGTGGCGCCAACGCCTGTACGGGCCCCAAGGGCTTCCAGGACACCCACGCCACCGCCGAGAAGGTCGCTGACGTCCTCGGGCGGGGCCCCATCGAGGTCGCCGTCTGCTCCACCGGCCTCATCGGAGTACTGCTGCCCATGGACAAGCTGCTCCCGGGCGTCGAGACGGCCGCGGCCCAGCTCTCCGAGCACGGCGGCGAGAAGGCCGCCATCGCCATCAAGACCACCGACACCGTCCACAAGACGTCCGTCGTGACCGGGGACGGCTGGACCGTCGGCGGCATGGCCAAGGGCGCGGGCATGCTCGCGCCGGGCCTCGCCACCATGCTGGTCGTCCTCACCACCGACGCCGAGCTCGACAACGACACCCTGGACAAGGCGCTGCGCGCCGCCACCAAGGTCACCTTCGACCGCGTCGACTCCGACGGCTGCATGTCCACCAACGACACCGTGCTGCTGCTCTCCTCCGGTGCCACCGGATTCACCCCGGAGTACGAGGAGTTCGCCGAGGCCGTACGGGCCGTCTGCGACGACCTCGGGCAGCAGCTCATCCGGGACGCCGAGGGCGCCAGCAAGGACATCAAGGTCGAGGTGATCAACGCCGCGACCGAGGACGACGCCGTCGAGGTGGGCCGCTCCATCGCCCGCAACAACCTCCTCAAGTGCGCCATCCACGGCGAGGACCCCAACTGGGGCCGCGTCCTGTCCGCCATCGGCACCACGCGGGCCGCCTTCGAACCCGACCAGCTCAACGTCGCCATCAACGGCGTCTGGGTGTGCAAGCACGGCGGTGTCGGCGAGGACCGCGAGCTGGTCGACATGCGCTACCGCGAGGTGCACATCGTCGCCGACCTCGCCGCCGGCAGCGAGACCGCCACCATCTGGACCAACGACCTCACCGCCGACTACGTCCACGAGAACAGCGCCTACTCGTCATGAGCACTCGCAAGCACACGGCACTTCCCAAGGCCCAGATCCTCATCGAGGCGCTGCCCTGGCTGACCCGGCACCACGGCAAGACGGTCGTCATCAAGTTCGGCGGCAACGCCATGGTGAACGAGGAGCTGAAGGCCGCCTTCGCCCAGGACGTCGTCTTCCTGCGGCACGCCGGTCTCAAGCCGGTCGTCGTGCACGGCGGCGGCCCGCAGATCAGCCGGGCGCTCGACAAGCACGGCATCGTCAGCGAGTTCAAGGCGGGCCTGCGCGTCACCACCGAGGACGCCATGGACGTCGTACGCATGGTGCTCGCCGGGCAGGTGCAGCGCGAGCTGGTCGGGCTGCTCAACCAGCACGGCCCCCTCGCCGTGGGGCTGACCGGTGAGGACGCGCACACCATCACCGCCACCAAGCACCAGCCCGAGATCGACGGCGAGTTGGTCGACATCGGGCGGGTGGGCGAGATCACCGCGATCGACACGGGCGCGATCGAGGCACTGCTCGCCGACGGCCGTATCCCGGTCGTCTCCTCCATCGCCCGCAGTCAGGACGACGGACATGTCTACAACGTCAATGCTGATACGGCGGCTGCGGCACTCGCTGCTGCACTGGGCGCCGAGACACTCATGGTCCTCACCGACGTCGAGGGCCTCTACGAGGACTGGCCGAACTCCGACGAGGTGATCAGCCGTCTCACCGCCTCCGAACTGGAGAAACTCCTGCCGGAGCTGTCCTTGGGCATGGTGCCGAAGATGGAGGGCTGCCTGCACGCCGTGCGCAACGGCGTCACCACCGCCCGCGTCATCGACGGCCGGGTCCAGCACTCGATCCTGCTGGAGATCTTCACCGACGAGGGCATCGGCACGATGGTCGTGCCCGACGAGCAAGAGGGGGATGCCGCATGACCGGGACCGCGACCAACGCCGAGCTCACCCAGCGGTGGCAGGGTGCGCTCATGAACAACTACGGCACCCCGCGGCTGCCCCTCGTGCGCGGTGCGGGCGCCAAGCTGTGGGACGCCGACGGCAAGGAGTACGTCGACTACGTCGGCGGCATCGCGGTCAACGCGCTCGGCCATGCCCACCCGGCCGTCGTCGAGGCCGTCAGCAGGCAGATCGCGTCCCTCGGCCACGTCTCCAACCTCTTCATCGCCGAACCGCCCGTCGCCCTCGCCGAACGCCTCCTCCAGCTCTTCGGCCGCGACGGCAAGGTCTTCTTCTGCAACTCCGGCGCCGAGGCCAACGAGGGCGCCTTCAAGATCGGCCGGCTGACCGGACGCACCCACATGGTCGCCACCCAGGGCGGCTTCCACGGCCGCACGATGGGCGCCCTCGCGCTCACCGGGCAGCCCGGCAAGCAGGAGCCGTTCCTGCCGCTGCCCGGCGACGTCACCCACGTGCCCTACGGCGACGCGCAGGCGCTCGCGGCCGCCGTGACCGAGGAGACGGCCCTCGTCGTCATCGAACCCATCCAGGGCGAGAACGGGGTCGTGGTGCCCCCCGCCGGCTACCTGAAGGCGGCCCGCGCGATCACGGCGGCCACCGGATCCCTCCTCGTCCTCGACGAGGTGCAGACCGGCATCGGCCGCACCGGGAACTGGTTCGAGTACCAGGCCCACGAGGGCGTCCTGCCGGACGTCGTGACCCTGGCCAAGGGCCTGGGCGGCGGGCTGCCCCTCGGCGCCACCGTCGCCTTCGGGCGGGCCGCCGAGCTGCTCCGGCCCGGTCAGCACGGCACGACCTTCGGCGGCAACCCGGTCGCCTGCGCCGCCGGACTCGCCGTCCTCGACACCATCGCGGCCGAGGGCCTGCTGGAGAACGTGAAGCGGCAGAGCGGGAGATTGCGTGACGGAATCGAGTCACTGAACCACCGGTTGATCGCCCGCGTCCGGGGCGCGGGCCTGCTCCTGGGTATCGTGCTCACCGAGCCGCTCGCCCCGCAGGTGCAGCAGGCGGCTCAGGAGGCCGGTTTCCTGGTGAACGCGCCCGCCCCTGACGTCGTACGGCTGATGCCGCCGCTGAACCTCGGCGACGACGAGGCGAACGCCCTTCTCCAGGCGCTGCCCGGCATCCTCGATGCAGCGAACGGGGACGGACGATCCGGGGAATGAGACGACGATGAGCCATGCGCAGGACCACGACCAGACCACGGGACCTGCCGTGCCGCAGACCCGCACCGCACGCCACCGCCGGATCGTGGACATCCTCAACCGGCAACCGGTCCGCTCCCAGAGCCAGTTGGCGAAGCTCCTCGCCGACGACGGGCTGACCGTCACCCAGGCGACGCTCTCCCGGGACCTGGACGAGCTGAACGCGGTGAAGATCCGCAACACCGACGGCGACCTGATCTACGCGGTCCCGAGCGAGGGCGGCTTCCGTACGCCCCGCGCGCCGCTGGGGGAGTCGGCGAAGGAGGAGCGGATGCGGCGGCTCTCCCAGGAGCTGCTGATCTCCGCGGAGGCCTCCGCCAACCTCGTGGTCCTGCGCACCCCTCCGGGGGCCGCACAGTTCCTGGCCTCGGCGATCGACCAGGCCGAACTGCACGACATCCTGGGCACGATCGCGGGCGACGACACGCTGCTGCTGATCAGCAGGGACCCGACAGGGGGCAAGGCGCTGGCCGAACACCTGCTGCGGCTGGCTCAGAACGGCCACTGAGGGGGCGGTGCCCCGCAACTGCGGGCAGTCGTGCCGCTTGGGGCGGCACGGGTGGGCGCAGCGGCACCCCGCAAACGCCGGGTTGCGCGCCCCACCCCCGCCCAGCCGCGGCACCGGTCACCCCAAACGGGCGGCCAGCCCCCCGGTGCACCGCACCTCATCCCCGGCGGTGATCAGCAGCGCCTCCACGTCGGGCAGCGACTCCAGCCACGCCAGCCCCTCCCGCGACCCCATCGCGAACGCGGCCGTCGCCCAGCAGTCCACCCACGTCAGCCGAGGGCCGACCACGGTCACGGCGACCAGGTCCGTGACCGCCGACTTCCCGGTCCGCGGATCCACGATGTGCGCCCCGCGCTCGGCCGTGCCGGACGTGGCCACGGACAGCTCCTCGACCCCGCCGGACGAGATCACCGCCGCGAGCCCGCCGGGCCGCAGGGGATCCGCCACCCCCACCCGCCACGGCCGCTGCGGCTCCGGCGCGCCCAGCATCTGGACGTCCCCGCCGCCGTTCACGCTCACGCCGCTCACCCCGGCCGTCTCCGCGATCCGCCGTGCGCAGCGCTCCGCGGCCCAGCCCTTGACGATCCCGGTCGGATCGAGCCGACCCTGGTACCTCATGCTGAACCAGCCGTCGCTCACCCGCTCCGCCTCGGCGCCCAGCTCCAGCACCTCGGCGACCTCGGGATCGCACTCGGCCACGGTCAGCTCACCGCGGGCCAGCCGTGACACCTGGCTGTCCTCGCGGTAGGTGCTGAACACCTCGTCGACCCGGTGCAGCCCGGCGACCGCGTCGTCGAGGGCGGCCTGCACGGCGCGCTGTTCCCCGCCGCGGACGTCGAAGGAGAAGACGGTCCCCATGACCTCCTCCGCCCGACGCACCGCGGCGGGAGCTTCTGCGGACTCCGCCACGGCCTCAACCACCGGCCTGGTCCAGAGCGGACTGCAAGGACTGCTTGTAGCCGGTGCTCGTGTAGGTGGCCCCCGAGACCGAGTCGATGTTCGCGTTCCCGGCCGCGACCGCCTCCTGGTTCAGCTTCGGCACGGCGAGCGCGGTCTTCTGGTCGCTGACCCCGCCCTTGGGCGCCTGCACGGCCTCGGCCTTGGTGATCTTGCCGTTGCTGACGGTGATCCGGACCTGGACCGCCCCGTACTGGGTCTGGGCGACCTGCCCGGTCACGGTCTTGGCGGCCTGCGCGGCCCCGCCGGAGCCGGAAGACGAGCCCGATGAACCGGATGAACCAGATGAACCGGATGAACCCGCGGAGCCCGACGAACCGGTCGACCCGCCGGCCGCCTTCATCTTGTCCAGCGCCGACTGGAGCGACTGCTTGTAACCGGTGCTCGTGTACGTCGCCCCGGACACCGAGTCGATCTTCGCGCTCTGCGCCGTCACGGCCTCCTGGTTGAGCTTGGGCACGGACAGCGCCGTTTTCTGGTCGCTCGTCCCGCCCTTGGGGGCCTGTACCGCCTCGGCCTTGGTGATCTTGCCGTTGTTCACGGTCAGCCGTACCTGCACGACCCCGTACTGGGTCTGGGCCGCGTCACCGGTCACCGTGCCCGTCCCGGCGGCGACCTGCGTGCCGCCCTGCGGCGACTCCTGACCGGGCGCCGTCTGCTGCGGTGCCGCACCCGCCGCCGAAGCGGAGGTGTCCGTCGACGGCTTCAGCGACAGCAGCAGGACGACACCGGACACGGTGGCGGCGGTGGCCAGTACGACGCGCCGAATGGGGTGGCTCTTCCGCATCTTCTTCTGAGCTCCTGATTTCCCGTCGAGTTCCCGTGGAGGTTCCGTCGTTCCCCGTCGCTCACATCTCGAACGACTCGTGATGGATGCGGCGGGCGGGCACCCCCGCGCCGCGCAGCGCTTCGTACACCTGCTGCGCGAACCCGGGCGGGCCGCACATGAAGACGTCGTGCCGGTCGATGTCCGGGATCTTCCGCTGGAGGCTGTCGGCGGAGATGTCCGGCCGCTCGCCCTCCGGGCTGTTCACCGCGTACATCAGCCGGGCGCCCCGCTCCTTGGCGATGGCCGCCAGCTCGTCCCACAGGGCCAGGTCCTGGGTGGTGTTGGCCCGGTAGAGCAGGGTCAGGTCGCCGGCCGCGCCGGGCAGCGTCTCGAACAGGACGCGCATGGGCGTGATGCCGACGCCGCCCGCGACCAGGAGCACCTTGCCGCGGCTGCGGCGGGAGGCCGTCATCGCGCCGTACGGGCCCTCGGCCCACACCTTGGTGCCGGGGCGCAGTTCGCGCAGCGCCGCGGTGTGATCGCCGATCGCCTTCACGGTGATCCGGAGCATGTCCGGGCGGGGCGCCGCCGACAGCGAGTACGGGTGCGAGCTGAACCGCATGCCCGGCGCCAGGAACCGCCAGCGGAAGAACTGTCCGGCCTCCGCGCCGATCCGGTGCAGCTTGCGGCCGCCGATGAGCACCGACACGATGCCGGGCGTCTCCTCGATGACCGCCTCGACGTGCATGCGGTGACGCAGGTTCAGCCGGATCGGGACGAGGATGCGGTACCAGAGCACCAGAGCGGTGACCGAGCCGTACAGCCCGTACCAGAAGGTCTTCGCGGTGGGCTCGAGGGCGAAGTCGTTGCCGGTGGTGATCTGGTGCCAGAACGTCAGGAACACCGCCGCGTACGTGAACAGGTGCACGTGGTACCAGGTGTCGTACGGCAGCCTGCGGCGGACCACGCCGATCGAGGTCAGTCCGATGACCACGAACAGGCCGGTGCCGATGGCGGCCTTGCCCATGTCCGGCAGCTGGTTGATGGAGTCGATGGTCTGCTGGACGATGTCGCCGAGCGACTTCCCCGCCTGGAGCGCGTAGCCCCACATGGTCAGGAAGATGTGCGCGAAGACCAGGCAGAGGGTGTAGCGGCCGCTCATCGCGTGCCAGCGGGCGACGCGGTCGGAGCCGACCCGCCGCTCCAGGGCGGGCACCCGGGCCATCTGGAGCACGACCAGCGCCATGAGGTAGCCGGCGAGCAGGCCGGTGATCCGGCCCGCGTTCAGGATCTTGCCGTTGTTGTCCGCGATGGACGGCGTGTTGTGCCACCACAGCCACAGCACGGCCGCCGCGCCCGCCCACACGGCGAGCAACAGCGGTACGGCCGGGGAGCGGCGCGGGCGGATGCGGCGCATCGTCTGGCGTCTGGCGGCACGTCCGCCTGCGAGCGTGGTGGTCACGGTTCCTCCGTGGGGACTTGACCCTTGGCCCACAGATACGTGCCGCGACCGCCGAGTGTTCAGCGTCAGGCCGAGTCCAGGGCGGACTGGAGAGACTGACGGTATCCGTCGCTGGTGTACGTGGCTCCGGAGACGGTGTCGATGTCGGCGCTCTGCGCGGCCAGCGCCTCTCGCCGCAGCTGGGGGACGGCGTAGCTGTTGATCTCCTGGTCGCGCGGATTGTCCTGCGGGTAGCTGATCGCCTCTACGTCGGTCAGCTTGCCGTCCTTGAGCGTGACACGCACCTGGACGGGGCCCCAGCGGGTCTGGACGGTGTCCCCGGTGACGGTCTTCGTGCCGGTGGCCGGCGCGGCGGTGGAGCCACCGGTGGTGCCGCCGGAGGACCCGCCGGCCGACGCGCTCGAACTGCTGTACGGCACGGGTGACGGCGGGCCGACCGCCACCGCCGGGCTCGTGTGCGGTTTCAGCGACAGCAGCAGCACCATCCCGGAGACGGTGGCGGCGCTCGCCAGCACGATACGGCGCAGGGGACGGTTCTTCTTCAGGGCATGCACAGCGGGCCTCACAGCTCGAACGACTCGTGGTGGATACGGCGGTCCGGCACACCGGCGGCGCGCAGCGCCGCATACAGGTCCTGGGCGAATCCGTGCGGACCGCAGAGGTACACGTCGTGCTCGGAGAGGTCGGGGAAGGTCGCGCGCAGGGCGTCGGCCGTGAATCTCGGGCGCTCCCCGTGCGCGCCGTTGAGCGCGTACAGCACCTTCGCCCCGCGCCAGCGCGCGACCGCCTCCAGCTCGCCCCCCAGGGCGAGGTCCTCGGCCGTGCGGGCCCGGTAGAGCAGGGTGACCTCGCCGGGCAGCGTCTCGAACAGCGCCCGCAGCGGGGTGATGCCCACGCCGCCCGCGATCAGCAACGACTTGTGCGCGGTCCGCCGGTCCGCGGTGAGGGAACCGTACGGTCCCTCCGCCCACACCCGGGTGCCCGGCCGCAGCAGCGCGACGGCCGCGCTGTGGTCGCCCAGCGCCTTGACCGTGATGCGCAGCAGGTCCGCGCGCGGCGGCGCCGACAGCGAGTACGGCGTCGACGTCCGGCCAAGGCCCGCCCCGAAGAACCGCCAGCGGAAGAACTGCCCGGGCCGCGCCCCCAGCTCGTCCAGCCGCCGTCCCCGTACGACGACCGAGTACACGCCCGGCGCCTCCCGGTGCACGGACTCCACCCGCAGCCGGTGGCGCAGATTGAGCCGCACCGGCACCAGGACCCGGAACCACCCCACCAGGGCCGCGACGCCCAGGTAGAGGACGTACCAGGCGGCCGTGGCCACCGGCTTGCCGTTGAAGTCGTTGCCGAGAGCCAGCTGGTGGCCGAAGGCCAGGAAGACGGCGGCGTACGTGAGCAGGTGGACGTAGTACCAGAACTCGTAGCTGGTCCGGCGGCGCACCGCCCGCGCCGAGGTGATGCCGACGGCGAAGAGGATCACCGTGCCCGCGGTGGCCTTGAGCATCTCCGGGTAGTCGAGGACGACGGTGACCGTCTCGTGGACGAGCGAGACGCCGTCCTGGGCGGCGTACCCGGCGAGGATCAGCACGATGTGCGCGACCAGCAGGCACACCGTGTAGCGGCCCGCCATCGCGTGCCAGCGCGCCACCCGGTCCGAGCCGATCCGCCGCTCCAGCAGCGGCACCCGGGCCATGAGCCCGACCAGCACCGCGCAGGAGTAGCCGCACAGCAGCCCGGCGATCCGCCCGGCCCCGGTCAGCCAGCCCGCCGCGCCGACCACCGAACCGGTGTCCGCCCACCACAGCGCCACCACGGCCGCCGCCCCGGCCCACAGCAGGGCCAGCAGGGGACCCGCGGGGGAGCC
This sequence comes from Streptomyces sp. NPDC086549, assembly GCF_044746205.1. Taxonomy (NCBI): domain Bacteria; kingdom Bacillati; phylum Actinomycetota; class Actinomycetes; order Kitasatosporales; family Streptomycetaceae; genus Streptomyces; species Streptomyces sp. NPDC086549. The sequence goes on along the minus strand of NZ_JBIVBS010000006.1, from coordinate 229,459 downwards.
ACGGCGGGTCGGCACCACGGGCGGTGTCGTCCGCTGCCCGTACAGGGTGGTCATGTGTGCGCTCCTTCTGCCGGCTTTCTCCTGTCCGCCGCGCCACTGTGCTGCGCGAACTTCTGAGGAAGCTCTGAGCGGGCGCCCCTCGCGGCCCTCTCAGAGGAAACTCAGAGCCCCGGGGTGCACCGGCGGCCGCCGGGAGGAGCGATGCTGGTAGACGCGATGAACGCGATACACACCACCCGCTCCGGCCGGCCCGCCCTCACCCGGCCCGACGGCACCCCGCTGCGGGTCCTCGTCGTCGACGACGACCCCGACCTGGCGGAGGTGCTCACCGGCGCCCTGCGCTACGAGGGCTGGGAGGTGCGCGCGGCCGGCGACGGCGCCGGTGCGGTGGCCGCGGCACACGAGCTGCTGCCCGACGCGGTGGTCCTCGACGTGATGCTCCCCGACACCGACGGCTTCGCGGTGCTGCGTTCTCTGCACGAGGTGAAGCCCGACGTCTGTGTGCTCTTCCTCACCGCCCGGGACGCGGTCGAGGACCGTATCGCGGGTATCACCGCGGGCGGCGACGACTACGTCACCAAGCCGTTCAGCCTGGAGGAGGTCGTCGCCCGGCTGCGCGGGCTGCTGCGGCGCGCGGGCATGGCCCGGCAGCTGGACGAGGGGCCCCGGCTGGCCGTCGGCGACCTGGTCATGGACGAGGAGGCCCGCGAGGTGGTCCGGGCCGGCGAGCTGATCGAACTGTCCCCGACCGAGTTCGAACTCCTCCGCTTCCTGATGCGCAATCCGCGCCGCGTGCTCAGCAAGGCGCAGATCCTCGACCGGGTGTGGTCGTACGACTTCGGCGGCCGCGCCCATGTCGTCGAGCTGTACATCTCGTACCTGCGCAAGAAGGTGGACGCCGGCCGCGAGCCCATGATCCACACCGTGCGCGGGGCCGGGTACGTGCTGAAGCCGGTGGCCCGGTGAGGGCGGTGCTGCGGAGACCGGCCGGGTGGCTACGACGGCTGCCCCGCCCCCGCACCCTGCGGGCCCGGCTCACCGTCGGACTGGTGGTGCTGCTGGCGGTGAGCTGCGCGGCCGTCGGGCTGGCCGCGGTGGTCGAGCTGAGCGGCTTCCTCACGCAGCGACTCGACGAGCAGCTCGTCCAGGTCGGCACCCGGTTCCCGGCGAGCCTGGAGCACAACGGCCGGCTGCCGGACGATCACGACGGGGACGAGCACGGCGACACCCGCCGGCAGGCCACGGGCACCTTCGGCGCCCGTCTGGTGAACGGCACGGTCACCAACAGGGGGCTGGTCCGCTCCGGAGACCTCGCCGTGGACCTGAACGTCGACCTGACCGGCGCGGACATGAGGAAGCTCGCCGCGGTCCCGGTGGACGGCAGGGCCCACACCCTCGATCTCTCCTCCCTGCACGACTACCGGGTCGTCGCCACCCGCGGGCTCGACCAGGACGTGCTGATCGTCGGGCTGCCGTATGAACCGGTGGAGGCCGCCGTTCGCCGCCTGGAGCTGGTGTCCGCGGTCGTGTTCGGCCTGGCCCTGGCCGTCGCGGGCGTCACCGGCGCGCTCTGGGTCCGGTGGTCGCTGCGCCCGCTGAGCCGGGTCGCGGCGATCGCCACCCGGGTCAGCGAACTCCCGCTGGCCAGCGGCGAGGTCGCGCTGCCGCCCCGTGCCGCCGAGTCCGACCCGCGCGGCGAGGTGGGCCGGGTCGCCGCCGCGTTCAACCGGATGTTGGGGCACGTCGAGGACGCGCTGACCAAACGCCACGCCAGCGAGGAACGGCTGCGCAGCTTTGCCGCCGACGCCAGCCACGAGCTGCGTACCCCGGTCGCCTCGGTCCGCGGCCACGCGGAACTCGCCCTGCTCCACCCGGGACCCGTCCCCCCGGAGATCACCCGGGCCCTGGAACGCATCACCGCCGAGTCCTCGCGGATGGGCGAGATGGTCGACGACCTGCTCCTCCTCGCCCGCCTCGACGCGGGCCGCCCGCTGGAGCGCCGCCCCGTCGACCTCACCCACCTCGTCCTGGACGCCGTCACGGACGCCGGTGCGACCGGCCGCGACCACCGTTGGACGCTGGAGCTGCCGGAGGAGCCGGTGACGGTGACCGGTGACGCGCACCGTCTCCACCAGGTGCTGGCCAACTTGCTGACCAACGCGCGGTGGCACACGCCCGCCGGCACGAAGGTGACGGTCTCCCTGGAGACGGACGGCAGGACGGCGACCCTGAACGTGCACGACGACGGCCCCGGCGTCCCCGAGGACGTCCAGCCCGGCGTCTTCGAACGCTTCACCCGGGCCGAACACCGCCGCCGCTCGGACGCCACCGGCGCGGGAGCCGGGCTGGGGCTGTCGATCGTGGCGGCGGTGGTCGAGGCGCACGGGGGGAGCGTGGGGCTGGAGAGCCGCACCGGCTCGACCACGTTCACGGTGCGGTTGCCGGTCAGTACCGAGTGATGGCGGTCAGTACCGCGTGATGCCGGTCGTCCCGCTCGCCGTCCCGATCGCCATGTGCGGCTTGGCCGACGGCTTGGCCCACTGCAGGATCCGGCGCATCGCGTCCGCCGGCACCGACACGCAGCCCGCCGTGGCACCGGTTCCGTTGACGTGCAGGAAGATCCCGGCCCCGCGTCCCCGCACCGGATTCTTGTAGTTGAAGCCGATGACGAGGGCGTGGGAGTACTGGGTGCCGTACGAGACGAGGTGCTCGGACTGGGAGGCGCGGCAGTCGGACGGGAGGGGTTCGGTCCAGCGGTTGTAGGAACGCGACGCGTTGTCCTGGCACCACCACGAGTTCTCGTGCACCGGCCGGTAGGGGACGGTCGTACCGTTCGGTGCCGCCTCGACACCGAACGCGAACGGCAGGTCGTACAGCCCGGTCGGCGTCGTGTTGGTGCCCTGCTTCCGGGAGGTCCCCTCGACGAGGCCCTTCGCGCCGAAGCGGGCCGGCGCCGAACCGGCCTGCACCCACTGCCCGCTCCGCAGGTTCCACCAGCTGACCGTGCCCGACGTCGAGCCGGTGCCCGCTGCCTGAGCCGTGATCAGCTGGGTGCCGCCCCCGGTGTCCGCCATCTGGGCGGGCAACGGGGGAGCGGCACCGGCCGGGGCGGCGCCGAGCACGACGAGGAGGGACGCGGAGGCAAGGGTGACGACGACACCGGGGCGCATGCCTCAGAAGCTAGATGGCGGGAGCGGCAGCGGCAGCCCGGGTAGGCCATCCAGGCTGTACTCCACATGGTCCTTCTTCTGGAAGTACTCGCCCAGTGAGGCGTCGTCCTCGCGTGCGAAGCGCTTCTCGTGCAGGTCACGGTCCGCGTCGTACGTCATGAAGGGCACCGCGTAACCGCAGGTGTCCCGGACGAGTTCGGCGTGCACGACGATGACGGCGCGCAGGCCGTGCGGGGTGGGGTCGATGTCCGGGAAGTGGGTGAGCAGCTCCCTGAACCGGGGGTCGTCACGGAAGACGGGCTCGCCCCGCCCGTGCACCCGCACGATGTTCGGCGGGCCCTGGAACGCGCACCACATCAGGGTGATCCGGCCGTTCTCGCGGAGGTGTGCGATCGTCTCCGCGTTCGAACCGGCGAAGTCCAGATACGCCACGGTGTGTTCGTCGAGCACCGCGAAGGAGCCCTTGAGGCCCTTGGGGGAGAGGTTGACCGTGCCGTCGCCGGACAGGGGCGCGGTCGCGGTGAAGAAGAGGGGCTGTTCCTCGATGAACGTGCGGAGTCTGCCGTCGATGCGCTCATAGGTCTTTCCCATGGCCACCGATTATCGAGGGAACCCTTCCGGCTGCCCAGGGAATTACCGGGTCCGCCGTGGCCGCCCCGGCCGGCGTTCAAGCGGGGCGGCCACCGCGGCCTGTCACGTCACTTGGTGAGCGTGCAGGCGGCCAGGGAGTCGAGGCCGGTCGGCTTCGTCGAGGTACGGCCGATGGCGATGGCGATGCGGTCGATCGTCGAGACGCGCTTGTCCTTGAGGGGGCCGAGGATGGCGTTGTTGACGAAGTTGGGGCCGCCCTGGCCCACGGTGTCGACCAGGCGCTTGTTGGCTTCCTGGATCTGCGTCTGGAGCAGGGTGAGGTTGCGCGTGACCTCGGCCTGGGCGGAGGCGGGGATCGCCGGGAGCTTCGAGGCGACGTCCGGGCAGGTGATCGTGCCCACTCCGGCGGCGTTGGCGTTGTTGTTGCTGCCGGTCGCCTGCTGGGTGGCCGTCGCGCTCGGCGCGGCCGACGCCGCGTTGTTCGCGGTACCGCCACCCGCGTTGGCGTTGCCCGTGTTGGCGTTGCCCGTGTTGACGCCGCCCGCGTTCAGGGTGCAGGGCGCCAGGGAGTCGAGGCCCGTCGGCTTGGCGGCCGTACGCCCGATCGCCGTCGCGATGCGGTTGATCGTCGCCACCCGCTTGTCCTTGAGGGGGCCGAGGATGGCGTTGTTGACGAAGTTGGGGCCACCCTGGCCCACGGTGTCGACCAGGCGCTTGTTGGCTTCCTGGATCTGCGTCTGGAGCAGGGTGAGGTTGCGCGTGACCTCGGCCTGGGCGGAGGCGGGGATCGCCGGGAGCTTCGAGGCGACGTCCGGGCAGGTGATCGTGCCGGGGCTCGCGAGGGTGCGCGCGTTCGTGGCGTCGTTGCTCTTGGAGGGCGTCCCGGCAAGGGCGGAGCCGGCGATCACCGCGCCGGAGAGCGCCACGGCGGCAGCGCCGCCGATGACCGCCACGCGACGCTTGTTGTACTTCGGAAGAGCCCTGGACATGCGGATGCCTCACTTGGGTCAGGAGTGGGTTTACGAACGCGGCGCCAGCGTTCATGGGTGAGTACGGGAAAGCGGTTTCATTTGTTCAACCTCCCTCCATAACTTTCTCGGGCAGGCGCGGCGGCCGTTCTCGGGCAGGCGCGGCGGCCGTTCTCGGGCGGGCGCGTCGGCCGGGTCCGGATTGACGAATCATGCAGAACTCTGCATACTCATGCATGTCAGTGATTGCAGCGTGAGGAGAAACCCGTGACCGAGCGCGTCGTACTCGCCTACTCGGGCGGCCTGGACACCTCCGTCGCCATCGGCTGGATCGCCGAGGAGACGGGCGCCGAGGTCATCGCCGTCGCGGTGGACGTCGGCCAGGGCGGCGAGGACCTGGACGTCATCCGCAAGCGCGCCCTCGCCTGCGGTGCCGTCGAGGCGGAGGTCGCCGACGCCAAGGACGAGTTCGCCGACGAGTACTGCCTCCCGGCGATCAAGGCCAATGCCCTGTACATGGACCGCTACCCGCTGGTCTCCGCCCTCTCCCGGCCGATCATCGTCAAGCACCTGGTCGCCGCCGCCCAGAAGCACGGCGCCACCACCGTCGCCCACGGCTGCACCGGCAAGGGCAACGACCAGGTCCGCTTCGAGGCCGGCATCGTCGCCCTCGCCCCCGACCTGAAGTGCATCGCCCCGGTCCGCGACTACGCGATGACCCGCGACAGGGCAATCGCCTTCTGCGAGGAGAAGCGGCTCCCGATCGCCACCACCAAGAAGTCCCCGTACTCCATCGACCAGAACGTCTTCGGGCGCGCGGTCGAGACGGGCTTCCTGGAGGACATCTGGAACGGCCCGATCGAGGACATCTACGAGTACACCTCCAACCCGGCCACCGCGCGTGACGCCGACGAGGTGATCATCACCTTCAAGGAGGGCGTCCCGGTCGCCCTCGACGGCAAGCCCGTCACCGTGCTGCAGGCCGTTCAGCGGCTCAACGAGCGCGCCGGCGCCCAGGGCATCGGCCGGATCGACATGGTCGAGGACCGGCTCGTCGGCATCAAGTCCCGCGAGGTGTACGAGGCTCCGGGCGCGATCGCCCTGATCACCGCCCACCAGGAGCTGGAGAACGTCACCGTCGAGCGCGAACTCGCCCGCTACAAGCGGCAGGTCGAGCAGCGCTGGGGTGAACTGGTCTACGACGGCCAGTGGTTCTCCCCGCTCAAGCGCGCCCTGGACGGCTTCATCGACGAGGCCAACCAGCACGTCAACGGCGACATCCGGATGACCCTGCACGGCGGCCGCGCGGTCGTCACCGGCCGGCGCTCGGAGTCCTCGCTGTACGACTTCAACCTCGCCACCTACGACACCGGCGACACGTTCGACCAGGCGGCGGCCAAGGGCTTCATCGACATCTACAGCCTGTCGTCGAAGATCGCGGCGAAGCGCGATCTCGCTTGAGCAGCCAAGCAGTAACGTGAATGCCGCCTCCCTGACCGCCGGTCGGCAGGGAGGCGGCGGCACATCCGTCTCTCATTAGGAGCAACGCAAGTGAGCAGCAACAGCGGTGACGTACGGCTCTGGGGCGGCCGTTTCGCCGACGGTCCCGCCGAGGCCCTGGCGAAGCTGTCCGCGTCCGTCCACTTCGACTGGCGGCTCGCGCCCTACGACATCGCCGGTTCGCGTGCCCACGCGCGCGTGCTGCACAAGGCGGGGCTCCTCACGGAGGACGAGCTGACCCGGATGCTCGCCGGGCTCGACCATCTGGAGGCGGACGTGGCCGACGGCTCCTTCGTCGGCACCATCGCCGACGAGGACGTCCACACGGCCCTGGAGCGCGGCCTCCTGGAGCGCCTCGGCCCCGACCTCGGAGGCAAGCTGCGCGCGGGCCGGTCACGGAACGACCAGGTCGCGACCCTCTTCCGGATGTACCTGCGGGACCACGCCCGGATCATCGGCGGCCTGATCGCCGATCTCCAGGACGTGCTGATCGGTCTGGCGGAGGCCCACCCGGACGTGGCCATGCCCGGCCGCACCCACCTCCAGCACGCCCAGCCGGTCCTCTTCGCCCACCATGTCCTCGCCCACGTCCAGCCGCTGTCCCGGGACGCCGAGCGGCTGCGCCAGTGGGACGAGCGCACGGCCGTGTCGCCGTACGGCTCCGGCGCCCTCGCGGGCTCCTCCCTCGGGCTCGACCCGGAGGCGGTGGCGAAGGATCTCGGTTTTGAACACGGCAGCGTGGGCAACTCCATCGACGGCACGGCCTCCCGCGACTTCGTCGCCGAGTTCGCCTTCATCACCGCGATGATCGGGGTGAACCTCTCCCGGATCTCCGAGGAGATCATCATCTGGAACACGAAGGAGTTCTCCTTCGTCACCCTGCACGACGCGTTCTCCACGGGCTCGTCGATCATGCCGCAGAAGAAGAACCCGGACATCGCGGAGCTGGCCCGGGGCAAGTCCGGCCGGCTGATCGGCAACCTGACCGGACTCATGGCGACCCTCAAGGCCCTGCCCCTCGCCTACAACCGCGACCTCCAGGAGGACAAGGAGCCGGTCTTCGACTCCTGTGACCAGCTGGAGGTGCTGCTCCCGGCCTTCACCGGCATGATCGCCACGCTCACGGTCAACCGCGAGCGCATGGAGGAGCTGGCCCCGGCCGGCTTCTCCCTCGCCACCGACATCGCGGAGTGGCTGGTCAAGCAGGGCGTGCCGTTCCGTGTCGCGCACGAGGTGGCCGGCGAGTGCGTGAAGGTGGCCGAGGCCGAGGGCAAGGAGCTGGACGAGCTGACCGACGAGCAGTTCGCGAAGATCTCCGCCCACCTGACCCCGGAGGTCCGCTCGGTCCTCAACGTTCCCGGCGCCCTGGCCTCCCGCAACGGCCGCGGCGGCACGGCGCCCAGCGCGGTCGCGGTCCAGCTGGCCGAGGTCAAGGCGGACGTGGCGGTACAGCACGAGTGGGCTACCGCCAAGGGCAAGCGGTAGAACCGAAGGGGACGGGACGGGCAGGGGCGGCGGGGGCGAGAAGCCAGGCTCCGACCGCATCGCGGGTTAGGTTGGTCCGGAGCCGTAAGGATCCGACCGAACGGAGCCCGCGATGCCCTTCGCCCGTCTCGCCTCGGCGACGTCCGCCACCTGCCACATCGGCCTGGGCCTCGCCGCCGTCGGCCGCCCCGGCTACATCAACCTCGGCCGGGAGCGGGACCTCCCGCAGGTCCGGAGCGTCGACGCCCTCCGCGAGCGCACCCACGCGCTCCTCGACGCCGCCTACGCCCAGGGCGTCCGCTACTTCGACGTCGCCCGCTCCTACGGCCGCTCCGAGGAGTTCCTCGCCGACTGGCTGAACGCCCGCCCCGACATCGACGACGTCGTCGTCGGCAGCAAATGGGGCTACACCTACACCGCCGGCTGGTCCGCCGACGCGGAGCGGCACGAGGTCAAGGACCACAGCCTCGCCACGTACGAGCGCCAGCGCGCCGAGACCGACGAACTGCTCGGCGAACGGCTCGACCTCTACCAGATCCACTCGGTGACCCCGGACAGCCCGGCCCTCACCGACAAGGAACTCCACGCCCGGCTGGCCGAGGCGGCCGCGCAGGGCCTGACCGTCGGCTTCTCCACCAGCGGCCCCGCCCAGGCCGACGCGATCCGCGCCGCCCTCGCCGTGACCGTCGACGGCGAGCCCCTCTTCCGTACCGTCCAGTCGACGTACAACGCCCTGGAGACCTCGGCGGAGCCCGCCCTCGCCGAGGCCCATGACGCCGGGCTCACGGTGATCGTCAAGGAGGGCATGGCCAACGGGCGGCTCGCGGAGCCGAACGCGCCGGAAGCGCTCAAGACCGTGGCCGCGCAGACGTCTCTCGGCTGTGACGCCGTGGCCCTCGCCCTGATCCTGCGCCGGCCGTGGGCCGGAGTCGTCCTCTCCGGCGCGGCGACCACCAACCAGCTCTCCTCCAACCTGCACGCCGCGGCCGTCGACCTCGACGAGGACCAGCTGGAGCGGCTCGCGACGCTCGTCGAGGAGCCGGGCGCGTACTGGGAGCGACGCGGGCAGCTGCCCTGGCACTGACGGAAACGCGCTCCGACACACCCGCTGACCAGCATCGATGAGTCACACATGGCTATATTGAGACATTGATGTCTCATATGGGCTACACTTGTCTCATGGCCCTCGATCGTGACCACGTGCTGCGCAGCGCCGCGACCCTGTTGACCCGCAAGTCCACCGCCACCATGGACGAGGTCGCCAGGGCGGCCGGGATCAGCCGGGCGACCCTGCACCGCCACTTCGCCGGCCGCGACGCGCTCGTCCGTGCGCTGGAATCGCTCGGCATCGCGGAATGCGAGGCCGCGCTGGACACGGCACGGCTCGACGAGGGACCCGCGAGCGAGGCCGTACGCCGGCTGGTGCGGGCCATCGAGCCCGCCGCCGGACTGCTCGCCTTCCTCTACACCGAGAACCAGCTGTTCGAGGGTGAGGAGCAGAACCAGGGCTGGGCCCGTATCGACGAACGCATCGCGGCCCTGTTCCGGCGCGGCCAGGCGGCAGGCGAGTTCCGCATCGACCTCACCCCGGCCTGGCTCACCGAGGCGCTCTACGGCCTGCTGGCCTCCGCCGCCTGGGCGGTCTCGGAAGGCCGCGTGGCCCCCAAGGACTTCACCCACATGATCGCCGAGCTGCTGCTCGGCGGCGCACTACGGAGAGAGGAACCATGACCAGCACCCTGCAGCCGGCTTCCGCGACGGAGGTGGAGAAGCGCACGGGCCGTTGGCTCGCGCTCTCCGTCCTCGTGCTCGCCGTGCTGCTGGTGGCCGTCGACGCGACCGTCCTCGGCCTTGCGACCCCCTACATCAGCGAAGACCTCGACCCCTCCGGTACCCAGCTGCTCTGGATCGGTGACGTCTACTCCTTCGTCATCGCCGGACTGCTGGTGACCATGGGCAGCCTCGGCGACCGCATCGGCCGCAAGCGGATCCTGCTCGGCGGTGCCACGGCGTTCGGCCTGATATCGGTCCTCAACGCCTACGCCACGACACCGGAGCTGTTGATCCTGGCGCGGGCTCTGCTCGGTGTCGCCGGCGCGACCCTGATGCCCGCCACGCTCGCCCTGATCCGCAACCTCTTCCACGACCCGCGCGAACGCAGCCTCGCCGTCGGCATCTGGGGCGCCACCGCCTCGGCCGGCACGGCCGTCGGCCCCATCGCGGGCGGTTTCCTGCTGGAGCACTTCTGGTGGGGCTCGGTCTTCCTCATCAACCTGCCGGTGATGGTGGTCCTCGTCGCCGTCGGTATCAGGACGCTGCCCGAGTCCCGCAACCCGAACCCCGGCCCGTGGGACCTGATGAGCGTCGTCCTGTCCCTCGTCGGCATGATCGGCGTGGTCTACGCGGTGAAGGAGGCCGCGGCGCACGGCCTCGCCTGGACGTCACTCGGCACGGGTCTGCTGGGCGCCGCCGCCCTGTACGGATTCGTACGCCGCCAGCTCACGATGCCGGCCCCGCTGCTGGACATGCGCCTGTTCGGCCGGCGCGGTTTCAGCGGCGCGGTCCTCGCCGACCTGCTGACCGTGCTCGGCATGTCCGGCCTGGTCTTCTTCCTGTCCCAGTACCTGCAACTCGTCCAGGGCAGGCACCCGTTCGAGGCGGGCCTGGCCGAACTGCCCGCCGCCGTCGGCGCGGTGGCGGCCGGTCTGGTCGCGGGCCGCGCGGCCCGGCGCTTCTCGGTACGGGCCGTGGTCTCCGGCGGTCTCGCCGCGGTCGGCCTCGCCCTCGCCGCACTCACGACGCTGGACCGGTCGACCGGCTATCCGGTCCTGGGAGCCGCGCTCCTGGTCGTCGGCGTGGGCGCGGGCTTCTCCTTCACCGTCACCGCCGACGTGATCCTCTCCAGCGTCCCCAAGGACCAGGCCGGCGCCGCCTCCGCCGTCTCGGAGACGGCCTACGAACTCGGCGCCGCTCTGGGCATCGCCCTGCTCGGCTCGATCGTGACGGGTGTCTACCGCGACTTCACCGGACCGGTGGGCACTCCGGCGGCTGCTCACGAGTCACTGGGCGCGGCGGTGGAGACGGCGGCGACCCTGCCCGCGCACACGTCCGCGGAACTTCTGGCAGCGGCCCGGGACTCCTTCGTCCACGGCCTGCACCTGGCATCGGGTGCGGGCGCGGCCGTCCTGCTGGCAACAGCGGCGGCAGCATGGTTCCTGCTGAGGGGGCAGAAACTGGAAAGCACCGGCTGAGGGAAGCGCCAAAGGGGCGCGGGGCAGTGTCGACATGAGGCTCCGCCGCGTGGGCGCGACACGCCACAGCGCACCCGCACCCGCACCCGCACTACGGCAGAACCCCTACGGCGCTCAGGCTGCCTTGGCCTTCGTCGCGTACATGTCCACGTACTCCTGCCCGGACAGCCGCATGACCTCGGCCATCACCGAGTCGGTCACGGCCCGAAGGACATAACGGTCCCGGTCCATGCCCTCGTACCGGGAGAACTCCATCGCCTCACCGAACCGCACGGTCACCCGCCCCGGACGGGGAATGCCCCGACCACCCGGCTGCAACTTGTCCGTGCCGATCATCGCGAAGGGAACCACCGGCGCGCCCGTCATCAGCGTGAGGCGGGCGATGCCGGTGCGGCCCCGGTACAGACGGCCGTCGGGCGACCGCGTGCCCTCGGGGTAGATGCCGAAGATCCGCCCCTCCTCCAGGATCCGCCGGCCGGTCATCAGCGCGGCCACGCCACCGCTGGCCCCGTCGCGGTCCACCGGGATCATGCCGACGCCGGTGAAGAACCATGCCATGAGCCGGCCCTTGAGGCCCTTGCCGGTCACGTACTCGTCCTTGCCGATGAAGACCACCTGCCGGTCACAGACCAGCGGCAGGATCATCGAGTCGATGAACGTGAGGTGGTTGCCGGCCAGGATGACCGGGCCGTCACCGGGGATGTGCTCCACGCCTTCCACCCGTGGGCGGAACATCAGGCGCATGATCGGTCCGAGCACTGCCTTGATGAGCGCGAAGCGGGACAACGGGTCCTCCGATGTCGAGGCGGGGTCGGTATGAGTCTGTGCAGGTGAGGACATTACTCGCGGCTCCGGGGGAAGCGCACATCGGGGGCGTCCGATTCACCGAGGTCTTACGTACTGTTGACGTAGGTTTACCTGCGGTGGCGTGCCGGAGGGCGCACGCAACGTCACCGCGACGATGTGACGGACATCGCGCGGGTGGCCTACCCGCCGCCTACCCGCGCCGCGCCTGTCGATGCCGACGGGCCGTCACATAGTGCCGCTCTCATGACATCCGGCGTCACCCGTCTGTTCGGACCCGGGTCTCCCGTCCGTCATGTCCACGCCCCTACCATCGGCCCGCAATCACGGGCAGACGGCAGGAGGGCCCTCATGGAAACCCACGAGTCGGACAAGCAGACGCAGGGCACCGCACGACGGGCGCTCCTGGGCGCCGCGGTGTTCGGCGCGAGCGGAGCGGTCCTCGGACTGCCCGGCTCCGCCAGAGCGGCGGAGGCCGGGACGGCCCGGAACGGCGGCCTGAAGAGCCTGCCCAGGCCGACGATCATTGGCCACCGGGGTACCAGCGGCTACCGGCCCGAGCACACCTTCGGGTCGTACAACCTGGCCCTCGACCTCGGCGCCGACGTCGTCGAGGCCGGCGACCTGGTCCCCACCAAGGACGGTCACCTGGTCTGCCGCCACGAGCCCGAGATCGGCGGCACCACGGACGTCGCCTCCCACCCCGAGTTCGCCGACCGCAAGACCACCAAGGTCCTCGACGGCGTCTCCACCACCGGCTGGTTCACCGAGGACTTCACGCTCGCCGAGCTGAAGACGCTGCGCGCGGTCGAGCGCATCCCGGCCAACCGCCCGCACAACACCCTCTACAACGGCCGCTGGGAGATCCCCACCTTCGAAGAGGTCCTCAAGTGGCAGGACGAGGAGACCCGTAAGCGCGGCAAGCAGGTCTGGATCTACCCGGAGACCAAGCACCCCACCTACTTCCGCAAGCTGGGCCTGGGACTCGAGGAGCGGGTCGCCAAGCTGCTGCACAAGTACGGCAAGGACCGGAGGAACTCGCCGGTCATCCTGCAGTCCTTCGAGCCGAGCAGCATCCAGCGTCTGAACAAGCTGGTCGACAACCCGCTCGTGGTCCTGCTCTCCTCCGCGGCCAGCCGTCCCTGGGACTTCGTCGAGGCGGGTGACCCGCGCACGGTCGCCGACCTGATCACGCCGAAGGGCCTGCGGGAGATCGCCGGCTACGCGCAGGGCATCGGACCGACGCTGGACCTGGTCATCCCGAAGGACGCGAACGGCAACCTCACCACGCCGACGACCCTGGTCGCGGACGCGCACAAGGTGGGCCTGATCCTGCACCCTTACACCATGCGCAACGAGAACCCCTTCCTCCCGGCGGAGTTCCGCAAGGGCACCGACGCCGACGCCTACGGAGACGCCTTCGGCGCCTTCAAGACATATTTCGCGACAGGCATAGACGGCGTCTTCACGGACAACGCGGACACCGGCCTGCTCGCGCGCGAGGACTTCGTCAACGGCTGAGCGTCCTGAACCCGTTCAGGTACACCCGAGGCCGCCCCGGCAACCTGCCGTCGGGGCGGCCGCGTCGTTCCGCATATGACGCACGATCTGGTTGCGGCGCTGAGCCCCTTGCTCACCGCGGAGGCCTGCGCCGAGGCATATGCCTCCGGTGCCGAACCGGACGACCTGGAGCAGGCGGTCTGGCTGCGCCTCCTGGAGCGGCTGGACTCCGACGGGCCGCCGCGCGATCCGCAGGACTGGCTGCGCAAGGCCGTCCGCGCCGAGGCGCGCCGCAGCCGTCGTACGGCCCGTGTCGAGCGGCCGTACGACACCGAACCCGCCGACGACGCCGGCAGCGGACCCGAGCAGGTCGCCCTCACCGCCGCCGGACACCGCGCCCTGCGTGACGCGGTGCGTCGGCTGCCCGGCCGCTGCCCCCGTCTGCTGGAGGCGCTGCTCTCCCCGAAGGACCTCACCTACCGCGAGATCGCGGGGGAGTTGGGTATCTCACAGGGCAGTCTCGGCCCGGAACGTTCCCGATGTCTGGGATGTCTTCGTCGTTTGCTCACACCGGAGGTTGCGGCCCGCGAAGTGCGGGGATAGGAGTGGGGGACGACTGGCGATCAGGTGAGCGGGAGGCGTGCGCACATGGGCATGAGCGTGACCATCTCGGTGGCGACCGAGCAGGACGCGGAGCAGATTTTCAGGCTCCAGTACCTGTGCTTCCAGAGCGAGGCGGCGTTGTACGGCAACTACCGCATCGACCCGCTCGTCCAGAGCCTCGACTCGGTCCGCCAGGAGGTCGCGTCCGACTGCGTCTACGTCGCCCGGCTCGGCGAGGAGGTGGTCGGCTCGGTGCGCGGCGCGGTGACCGAGGACGGCGCGGCCGCCATCGGCAAGCTCTGTGTCCACCCGCGTCTGCAGGGCCACGGCATCGGCGCGCGGCTGCTGCGCGCGGCCGAGGCGGCCCTCGCGGAGGAGCGCGGCGCGAAGAAGTTCCGCCTCCACACCGGTCACCGCAGCGAGGGCAACCTGCGGCTGTACCGGCGGGTGGGATACGAGACGGTGGGCACGTCCAAGGGTGCGGACGGCGTGCCGTTGATCGTCCTGGAGAAGCCGGCGGGGACGTACGCGACTACGGCATGACGCCGTCGCGCGACTTCCGCAGCCAGTACATGGCCGACAGCGGCAGCAGTACGGGAATGAAGATGTAGCCCATGCCGTAGTCGGACCAGACCGTCGCGTCCGGGAAGGCCGACGGGTCGACCAGGGTCCACGTACCGACGACGAGCACCCCCGCCAGTTCGGCGGCGCAGCACACCAGCGCCGCCTTGCGGGCCGTTTCGCCGCCGCGCACGAGGGAGTACGTGATGAACCCGTACACCACACCCGCCACGGCGGACAGCGAGTAGGCGAGCGGTGCCCGCCCGAAGTCCGTCGCGATCTGGACGACGGACCGCGACACGGCTCCGACGACCATCACGCCGTAGAACCAGACGAGCAGCATTCCCGGCCCGCTGATGAGCCGCGTCCGCGCCGGCTTCCGCTCCTCGGTGGCCGTCATCTCACCCTCCCCAGATGTCGAAGAGCCGCACTTCGAGCACGGCTAGCACCACACCGCCCGCGGCGGCGGTCACCGACCCCCACCGCGTCCTCTCGGCCAGCGACATGAACCCCGCCGCCGGGACGCACGCGAAGGCGCCCAGCAGATACGCCACGAAGATCGTCGTCCCCTGATCCGGCTTCTCGCCCCGGGCCAGCTGGACCACCCCGATCACCAGCTGCACCACGGCCAGCAGCGACACCACGGCCATGCCGATGAAGTGCCAGTCCTTGGTCGGCTGGTCACGATAGGCGGCCCACCCGCACCAGGCGGCGAGCAGCAGCGCGGCGACACCGGTCACCAGCGTCAGGGCATTGAGCATGCGGAGACCCTATTACGGGCCAAACGGTCCGATGCGGTCGGCCCCCAGGGCCCGGGAGCGCGGGACGACCGCCGTGGCATTGGCCACAGCCGATCAGGCCGATGAGCTGATTGCCGACCTGGCCGTCCACGCGCCGTCGGCCTTGTCCGCGCTGGTCAGCGGCGGGCGAGTCGTGAACTCCGTGCGCGACCGGCCGTGTCCATCAGTGTCCAGCATGTGGACGGAAGCGGACTGTCAGGACCGTACGTCTGGTTTACTGATCGCATGACCACGACGAGCTACCGCATTCCTGCGACCGAGGCGACCATGACGCCCGGTGCTCGTTGTCTGTGTCGAATGTGCGCCTTCTAGAGGGCCCCCGCACCACCTGAGCCTCGCGCCCCGAAGCGAGACGCCGTGGCCTGTCCGTCCGTCGTCGTACGACGTACGCGAACGACGCCGCCCCGCGCACATGTTCTCCCCGGTTCCATCGCCACCGCGAGAACCGTGTCGCGTCCCTGAACGAATGCACCTGTGCCCGGGCACACCCACGCCCGGGCACTCGACAGTGACGGAATCACAGTGATCACCACATCGGGCCTGAGCAAGGTCTACCGCTCGCGCGGCCGAGAGGTCACCGCCCTCGACGGCGTCGATCTCCACGTCCGCGAAGGCGAGGTGTACGGCGTCATCGGCCAGTCCGGCGCCGGAAAGTCCTCGCTCATCCGCTGCGTCAACCTGCTGGAGCGTCCCACCGCCGGGACCGTGACCGTCGCCGGGCAGGACCTCACCGCGCTCGCCGGGCGCGGACCGCGGGCCGGCAGGGAACTGCGCCGGGCGCGCAGCCGGATCGGCATGGTCTTCCAGCACTTCAACCTGCTGTCCACCCGGACCGTCCAGGACAACGTCGAGCTGCCGCTGGAGATCCTCGGACGGTCGGGGAAGGAGCGCTCCCGCAAGGCGCTCGAACTCCTCGACCTCGTCGGTCTCGCCGACAAGGCGGGGGCCTATCCCGCCCAGCTCTCCGGCGGCCAGAAGCAGCGCGTCGGCATCGCCCGCGCCCTGGCCGGCGACCCCCAGGTGCTGCTCTCCGACGAGGCCACCAGCGCGCTCGACCCGGAGACCACCCGCTCCATCCTCCAGCTGCTGCGCGACCTGAACCGGCAGCTGGGCCTGACCGTCCTGCTCATCACGCACGAGATGGACGTGGTCAAGAGCGTCTGCGACTCGGCCGCGCTCATGGAGAAGGGGCGCATCGTCGAGTCCGGCACCGTCAGCGAACTGCTCGCGACCCCGGGCTCCGAGCTGGCCGCCGCGCTGTTCCCGGTGGGCGGCGAGGCCTCCGGCGCCGACCGCACCGTCCTCGACGTCACCTTCCACGGCGAGGCCGCGACCCAGCCGGTCGTCTCCCAGCTCGCGCGCACCTACAACATCGACATATCGATCCTCGGCGCCGCCATCGACACCGTCGGCGGCCTCCAGATCGGCCGCATGCGCATCGAACTGCCCGGCCGCTACGAGGACAACGTCGTGCCGATCGGCTTCCTGCGCGAACAGGGCCTGCAGATCGATGTCGTCGACCGCACGGCCCAGGAGTCCGTGCCGGTGAAGGAAGGTGCCAAGTGACCTGGTCCGAGATGCAGCCGCTGCTGTCCCAGGCGTGTTGGGACACCCTCTACATGGTCGGCTGGTCCACGCTCATCGCCGTCGTCGGCGGCCTTCCGCTCGGCATCCTCCTCGTCCTGACGGACCGGGGCGGGCTGCTGCAGAACGTCGCCGCCAACAAGGTGATCGGGCAGATCGTGAACATCGCCCGCTCGATGCCCTTCATCATCCTGATGGTGGCGCTGATGAACTTCACACGCACCATCACCGGGACGACCATCGGCCGCGAGGCCGCGATCGTGCCGCTCGCCGTCGGCGCCATCCCGTTCTTCGCGCGCCTCGTCGAGACGGCTGTCCGCGAAGTGGACGGCGGACTCGTCGAGGCCGTGCAGTCGATGGGCGGCAACACCTGGACCGTCGTCCGCAAGGTCCTCGTACCGGAGTCGCTGCCCTCCCTGATCTCCAGCACCACGACCACGATCGTCGCCCTCATCGGCTACTCCGCCATGGCCGGCACGGTCGGCGCCGGAGGCCTCGGCGACATCGCCATCCGCTACGGCTACCAGCGCTTCGAGACGCAGATGATGTGGATCACCGTCGCGATCCTCGCCGTCGCCATCTCGGTCATCCAGTTCGCCGGCGACTACGCGGCCCGCTCCCTGCACCGGCGCGGCGGCCGCTCCGGCCCTGCCCCGAAGCTCCGCCTGCTGAAGGCCGCGGAGCCCGCGGCGGCCGACGTGAGCAAGGCCGCCTGAGCCAGGCCGCCTGAGCAGGGCCGCCTGAGCAACCCCCTCCACAGACTCCCCGTTCACCCATGACGGGGTCGCACCACCCTTAAGGAAAGGCACTTTTCGTGCGTAACACCGCCAAGATCACCGCCGCCGTCCTCGCCGCCGGAGCCCTCACCCTCGGGCTCACCGCCTGCGGCTCGGACAAGGACTCCTCCTCTTCCTCCGCCGACTACAGCGGACCGCTGGTCGTCGCCGCGAGCCCCACCCCGCACGCCGAGATCCTGGACTTCGTCAAGAAGAACCTGGCGAAGAAGGCGGGCCTCGACCTGGAGGTCAAGGAGTTCCAGGACTACATCGTGCCGAACACGGCGACCGAGAACGGCTCGGTGGACGCCAACTACTTCCAGAACCAGCCGTACCTGGACGACTTCAACAAGAAGCGTGGCACCCACATCGTGCCCGTCGTCACGGTTCACCTGGAGCCGCTCGGCCTCTACTCCCACAAGGTCAAGAGCGTCGACGCGCTGAAGAGCGGCGCGACCATCGCCGTCCCGAACGACGCCGTGAACGAGGCGCGCGCCCTCAAGCTGCTCGCCGCCGACGGCCTCATCACCCTCAAGGACGGCGCCGGCAGCGAGGCGACCCCGCAGGACATCGCCAAGAACCCGAAGAACCTCAAGTTCAAGGAGATCGAGGCGCCCCAGACCGCGCGCTCCCTGGACGACGTGGACGCCGCGGTGATCAACGGCAACTTCGCCATCTCGGCCGGCATCAAGCCCGCCAAGGACGCCCTCGTCCTGGAGTCCGCGAAGAACAGCCCGTACGGCAACTTCCTCGCGGTGAAGAAGGGGAACGAGAAGGACCCGCGCGTCAAGAAGCTCGCGAAGCTCCTCACCTCGCCCGAGGTGAAGAAGTTCATCGAGGACAAGTACCAGGGCTCGGTCATTCCGTCCTTCTGACGGGGCGTATACCGCGTATCACCACGCACGGGGTCGGCTCCCTCACCGAGGGTCGACCCCGTCGTGCGGTTCAGTGGTTTCATGCTGCATGCTGGGCAGTTCAGCAGGCCCTGACGGTTTACCAGGCTTTCCGACGTGTACGGAGCGGCGCATGACTAGCACCTTCCCCAACATCTCCATCAACACGGAGCGGTTGGTGCTGCGTCCCCTCGACGAGGACGACGTGCCCGCCCTGACCGAGATGATGAACGACGAGCAGGTCGGGGCCTGGACCGATGTCCCCCAGCCCTTCACCGAGGACGGCGCCCGCCACTGGATCACCCAGTGGGCGCCCACCGAGCGCACCGCCGGCCGCGGCCTCGACCTCGCGGTCACCGAGTTCCTCACCCAGCGCCTGGTCGGCATCGTCCAGCTCACGAAGACCAACTGGCATATCCGGTCCACCGAACTGTCGTACATCATCGCCCCCTGGGCCCGCGGTGAGGGCTACGCCTCCGAGGCGGCTCTCGCCACCGCCCAATGGCTCTTCGGCGACCAGAAGTTGGAACGCATCGAAGTGCGCACCGCCGCCGACAACACCGCCTCCCAGCAGGTCGCCCAGAAGATCGGCTGTATCAGCGAGGGCGTCCTGCGCAACGCGTGCATAGTCCACGTCCGCACCGAGGACGGCGCGTGGGCCGACGTGCGCACCGACTTCATCGTGTGGAGCCTCCTTCCCGAGGATCTGGAGGGTGCGGGCGAGCATCTCGCCGACAGCGGGGGTTTCACGTCGTTCTCCGACTGGAACTGACGGCCACAGGACCCACAGGGGTTCGCCCGCCGCGCGCCCGACAGCTCCACCAGGTACCCTCACGGAGCCTGCCTGTGGGCCCCTACCCCTGACGACCTGCGCAAGCCCTGGAGACTGACGACGATGGCCGACCGCGTCACGGTGATCGGTTGGGACGGTTCACCGCTGACCGCCGCGGCCCACGGCGCCCTGGGTGCCGCCACCCTCGTCGCGGGCGCGGCGCACCACCTGGCGCTCCCCGAGCTGCCCCCCGCGGCCGAGCGCATCCGCCTCGGCAGCGTCGAGCTCGCCGCCCGCCGCATCGCCACCCACCGCGGTACCGCGGTCGTGCTCGCCGACGGCGACCCCGGCTTCTTCGGTGTCGTACGGGCCCTGCGCGACCCCGAGTTCGGCCTGGAGGTCGAAGTCGTCCCCGCCGTCTCCTCCGTGGCCGCCGCCTTCGCGCGCGCCGGAATGCCCTGGGACGACGCCCAAGTGGTCGTCGCACACCGGCGAACCCTGCGACGGGCGGTGAATGTATGCCGAGCCCACACCAAGGTGGCCGTACTCACTTCACCCGGCGCCGGCCCCGCCGAACTCGGCCTGCTGATGGACGGGGTCCACCGCACCTTCGTCATCTGCGAGGAACTGGGCACCGAACGCGAGCGGGTCAGCGTCGTCACCTCCGACAAGGCCGCCGACCACACCTGGCGCGACCCGAACGTGGTCATCGTCATCGGTGGAATCAGCGGAGCCGCGCGGGCGGGCGAGGGCGGCGGCTGGATCGCCGGGCGCGACCCCGGCGCGGGTCCGCGTGGCTGGGTGCTGCCCGACGAGGCCTACGGCGGCGGACTCGGCGAGGGCGAGACGGATCTGCTCCGGGCGGCCCAACTGGCCCGCCTGGGGCCGCGCGTCGGCGACCTCGTCTGGGACATCGGCAGCGGCAGCGGGGCGTTCGCCACCGAGGCGGCGCGGGCCGGTGCCGCCGTCATCGCCGTCGACCGGGACCCCACGGCGTGCGCCCGCACCGAGACGGCCGCACGCCGCTTCGGCGTCCAGCTCCAGATCGTGCGCGGCACCGCCCCGCACGTCCTGGAGAACCTGCCCGAACCGGATGTCGTCCGTGTCGGCGGCGGGGGAGCCGCCGTGGTCTCCGCGGTCGCCGACCGCCGCCCGCAGCGCATCGTCACGCACGCGGCGACCCGCGACGCGGCCGAACTCGTCGGGCGCGATCTGACCGAGCACGGGTACCGGGTCGAGTGCGCCTTGATGCAGTCCGTCGAACTCGACACACGTGCCTGGACGGAGACGGAGCGGAACGTTGCGTTCCTGCTCACAGGGGAATTGCTGCGGCGCGAAGCGTCTCGTTGAGGGGTGACGGTCGGGCGACGGATGAGTGCTGCCGGATCGCGCCCCGTGATCCTGTTGTCGTACCGCGCGCGGTAGGCTGGCCGATCGTTGTACCGCTCCAGGTGACCCGGAAATTCGTTCGTCAATGTCCGGAAAGCGCGCCCGTTTTGGGGTGGGTGTGGTACGGCGGAACCGGAGGACGCGCAACGTGGCGCAGTCCACAGCGGGCTGTCGCGGATCAACCTGTCGCGACGGGGGAACGACCGGGACAATGCCACCGAATGGCTTTGTCGCCTTTTATGGGCGGGTCGTTCGTGCCGCTGGGCACGGACGCTCGTTCTTCACTGCGGGGCGGTCGGTGCGCCGTTCCGGGTGAGCTGGTCGTAGGAGCACTAACCGATGGGCGAGGGGTACGCATGACGGACACCGGCCAGGTCCCGGGCGAGGGGCAGCCGGAGAGCGCAGGGATGGTGGAACACCCGGGCGTTCCCGCGCACGGCATGTACACCTACCTCTCCGAGACCACCGCCGAGGACGAAGACCTGCTGCTGCCGGGCGCCCAGAGCGCATGGGGCAACGAGGTGCCGCCGCCTGCCCCGGAGCCGGTTGTCGAGGCCGTCCACGAGCCGGGCCCGCACGAGACGGCCGGCCGCGACAGCGGTTCCGTCGACCTCAGCGGCGTCCGTCTGCCCGACCCGCCCGCGTCGGTCCCACCGTCGCCGATCCTCTCGGCGCCGCATGAGCAGACCGTGCCTCAGCCCCCGCGGCGCCCGCTGCACCTGGGCCCGCCGATCCCCGACGCCTCCGCGAGCCCGGTCCGCTCTCTCGCCGACCGCGGCCCCGCGGGCGCACCGGTGCGGCAGCCGGGCCCGCCGACGAGCGGCCCCGAGTACCTCGACGTCCAGCCGCTGCACGACGCGGCCCCGCAGAGTGCGGCGCCCTGGGGTGCGGTGCAGGCACCCGTGGCTGAGGTGGTCCCACAGGCCCCGGCCGCGGAAACGGTTGTTCCGGTTCCGGTTCAGGAGCCGGCCGTCGCTCAGGTCGTGGGGCAGGCCGACGCGGCCCAGGCCGCCGTGGCCCGGCTCGCCACGCAGGCCGCCGTGGCGGGCGGTACCGCAGAGCCGGTGGCGTCGCCGGGCAACGCGAACGTCGCCGCTCCGGCCCGGATGGCGGAGTCCGTCCCGGGCGCCGGGCCCGAGGGCCCGCAGTTGGTGCACGGGCACGACGGGGTGCAGACCGTGCACGGGCATGACGGGGTGTACGCCGTGCAGGCCGGGCACGGGGCCGAGTCCGCCCAGGGTCCGGTGACCGGGCCGGGCGTCGCGGGTGTGCAGGGTCCGGTGGCCGTGCAGGCTTCCGAGAGCGGCCAGTCCTCCGGCGTCCAGACGTCCGGCGGGACGGGTGCGCCGGAGGGCGTCCAGGAGCCCGAGGCCACGCGGGAGCCCGAGGCCGCACCGGAGCCCGAGGTCGCACCGGTCGCCGAGACTCCGGAAGGTGTGCAGCGCCCGGTCGCAGAGAACGCCGAGAACGCCGAGGCCCAGGTCACGCCGGTCACGCCCGTCGCACCGGTCGCGGAAGGCCAGGCTGCCGAAGGTCCGCAGGCCGTGGGTACTCCGGCCCAGGGTGTCAGCCCGCCCGCCGACCCCGGTCCGGCCCAGCCCGGCACCATCACTCCCGACTCGGTCGCCGAGCCCGTACCGGCTCCCGAGCCCGTCGCCCCCGCCCCGCAGACGCCGGAGGCCGAGGTTCCCGCGCCCGCCGTGCAGCCCGCGACGCCCGCCGACGCCACCCCCGTGGCCGTCGTCCCCCAGCCCGTGGCGGCGGACCCGGCCGCGCAGGCCCAGGTCCCGCAGCCCGGACACCCCGGAGCCGGTGAGCCCCCGCAGGCCGCCCGGGCCGCGGCGGAACCGCCGTCGGCCGAAGCGGCGCACCTGCCCGAGCCCGCCCCGGAGCCGCAGGCCGCCGCGGCCGCCCCGCAGGCCATCGCACAGCCGGCCGATGCCGGTCATACCGACGAAGCGCCCGCCCCCGTCGTCGTACAGCCCCAGGAGGCCGCCGGTCCCGAGGCCGGCGCGGCTCAGCCGGACTCCGACCGTGCCGAGCCGGACGCCCAGCCGCAGCCGCAGCCGCCCGCGCCCAGCGTGGCCGAGCAGCCGCAGGCCGTACCGGCCGCGGCCGCCGCCGCTCAGCCGGAGGCGCCGGCAGCCGCTCACGCGGTCGCTGCCGAGACTGGCGAAGTCGCCCCCGAAGCCGAGGGCACCCCCGAAGCCGAAGTCGCGCCGGAGGCCGAAGTCGTGCCGGAGGCCGATGCCTCCGGTGACCCCGCCCCTCTCCAGGGCGGTGTCCCCCTGCAGCCGCACCCGGACCAGCCCCTGGGCCAGTTCGTGCCGGTCGAGGGCACGGTGCCGACCACCCCGCACCTGGCCCCGACCCCGCCGCACCCGCTGGTGCTCCCCACGCAGGAGCCGCTCGTGGTGCTCCCCACGCAGGAGCCGCCCGCCGCGGCCCCCGAGGAGCCCGTCGCCACGGTCCCCGGGCCCCGCGAGGCCGAACCCGCTCCCGCCCCGGCAGCGCCGGACGAGGAGCACAACCCCGAAGTCGTACAGCACGCGGAGGACCTGGAGACCAGGGCCGCCGACCAGGAAGAGAGCACGGCCGCAGTGGCAGAAGCACGACAGTCCACCGGCCCGGCCGCACCTGGCTACGACGACGCCGAGCGCGAGGCCGTCCTCAGGGTCATGCGTGAGCGCCGCGACATCCGCAACGGCTTCCGCAGCGACCCGATCCCGCACGAGGTGCTGCTTCGGGTGCTGGAGGCCGCGCACACCGCACCGTCGGTCGGGCACTCCCAGCCCTGGGACTTCGTCGTCATCCGGTCCACCGAGACCCGCCGGACCATGCACGAACTGGCCATGCGCCAGCGCGAGGCGTACGCCAAGTCGCTGCCCAAGGGCCGGGCGAAGCAGTTCAAGGAACTGAAGATCGAGGCGATCCTCGACACCCCGGTGAACATCGTCGTCACCGCCGACCCGACCCGCGGCGGCCGCCACACCCTCGGCCGTCACACGCAGCCGCAGATGGCGCCGTACTCGGCGGCGCTCGCGGTCGAGAACCTCTGGCTCGCCGCCCGCGCCGAGGGCCTCGGCGTCGGCTGGGTCAGCTTCTTCGACGAGCGCGAGATGGTCCGCGCCCTGGGCCTGCCCGAGCACCTGGAGGTCATCGCCTACCTCTGCGTCGGCTACGTCGACGAGTTCCCGGACGAGCCCGAGCTGATGCAGGCCGGCTGGTCCAAGCGCCGCCCGCTGTCGTGGGTCGTGCACGAGGAGACGTACGGCCGTCGCGCGCTGCCCGGCGAGGACCCGCACGACCTGCTCGCCGAGACCGTCGCCGGGATCCGCCCGCTGGACGCCAAGGCGCTCGGCGAGGCGTGGGAGCGGCAGAAGCGCATGACCAAGCCGGCCGGCGCGCTCGGCATGCTGGAGATCATCTCCGCGCAGCTGTCCGGGCTGTCCCGGCAGTGCCCGCCGCCGATCCCGGAGCCCGCCGCCGTCGCCATCTTCGCCGGCGACCACGGTGTGCACGCCCAGGGCGTCACCCCGTGGCCGCAGGAGGTCACCGCCCAGATGGTGGCCAACTTCCTGGGCGGGGGAGCGGTCTGCAACGCCTTCGCCAACCAGGTGGGCGCCGAGGTGTGCGTCGTGGACGTCGGTGTCGTCGCCGACCTGCCCGCCACGCCCGGGCTGCTGCCCCGGAAGATCCGCGGCGGCACGTCGGACATGACCACCGGCCCCGCGATGACCCGCGAGGAGGCCAAGGCGGCCATCGAGGTGGGCATCGAGACCGCCCGCGACCTGGTGGCGGCCGGCAACAAGGCCCTGCTCACCGGCGAGATGGGCATCGCCAACACCACCGCGTCCGCCGCCCTGATCTCGGTCTTCACCGGCGCGGACCCGAGCGAGGTGACCGGCCGTGGCACCGGCATCAACGACGAGACCCTGGCCCGCAAGACCGAGGTCGTCCGCCGGGCCATCGAGCTCCACCAGCCGGACCCGGCCGACCCGATCGGCGTCCTCGCGGCGATCGGAGGCTTCGAGCACGCGGCGATCGTCGGCCTGCTCCTCGGCGGTGCCTCCCTGCGCACGCCGGTGATCCTGGACGGCGTCAGCGCCGGTGCCGCCGCCCTGGTGGCCCGCGCCATCGCCCCCGAGGTCCTCGCGGCCTGTATCGCGGGTCACCGCAGTGCCGAGCCGGGCCACGTGGCCGCGCTCAACAAGCTGGGCCTGCGCCCGCTGGTCGACCTCGACCTGCGCCTCGGCGAGGGCACGGGCGCCCTGCTCGCCCTGCCGCTGGTACAGAGCACGGCACGGGCGATGCACGAGGTGGCGACGTTCGACTCGGCGGGGGTCACGGAGAAGTAACGGAGAAGTAGGGGCAGGCGTGAGGGTGCCGACGGTCCCTCCGGCGTGGTCCGTGGGCAGTCGTTCCGCAGGGCGGAACGGGGGGGCACGGACCGCGCAGCCGCACCCGGCCACCCTGCCCAGCCACCGGACACCTGAGCCGCCGTTCCAGCCCTGCACGTAAAATCCGCACGTCAGGGCCACTGCACCGCCGTCAGAGGAGTCGCCCCTCATGGCCGAACACCCCGCCTACCCCGTAGGCCTCCGCCTCTCCGGCCGCCGAGTGGTCGTCCTCGGCGGCGGCCAGGTCGCCCAGCGCCGCCTCCCCGCACTGATCGCGGCGGGCGCGGACATCGTCCTCGTGTCCCCCGAGGCGACCCCCTCGGTGGAGGCGATGGCGGACGCGGGCGAGATCGCCTGGGAGAAGCGCCCCTACGCGGACGGCGACCTCGCGGCCGCCTGGTACGCCCTCATCGCCACCAGCGACCCCGAGGCCAACACCGCCGCCTCCGCCGAAGCTGAGCGCCACCGCGTTTGGTGCGTCCGCTCCGACGACGCCGACGCGGCCACCGCCTGGACCCCGGCGACCGGCCACAGCGAGGGCGTCACGGTCGCCGTTCTCACCACGGACGCGCGCGGCCGCGACCCGCGCCACACCGCCGCCATCCGCGACGCGGTCGTGGCGGGCCTGCGCGACGGCACCCTCGTCGCCCCGCACCACCGCAGGCGTACGCCCGGAGTGGCGCTGGTCGGCGGTGGCCCGGGCGACCCCGACCTCATCACGGTCCGCGGCCGCCGCCTCCTCGCCGAGGCCGACGTCGTCATCGCCGACCGCCTCGGCCCGCGCGACCTGCTCGCCGAACTCCCTCCGCACGTCGAGGTGATCGACGCGGCGAAGATCCCGTACGGCCGCTACATGGCCCAGGAGGCCATCAACGACGCGCTCATCGAACACGCCCAGCAGGGCAAGTCCGTCGTACGGCTCAAGGGCGGCGACCCCTTCGTCTTCGGCCGGGGCATGGAGGAGATCCAGGCACTCGCCGAGGCCGGCATCCCGTGTACGGTCGTCCCGGGCATCTCCAGTTCGATCTCGGTGCCGGGCGCGGCCGGCATCCCCGTCACCCACC
The DNA here is from genome assembly GCF_044746205.1 of Streptomyces sp. NPDC086549. NCBI lineage: Bacteria > Bacillati > Actinomycetota > Actinomycetes > Kitasatosporales > Streptomycetaceae > Streptomyces > Streptomyces sp. NPDC086549. The sequence continues at coordinate 203,348 of NZ_JBIVBS010000006.1, read as the reverse complement.
GTGGCGTCGCCCACGAGTTCACCGTGGTCAGCGGCCATGTCGCTCCCGACGACGAGCGCTCCCTGGTCGACTGGCCCTCGCTCGCCAAGCTGACCGGCACCCTCGTCGTCCTCATGGGGGTCGACAAGATCGGGAAGATCGCCGAGACGCTCGTCGCCCATGGCAAGGCCCCGGACACCCCGGTCGCCCTGGTCCAGGAGGGCACGACCGCGGCCCAGCGCCGCGTCGACGCCACCCTCGCCACCGTCGCCGAGACCGTGCGCGCCGAGGACGTGAAGCCCCCGGCGGTCATCGTCATCGGCGCCGTCGTCGGCGTGGGTCCGCGCCCCGGTCCGACCCCCTCCGCGTAACCGCGGGTAACCCGTCCCGTTCGAGCCGTTGGCACCACACCCAGGACAAGGCAGTATCACCCTGTGGCCGATCTCATCACCGTTGAGGATCCCGACGACCCGCGCCTGCGCGACTACACGGGCCTGACCGACGTCGAGCTGCGGCGCAAGCGCGAACCGGCCGAGGGCCTGTTCATCGCCGAGGGCGAGAAGGTCATCCGCCGGGCCAAGGACGCCGGCTTCGAGATGCGCTCCATGCTGCTGTCGGCCAAGTGGGTCGACGTCATGCGTGACGTCATCGACGAACTCCCGGCCCCCGTGTACGCGGTCAGCCCGGAGCTCGCCGAGAAGGTCACCGGCTACCACGTGCACCGCGGCGCCCTCGCCTCGATGCAGCGCAAGCCGCTGCCGACGGCGGCGGAGCTGCTGCGGTCCGCCCGCCGGGTGGTGGTCATGGAGTCCGTGAACGACCACACCAACATCGGTGCGATCTTCCGTTCGGCGGCCGCCCTCGGCATGGACGCGGTCCTGCTCTCCCCGGACTGCGCCGACCCGCTCTACCGCCGCAGTGTCAAGGTCTCCATGGGCGCGGTCTTCTCCGTGCCGTACGCCCGCCTGGACACCTGGCCCAAGAGCCTGGAGTCGGTGCGCGAGGCCGGCTTCACGCTCCTGGCGCTCACCCCGGACGAGAAGGCGAAGACCCTCGACGAAGCCGCCCCGCACCGGATGGACCGCGTGGCGCTGATGCTCGGCGCGGAGGGCGACGGCCTGTCCACCCAGGCCCTGGTCGCCGCCGACGAATGGGTACGCATCCCGATGTCCCACGGCGTGGACTCCCTCAACGTGGGCGCGGCTGCCGCGGTCGCGTTCTACGCGGTGGCCACCGGCCGCCCCCGGGACTAGGGCCTGTCCGGCGGATCATGCCGCAGACGCGGGGCCTGGCACGCCCATCTGCCGCGTTGTCGTCGGTTGCCGACTCCCCCACGCTCGGCTGCGCTCGCGCGGGGGGACCCCCATCGCGTCGACGCCCTCCTCCGCCTTGCAGCTGGACGCACCAGGCCCCGCTCACCTGGGTTGATGAGGCGCCGTTGCTATCCTGCGACTTGATCCGCCGGACAGGCCCTAGGAGCGCGCATGCGGGACGCGATCGTCGCCGTACTCCCGCGCGGCGACCGGGTGCTGGTGATCCGCCGCGGACCGGCCGCCGCGCGCTCCGGTTACTGGGCGCCGCTCAGCGGCAGGCTGGAACCGGGTGAGACACAGGCGGAGGCGCTCGTCCGGGAGGTCCGCGAGGAGGTCGGCCTGGAGGTGACCCCGGGGGAGAAGGTCTGGGAGTCGGTGACCGACGACGACGGCTTCCGCCTGCACTGGTGGACCGCGGACCCCGGCACCGCCGCTGTGGTTCCCGACCCCGGTGAGGTCGGGGACTTCCGCTGGGTGACGGCGGAGGAGTTCCTGGCCCTGGACCCGGTCTTCGACGGCGACCGGGAGTTCTTCGAGCGGGTTCTGCCGGAACTCCGGCGCGCTACACCCTGACGTCCGACGGCGGTGCGTGCACGTGCGCGTGCCGCGCCGTCACGACGGCCCCGGGTACGCCGAGCCCACGCGAGGGCCCCTGGCAGCCCTGGGCAGCCGCGATGCCGAGGGCGACCAGCAACGTCACCACGACGAACACGAACAGCCGCTGCCGCAGCAGCCGCGGGTTGGCGGGCCGCAGCCCGGTCCCCGTGGTGCGCGGGCCCGTGCGGCCGGCGCCGCTGCGCGGGGCGGGACGGCTCCCGCTGCCGGACCGCGTCGTACTGCGCGCCGACGGGGTCGGCCGCGCTCCGTTCGGCCGGGAGGGGACTCCACCGCCGCGCGCTGCGCTCCCGCCCCGGGAGGGCGTCCCGCCGCGCGGCGCGGGAGTGTTGCCGGGGGAGGGCTGCGGACGCCGCTGGGTGCGCTGCTGCTCCGGATAGCTCTCGGTGAGCCGCCCGGTGGGCCGGTCGGCCTCGGCGGCACGGGGCGCGGGCGGCCGTACGTCGGCCGGGCCCTGGGTCTCGCGGGCCGCGATCTCCTTGAGCCTGAGGGAGAGTTGGAGCGTGCTCGGCCGCTCCTCGGGGTCCTTCGCCAGACAGGCCCGGACCAGTGGGGCGAGCGCGTCCGGTACGCCGTGCAGGTGCGGTTCCTCGTGGACCACGCGGTACAGCATCACCTCGGAACTGCCGTGCCCGAAGGGCGAGTCACCGGTCGAGGCGTACGCGAGGGTCGCGCCGAGCGAGAACACGTCCGTCGCGGGCGTGACCGCGGCGCCGCGCACCTGCTCCGGCGCGAGGAAGCCGGGGGAGCCGACCGCGGTGCCGACGTGCGTGAGCGTCGAGGCCCCCGTCGCCCAGGCGATGCCGAAGTCGATGATCCGCGGCCCCTTCGGGGACAGCAGGATGTTGGACGGCTTCAGGTCCCGGTGCACGACCCCGGCCTCGTGCACCGCGACGAGCCCCTCGGACAGGGCGGCACCGATCGACGCCGCCTCCGCGGCGCCGAGCGCCCCCTCGTCGGCGACCTTGTCGTGCAGGGAGGGGCCGGGCACGTACTGCGTGGCGAACCACGGCCGGTCGGCGTCGAGATCCGCCGCGACGAGCCGCGCCGTGCACCCGCCCCTGATCCGTCGTGCCGCCGAGACCTCCCGCGCGAAACGAGACCGGAACTCCTGGTCCTCCGCCAGATCGGGCCGGATGACCTTCAGCGCGACCCGCTGCCCCTTCTTGTCGGAACCCAGGTAGACAACGCCCATCCCACCCGCGCCGAGTCGTCTGTGAAGCCTGAACGAGCCGACGACGCGCGGGTCCTCGCGCCTCAGGCGCATCATCGCCATGTTCATCCCCGCTGCCCGGTCCGTGTGACGAGCCACAGCTTACGTTTCCGCGGCCGCCTGCGCGCAGAGGCCGCGCCCTCTCGGCCCGATCGATTGTCAGTGCCGGGTGGGCGAATTGAGGAGTGGTCAGGGAGCCGTCCCCCAGGCGGGCCTTGACCCTGCTGTGACTCCAACCTCCTGTCACAGAAGGGGGATTGATGGCGTGAAGGGTGACCGCGTGGAGATAGTCGTGGATGCCGGGGATACGACGCGTACGTATGAGGTGGTGGCGAGCAGAGCGGGCCGCCGGGTGGAGACGGCGGTACGCCGAGGTGTCGTAGAAGTGAGCGAAGTCACGCTGGGGGCCCCACGCCCTTCAGGCAGTGGGGGAGGCTCGGTCGTCCGTGCGGCGCGCTTCATGGCGAACCGGGTCCTGGCCCTCGTGGAGCAGCCGGTGCCCCGCGAGGACAGCGCGGAAAGGTCCGGACACAGCGGGCGCCCCCTCCGGGAAGACCCCGAGACCTAGGACCCCGTCTCCACCCAGGGGAGTACGCCGCAGGTCACGGCTCATCCTCCGGGAGGCCCGCGATTCGGTACGAAGGCATGACGCCCGACCGGCGCCGCGAGCCTAGATTTGAGGTCAAGCGGCGGGTGCAGCACTCGTCCCCCGAGGTCAGACACCCGCCGCTGCCGAGGACAACCAACAACGGTCAGGAGAGGGACCATGGCTCTGACGGCACCGCGGACACTGATCCGCACGCAGGGGCGCACAGCGTTCCGCCCCCGCCGCACAGGCCGCCGCCACCCCCTGGTGGCGACGCTCATGGCCCTTCCCCTGGCGGCCCTGCTCCTCCTCGTCTTCGACGGTTGGGAGACAGTGGCCACACAGGCGTCGTCCGTGGGCGTGATGCTGGGGCGCTGAGAGGCGACCCCAGGCCCGGAAGAGCGGTCCGGGCGGGGACATCCACCCATGAAACCCCGTGGGGACGGGGGTGCGGCGGACGGCACAAATGCCGGCGCAGCTGGGGAGCTGCGCCGGCATTGCGCCGTTTCCGGCCCTGCGAGGCTCCGGGCACGGGCCCACCGCGGACACGTACGCTCGTCGGCACACCCGCAGCCACCCAGGGAACCCAGTGACCGCCGACGTACTGCCGAAGCTGACCGCCGAGGCCGCAGCCATGGCTCACCGCGGCGGAGCCCCGTGTGCCTGCGGTGACGCGGTGACCCTCACCGACCGCCCCGACGCCACCGTCGTCCGCCACGCCGGCACCGTCGCGAAGGCCCACGCCCCGCACACCGACCCCGTCGAGCTGGCCCGCCGTCTCTCGGTGGCCGTCCGGCACCCGGACGTCCTGCTGGCCCCGCTCGCCCCGACCCCCGCCGCCCTGCACGGCCGCCTCGTGACCTTCTGGCCGTACGGCACCCCCGTGCACCCGGACAATCCGGACGCGGCCCCCTGGGAAGCCGCGGCCGACCTCCTCGCGCGTCTGCACCGGATCCCTGTCGCGGACCTCGCCCCCGCCGACCGGACTCCCGGCCCCCCGGGCACCCCTCCTGCCGGAACCTCCGTCTTTCCGGCCCCCCGGGGCCCGATCGCGACCACCCTGTTCTCCGCGGCCACCGCCCCGCCTGCCATGCGCGGTCCCGTCAAGGCCGCCCGAGCGATCGGCCGTCTACGGGCGGCCCTCTCCACGGCACCGGAACCCCACCCCGCCGCACCCGCGATCCTGCGTGCCTGGGCCGCGCTCCCGGCCTGGGCCCGCGGCGAGGCCCCCATGCCCGGCACCGGCACCCTCTGTCACGGAGACCTGCACCTCGGCCAGCTGGTCCGTCACCCGTCCCCGGACGGCCCGTGGCGGCTCATCGACGTCGACGACCTCGGAGTGGGCGTCCCGGCCTGGGATCTCGCGCGGCCCGCCGCCTGGTACGCCTGCGGACTCCTCCCGCCCGGCGAGTGGACCCGTTTCCTGTCCGCGTACCGCGCGGCCGGCGGCCCGGCCGTACCGGCGGACGGTGACCCCTGGCCCGCCCTGGACGTTCCGGCCCGCGCGCTCACCGTGCAGACCGCCGCCCTCTTCCTGGCCAAGGCGCTCGCGGCCGGCCGTCCGCTGGACGAGGTGGAGCAGTGCCTGGTCGACGCCTGTGACCGAATGGGTTCCGTACCGCCCGAGTTGTCGCACGCATTCCCGAAGTAAGGTGCAACCGGCCAGGGCCGGACTGAGTCTGTCCTGGGGAAACACGAAGCACGACCGACCGGCGAGGAGTTGAGCCGACCATGCAGTGTCCGAAGTGTCATGCGCCGATGCACACCTACAACCGCAACGGCGTTCAGATCGAGCAGTGCAGCGGCTGTCGCGGCATCTTTCTCGACTACGGCGAGCTGGAGGCGCTGACCCGCCTGGAGTCCCAGTGGTCCCAGCCCGCCCCGCCGCCCCCGCCCGCCCCGCAGGCGTACCCGGCCGCTCCGGCCGCCCCCGCCTGGGGTGCCCCGCACGGTGGTCACCACGGAGGCCACTACGGCGGCCATGGAGGCCACGGCGGCCACCACGGCCACAAGAGCTTCGGTCACATGCTGTTCTCCAGCTGAGCCGCGCGCGAACGACGGATCCCCCGGCCGTACGAGACGGCCGGGGGATCCGGTGTGTGGACGATACTGGGATTGAACCAGTGACCTCTTCCGTGTCAGGGAAGCGCTCTCCCGCTGAGCTAATCGTCCGGGAGGTACTGCGTGCGCGATACTGGGATTGAACCAGTGACCTCTTCCGTGTCAGGGAAGCGCTCTCCCGCTGAGCTAATCGCGCGGGGATCCTCGCGGATCAAGGTCCTTGCGGACCAGTGGACGATACTGGGATTGAACCAGTGACCTCTTCCGTGTCAGGGAAGCGCTCTCCCGCTGAGCTAATCGTCCTTGGAGGTGGAGACGGGATTTGAACCCGTGTAGACGGCTTTGCAGGCCGTTGCCTCGCCTCTCGGCCACTCCACCAGGAGTGTAGGGGATCGGGAAGACCCCTTGTTCCTTCGAGCGGACGACGAGGCTCGAACTCGCGACCTCAACCTTGGCAAGGTTGCGCTCTACCAACTGAGCTACGTCCGCCTGTCGTTTCGGTCCGCTTCCGCGTCCCGGCGACGTGTTGAACTCTAGCGGATTCCCGGGCCAGCACAAAAACGCGTTTGCGCAGCGTGCTGCGCTGCACCCGGCGGAGGACGTGGTCAGGGCACTCGCGGGACACGCCGGGGCCACCCTCACGACACCCGCCATAGACTCGACTCCGTGCTCGACCTCCCTCCTGGACTCCCTCCGCTCGCCCGCTTCGGCGACCGCGTCGCCACCGGCCTTCTCGACGTCACCAGCGATCCCGCGGCCCTGGACTCCTCCGGTTTCTGGGCGGTCTGCGCGGACTTCGAGGGAATGCTGACGTGCGCCCGCTTCGCGGACGTACGGGAGGAACCGGTGCCCGCCCCGGTGCCGGGGCGGTGGCACGGCCCGGCGGTCCGCGACTGGACGTCGTCCCTCGACCGCGCCGCGTACACGGCGGCGGTCCGCCGGATACGCGAGCACATCGCGGCCGGAGACGTCTACCAGGCCAACCTCTGCCGGGTGCTCTCCGCGCCGGTCGCCCCCGACGCCGACGTGGACGCCCTGACCGCGCTGCTGGCCCGCGGCAATCCGGCGCCGTACGCAGGAACGATTCGGCTGCCCGGGCACGGGGTGGAGATCGCCACGGCCTCGCCCGAGCTCTTCCTGCGCCGCGCCGGACGGATCGTCGAGTCCGGGCCGATCAAGGGCACCGGACGCACCGAGGCGGACCTCCTGGAGAAGGACTACGCCGAGAACGTGATGATCGTGGACCTGGTCCGCAACGACATCGGGCGGGTCTGTGCCACCGGCAGCGTGACCGTCCCCGACCTGTGTGCCGTGGAGAAGCACCCCGGCCTGGTCCACCTCGTGTCGACGGTCCGCGGCGAGCTCCGCGACGGCGCCGGCTGGCCCGCACTGCTCGACGCCGCGTTCCCGCCCGGATCCGTCACCGGCGCGCCCAAGTCGAGCGCTCTGCGGATCATCGAGGCCCTGGAGACGGCGCCCCGCGGCCCGTACTGCGGCGGCATCGGCTGGGTCGACGCCGACCGGGGCACCGGCGAGCTGGCCGTCGGCATCCGCACCTTCTGGATCGACCGTGCGGAAGGCGCCCTCAGATTCGGCACCGGCGCCGGCATCACCTGGGGATCCGACCCCGAGGGCGAGTGGCGGGAGACCGAGCTGAAGGCGTCCCGGCTGCTCGCGGTAGCGTCGGGCACGTACGAGGAGAGTGAAGGGGGTCTTCGGTGAAGATCTGGCTGGACGGCGGGCTGCAGGACATCGAGTCGGCCCGTGTCTCCGTCTTCGACCACGGGCTGACCGTGGGCGACGGCATCTTCGAGACGGTGAAGGCGGCCGACGGGAAGCCGTTCGCGCTCACCCGTCACCTGGACCGGCTGACCCGCTCGGCCCGGGGACTGGGGCTGCCCGACCCCGACCACGACGAGGTGCGCCGCGCCTGCGAGGCCGTCATGGCCGCCAACCCGATGCCGCTCGGCCGGCTGCGCATCACCTACACCGGCGGCCACGGACCCCTCGGCTCCGACCGCGGCGAGCACGGCCCGACCCTGGTGGTCGCCCTCGGCGAGACCGGCCGCCGTCCCGACTCCACCGCCGTGATCACGGTCCCCTGGACCCGCAACGAGCGGGGCGCGCTCACCGGCCTGAAGACGACCTCGTACGCCGAGAACGTCGTCGCCCTCGCCCGCGCCCACCAACACGGCGCCTCCGAGGCGCTGTTCGCCAACACGGTCGGGCAGCTCTGCGAGGGCACGGGCTCCAACGTCTTCGTCGTGCTCGACGGCGAGATCCACACCCCGCCGATGGCCTCCGGCTGCCTCCCCGGCATCACCCGCGCCCTGACCGTCGAGTGGGCCGGCGCCAAGGAGACCGACCTGCCGCTGGACGTCCTGGAACGCGCCGACGAGGTCTTCCTCACATCCACCCTCCGGGACGTACAGGCCGTGCACCGCGTCGACGACCGCGAACTCCCCGGCGCGCCGGGACCGGTGACCGCCAAGGCGATGCGGATCTTCGACGAGCGGTCCGGGGACGACCTGGATCCCTGATCGGCCCGGACGCTCCCGGAAGGCCCCGGATATTGGGCTGCTCCGGGCCCCGGGAACGGGTAGAACACCCGTGATGACCACGACCCTGCGGCCGACCGAGCCGCTTCAGCGCGCCGCCGACGGGGCGCTGTCACGCCACTTCCAGGTGTGCGTGAACGGCCGTCCCGTCGGTGTGGTGCACCTCTCCACACACCCCGTCTTCGGGCCCTCCGTCGCCCTGATCGACGATCTGCGCATCGAGGAGCCCGACCGCGGACGCGGCCGGGGCGCGGTGGCCGCGCTCGCCGCCGAGGAGGTGGCACGCGGCTGGGGCTGTCGGCGCATCGAGATCCGGGTCCCCGCCGACGCCGGGGCCGCGCTGCGGCTCACCGCGGCGCTCGGCTACGTCCACCGCAACCGCGGCATGGAGAAGCCGCTCGGCGACACACCGCCCGAACTGCCCGCGGGCAGCCGGGGCAGGCCCATGACCGAGGCCGAGTACGGGCCTTGGCTCGAACACACGCGTGCGCACTACGCACAGGACTGGATCGACCGGGGCGTGCCCGAGGCCGAGGCGTGGGCCAAGTCGGAGCGGGACCACGCGAACGCGCTGCCGCAGGGCCTCGCGACCGGGAACACCCTGATGAGTGTGCTGGAGCACGAGGGTGACAGGGTCGGGACCCTGTGGCTGTCGCTCGCCGGGGACTCGGCGTTCGTCTTCGACGTGGAGACCGAGGAGAGCGCCCGTGGCCGGGGCCACGGACGCTCACTGATGCTGCTCGCGGAGGCCCGGGCGATCGCCGCCGGGAAACGCGCCCTGGGCCTCAACGTCTTCGCGGGCAACACGCCGGCCGAGCGGCTGTACGAGTCGCTGGGCTACGTGCCGACGTCGTACGTGATGTACAAGAACCTGCTCTGAGGTCAGGACTGCGCGGCCAGCAACCGGTCGGCGATCTCCTCGATGCGCGCGCGCAGTCCCTCCTGGCTCTTGCCGCCGTCGAGGCGTTCGCCGCCGATGACGTACGTCGGGGTGCCCGTCACGCCGATCGCCTTGCCCTCGGCCTGGTCGGCGTCGACGACGAGGATGTGCCGCCCGTCGATCAGCGCGGTGTCGAACTCCTCGGTGTCCAGACCGAGTTCACCGGCGACCTCGACCAGGAAGGGCTCTCCCCCGCGGTCCAGCTCCTCGACCCGGCCCAGCACGGCCTCGACGTACGGCCAGCCCTTCCCCTGCTCCAGAGCCTCCTCGGCGGCCTGCGCGGCGGCGAAGGCGTGCTTGTGCTTCTCCAGCGGGAAGTGCCGCAGCCGCAGCTCCAGCCGGTCGCCGTAGCGGGCGCGCAGTGCGCCCAGATCGTCCAGGGCGCTGCGGCAGTCCGGGCACTGGAGCTCGCACCACACCTCGAGAACGGGAACGGGGGTGCCGACGTGTGCGGGGGAGGAGTCGCTCATGGGTACCAGTCTCCCAGGCGCGGCTCCGGGGACCGAATCGGGACCGTGCGCCGGTGACCGGCACCTGGGGAGGAGGTGACCCGGAGATGTCCCTGATGTCGGGCCGGACCATGGCATCGCGGGTACGGGGCGGTGCAGGATGGAAAGGGACGAAGCGCACCCCGCGCTTCCCCCTGCCCGACCAGCCCGCCAGGAGGACCGGATGATTGCCGAGACCGTCTGTTCCGCCGTGTCCGCGGCCGGCCTGGGCATCGCGGTGGTCACGGCCTACCGCAGGCGCTTCCTGGCCGCCGCGCGCATCGCGGCCTACTCGCTGATTCCCGTCGGCCTGGTGATGACGGGTGTCGTCGGCTGGCTGGCCGACACCGCGTTCAGCCCCACTGCATGGGCGGGCTTCGGCCTGCTGGGCGCCGCCTGGGTCCTGTTCGCGACCACACGCGCCGTCGAACGCCGACGCGGGGGCACCCGCGCCGAGCGCAGGGCGGCAGCTCGGGGCTCGCAGCGCGACGCGGTGGCCCCGACGTCCTCCGCCCCCTCCCTCGGCCCGGCGACCCGCCCCGCGAGCCGCCCCGCGAGCCGTCCCGCGACCGCGTCCCGTGGCTCCGACCCCGCGGACGACTTCAGCGACATCGAGTCCATCCTCAAGAAGCACGGCATATGACCCGCGCATGACGCACTGAAACGACACAGAGCGTCGGCACCGCGCCGGAAGTGATCATGGTCCGAACGGAACCGAACCGAAGATCACGGAATTCGGCGAACTCCCGCATTCAGTGGGCGTGTTGATCGCACGCGGGGTGGCCCCTGGGCCATCATCACCGCGAGATGCTGGACACGACACAGAGCGACGCCGCGCCACCGAAGGACGAGCCGCGCGGATGCCTCTTCGCCCTTTCCCAGCCACCGCTGATGATCTTCCTAGCGGTGATCGGGTGTCTGCTCCTCATGGCCGCGCTGCACGACCTGCTGTGGCTTTGAGCCGTACACGCCCCTCCCGGCGCCACCCGCCGGGACGGGCGTCGGCACCGAGGTGACCGGCATCGAGAAGGGCGATCCGGGCGATCAGCCCGCCGCCTCCTTGCGCCGGGCCCGGTACGCGGCCACATGCAGCCGGTTTCCACATGTACGGCTGTCGCAGTAGCGACGCGAGCGGTTCCGGGACAGGTCCACGAAGGCCCGCCGGCAGTCGGGGGCCTCGCACCGCCGCAGCCGCTCCTGCTCCCCGGCGACCACGAAGAAGGCCAGGGCCATCCCGCAGTCGGCCGCGAGGTGGTCGGCCACCGAGGCGCCGGGTGCGAAGTAGTGCACATGCCAGTCGTAGCCGTCGTGGTCCGTGAGCCTGGGTGTCGTGCCCGCGGCGGCGACCAGTTCGTTGATCAGCACGGCGGCGGACCGGGCGTCCGGGGCCGCGAAGATCCCCGCGAACCGCCCGCGGATCTTGCGCACCGCCGACAGATCGAACTCCGACAGGAACCCGACATCGCTTATTTGGTGATTTCGTACGAAATCTTCGAGGGTGGCGACATCCGGCAGCCCGTCCGTCGTCGCGTCGTCCTCCGGCACGGTGTTCACCAGATCCACCACGGTGTCGAGGGCGCACCGGGTGTCGTGGGTGATCAGCACGTTTCGCTCCCTGGCCTGGGGGGTCGGGCGGGCGCCCGCCGATGCTGGCCGATGGTAGTGGCTGGCTGCCGGTAGAACGGCCGCGCGGGTGCCGGGGTTCCCGGGCGCACACGCCCTGTCCCCGGGCGCCGGCCGCCCCGTGCACACCGACGCCGCCCCCGTGGATACCCACGGTGACGGCGTCGGTGCGCATGCCGTATGCGGTTGTCTTGGCCCGAGCCGTCTCCCCGAGTGGACGGCGCCGGGCGGCTTCGAGGGGTCGCGACCTAGCTTTCCGCCAGGATGTGCGAGAGCTCCTGATCCAGATCGAAGTGCCGGTGTTCCGTGCCGGGCGGCACGGCGGCGTCCGTCCGCTTCAGGAAGGACTCCAGGGCCCGCGCAGGGGCCTCGAGCAGGGCTTCCCCTTCAGGGGAGCTCAGGGCGATGCATACGACGCCCTGGCCATGGCTGCGGGACGGCCAGACGCGGACGTCGCCGGTGCCGGTGGGCCTGTGCAGCCCCTCGGCGAGGAGGTCGCGGGCGAACACCCACTCGACGGTCTCCTCGGCTCCGGTGTGGAAGGTGGCGTGCACGGCGTAGGGGTCGGCCGTGTCGTACCGCAGGCCTGCGGGGACAGGCAGGGAGGACTCGCTCGACACAACGAGGCGCAGGTGCAGCTCGCAGCTGACCGTGGTGTTCATAAGCGCCAGGGCCTTTCGCTCAGTGTGCGCTCGGGGATTCGCACGTCGGCGAAATCGACATGCCACCTACGGTGCCGTTGTAAACCCCTCTGAGTGTTTTGCGTGTCTTTACGACACTCTTCCGGCCGAGAACCTGTACAGGCGGTACGGCCATTCCGGTGACTGGTTTCACTCGGGTAGTGTTTGGTCGTATGAATACGGGGAGTAACGAACCGAGTGACGTAGGGGTGGCGTCGCGCGAGGCGGAGGCGGACGTGGTGCAGGGCGAGCGTGGGCTCGGATCGAGGGCGCCGGAGTTCATCAAGGCGCGCCGCTCGCTGCACCTGAGCTGGCAGGCCGGGGTCTTCGTCGTCGGTCTGGCGGTCGTGATCGCGGGCATCATCATGCTCCCCCTGCCCGGACCCGGCTGGGTGGTGATCTTCGGCGGTATGGCGATCTGGGCGACCGAGTTCGTCTGGGCCCAGCTCGTGCTCCGCTGGACCAAGCGCAAGGTCACCGAGGCGGCCCAGCGGGCACTCGACCCCAAGGTGCGCCGCCGGAACATCACCCTGACGGTGATCGGCCTGGTGATCGTGGCCGTCCTCGTCGGTGTCTACCTCTGGAAGTTCGGCGTCGTGATGCCCTGGAAGATCAAGGACCAGTGACCCGGCGCGGCGGTGCGAACACCGGCCGGCCGTGGTCGGAGGCAGCCGCTGACATGGGGTAATGTTCTTCCTGCGCCCGGGCGATTAGCTCAGTGGGAGAGCGCTTCGTTCACACCGAAGAGGTCACTGGTTCGAACCCAGTATCGCCCACCCGGAATCGGCGGCCCGCCTGCATCAGTGCAGGCGGGCCGCCGTCGTTGTGGCGTCTTTCCGTCCTCGCCGTCCTCGTTCGCGGGGGTGTCCCGAGGCTCGGGCGACGGGTGAGTCCCGGCGCCGCGCCGCCGCTCCGGACGCCGTCGTCGACGGCCGCTCCGGCCGCCGTTGCCGACATCGGTGCCGCGCCCCGCCGGCACCTCGGCGCCGTGCGGCGCACGCCTCCGCGGAGGGCGCGGCGCGCCCCCTGCCCGGCTGCCCGCCGACCGCACGCCTCCCACCTGCGGTGCGGCCCGGCCGGCACCCTGCCGCCCGCCGTGGGTGACCCGCGCGGTCCTGGGCGTGCCCACAAGAAATTCCTGTCCGAATCATTGACGCACCACTGGGGCCTCCGTACCTTGTGCCAGCAAGCGCTTACTTGAAACGATTCATGCACGCGGCGGCAACGCCGCGAGGAGGGCCCGACTGTGGGAACCAGCAGGAATGTTGAGAGGCGTACGATCCTCAGGGCGGCCGGCGCGTCGGCGGCCGCGCTCGGGCTGGCCGCCACGGCGGGGTGTGGCGGCGACAGTGGTTCCGGGAGCGGGACGGTGACGATCCGTTACTCGTGGTGGGGTGCCGAGGAGCGGGCGAAAAGGATCAATCAGACCATCTCGCTCTTCGAGAAGAAGTATCCGAAGATCAAGGTCAAGACCGACTTCCAGACGTATCAGTCGTTCTGGGAGAAGTTCCAGACGCAGGCCGCCGGAGGAAATCCGCCGGACGTTTTCCAGAATGCCGTCGGATTTCTTCGGAAGTACGACAAGAGAGGCATTCTCCTCGATCTCAAGTCCCAGGTGGACGCGGGCAATCTGAGCCTCGATCACTTCCGCGCGGGCGTCACCGAGGTCGGCGAGGTCGACGGCAAGCAGCTCGGCGTTCCGGTCGGTTCCAACACCATGGCGCTGGTGATCGACAAGAAGGTCTTCGAGAAGGCGGGCGTCGATCCGCGATCGGGCTGGACCTGGGACGAGTACTTCAAGGCCCTGAAGACCATCCACGACAAGACCAAGGTGCCCGGGGACACCGGCTACTTCAGCATCATGTACCTCTACGACCTCTACCTCCGGCAGAACGGCAAGGCGTTCTTCACCAAGGACGGGCTCGGCTTCGACAAGGCCGACCTGACGGAGTGGTGGCAGGACGGCTACAACCGCATCAAGGCCGGCATCGTCACCGACCCGAAGGTCGTCCAGCAGGACATGCCCAAGTCCTCGCTCTCGGCCGGGCACGGCGCCTCCGAGTTCACCTGGGACAACTTCACCGTCCGCTACTCGGCGGAGGGCAGCAGCACCTATGGCCTGGCCCCGATCCCCACCATGGACGGCAAGCACACGGGCCAGTACCTGGCCTCCCTGATGCTGAGCGCCTCCGCCCACACGGCGCACCCGAAGGAAGCGGCCCAGTTCATCGACTTCATGGTCCACGACCCCGAGGTCGGCAAGATCATGGGCTACGACCGCGGCATCCTCGCCGGCACCGAGCAGTACGCGGCCTTCAAGCCCGCCGACTCGGTGAGCAAGGAGATCGCGCGGTACGAGGACGACACCGCCAAGTCCGGCGTCCTCGGCACGATCACCCCGCACCCGTCCGGCGCCGACACCGTCGAGGCGGCCTTCCTTCGCCTGGGCGGTGACCTCGGCCAGGGCAAGACCAAGGTTGCGGACGCGGTGAAGCAGTTCTTCACCGAGTCCGAGGCCGCGTTCCAGGCCTGATGGGACCTGCCGTGACGCTCGTCAAGGACTCCCTGCCCGCCGCCCGCAGGACGCACTCGGCCGCCTCCGCCACCGCGGGGCGGCCGGGCCGCCGGCGCGAGAACCTCGCCGGCTACCTCTTCATGTCTCCGTGGATCGCCGGCTTCCTCCTGCTGACCGCGGGCCCGATGGTCGCCTCGCTGTACTTCGCGTTCACCGACTACAACCTCTTCAACACCCCGAAATGGGTCGGGTTCGACAACTTCACCAAGATGTTCGACGACCCCCGCTGGCAGAAGTCGGTGGAGGTGACCGCCAAGTACGTGGTCATCGGCACCCCGCTGAAGCTGCTGCTCGCCCTCGGTGTCGCCCTCCTGCTCGCCCAGAGCCGGCGCGGGCAGGCCTTCTACCGTGCCGCCTTCTACGCCCCCTCGCTGATCGGCGCGAGCGTCTCGGTCGGCTTCGTCTGGCGGTCGATCTTCTCCGACGGCGCCGTCGTGGACCGTACGCAGTCCTTCCTCGGCTTCCACGTGGGCGGCTGGGTCGGCAACGCCGACTGGGTCCTCTACTCCCTGGTGGCGCTGACCGTCTGGCAGTTCGGGGCGCCCATGGTCATCTTCCTGGCGGGCCTCAAACAGGTACCCAGAGAGCTCTACGAGGCCGCCGAGATGGACGGCGCCGGCCCCTTCCGGAAGTTCTGGAACATCACCCTGCCGATGATCTCCCCGGTGCTGTTCTTCAACGTGCTGCTGGAGACCATCCACTCCTTCCAGATCTTCGCCTCGGCCTACGTCGTCTCCAACACGTACTGCGGCCCGGCCGACGCCACGCTCGTCTACACCTGCTACCTGTACCAGCAGGGCTTCAAGAACGCCCAGATGGGCTTCGCCGCCGCGATGGCCTGGATGCTGCTGCTCGCGGTCGCCCTGGTGACGGCGGTCCTCTTCTGGTCCCAGAAGAAGTGGGTGCACTACGAGGAGGGCGCCCGATGAGCGCGATCACCACCAAGGTCACGGACACGGCCGGCCGCAAGCAGGCCGGATCCCTGGTCTGGCACCTCGGCGCCCTGATCATCCTGGCGGTCATCCTCTACCCGGTGGTCTGGGTGATCGGGGCGTCCTTCAAGCCCAGCAAGGACATCATCAACAGCCTCCAGCTGTTCCCCGGCCATCCGATCCTGTCCAACTTCAAGGGCCTCGCCGACGGCATCGCCGACATCTCGATCTGGACCTTCTTCCAGAACTCCCTCTTCTACGCCGTCGGTGCCGTGGTCGGCGTGCTGATCTCCTGCTCGCTCACCGCCTACGCCTTCGCCCGGGTCCGCTTCGCCGGCCGCAACCTGCTCTTCTCCCTGATGATCGGCACGCTGCTGCTGCCGTACCACGTGCTGCTGATCCCGCAGTACGTGATGTTCCAGAAGCTGGGCTGGATCAACTCCTACGTCCCGCTGCTGATCGGCAAGTACCTCGCCACCGAGGCCTTCTTCGTCTTCCTGATGGTGCAGTTCATGCGGAACCTGCCCCGAGAACTGGACGAGGCGGCCCGGCTCGACGGCTGCGGGCACCTGCGCATCTACTGGTCGATCGTGCTGCCGCTGTGCCGGCCCGCCCTCATCACCAGCGCGATCTTCACGTTCATCAACGCCTGGAACGACTTCATGGGCCCGCTGATCTACCTCAACGAGCCCGGCAAGTACACCGTCTCCCTGGGGCTGATGATGTTCCGCGACTCCGACGGCGTCGCCGCCAACTACGGCGGAATGATCGCGATGTCGCTGGTCGCGCTGCTGCCCGTGCTGCTGTTCTTCCTCGCCTTCCAGCGCTATCTGATCGACGGAATGGCGACCTCCGGACTGAAGGGCTGACGTCGTGGCCGACGTGCGAGCAAAGCCGTCCGTCTTCACGGAGAAGTTCGGCGTCTTCGCCGAGTGTCTGCTCACCGGGGTGTGGATCGCCGTCGCCTCGCTGGGAGTGGTGACCTACCCGGCCGCCTTCGCCGCCGGCGCCCGCCATCTGCGCCGCCGTACCGGCCAGGTGGGCGGCGGCTGGCGGGAGTTCGCCGCGGACTTCCGGCTCGCGGTGCGCGGCGGCTGGGCCGCCGGGCTCGCCGGGTGGGGTGCGGTCGCCGTCGCCTGGGTGGATGTCCAGGCCGTGCGGGCCGGGCTGCCGGGCGGGCCGCTCGTCGGGGCCGTCGGCCTCTTCGCGGTGATCGGTCTCGCGGTCGCGGGGCTGCGCGCGGCGGCAGTCTGGGCGCCCGGCGACCGCTGGCGCACCCTGCTCGCAGAGGCCGGCCGCCGTACCGTCCTCGACCCCGGCGGATCCTTCCTGCTTGTCGGGGGAGCGGTCCTCGTGGTCTGTTCCGCCCTGCTCATCGCGCCGCTGGCGGTGCCCGTGCTGGGTGCCGTCGCTGCGGCGGCCGTCGCCGTGGAGGAGCGCCACCGGCGCCGCTGACGAGCGGTGCCCGTGCAAGGGCGGCGCCTCCGGTGCCGTACCTCTCTGTCATGCCCCTGACCACCCTGCACTCGCACGGAAAGGAAAGGCGGAATATGTCTCCCATCCCCCGCAGGTCCCTCCTCAAGGTGGCCGCCGTGGCCGGCGCCGCCGCCCAGTTCAGCTGGGCGCTGGGGGCGAAGGAAGCGCAAGCCGCGCCCGGAGCCGAGGCCGCCGACGCGGAACCGGTGACACTGGACTGGCTGGAGGACGGCGGCCTCGGCGCCGCGCCCGGCTCGACCGTGGGTGTGCCCTGGCCGATGGGCGCGTTCCGGGAGGACCAGACGTTCGCGCTGGCGGACGAGGACGGCAAGGAGGTGCCCGTCCAGTCCTGGCCCCTCGCCTACTGGCCGGACGGCTCCCTCAAGTGGACCGCCCACGCGGTGAGTTCGGGGAGCGGAAAGCTCACGCTCGCGGCGGGCGACGGGGCCGCGCCCGACAAGAAGGTCACCATCGTCAAGAGCGGCGGCACGATCGACGTGTCGACCGGCGTGATCGCCGTGAAGATCGGCAAGAACGGCTCCACACTGATCAAGTCGGTCACCCGAGGGTCGACGGAGATCGCCAGTCACGGCCGCCTCGTCCTCATCCGCCAGCCCGAGATCGAGGACGAGGACCAGGGCGCGGTGAAGACCGAGCGCTTCGACGGCGCCATCTCGTCGGTCACCGTCGAACAGGGCGGCCCGGTCCGCGCCGTGGTCCGCATCGACGGCAAGCACCGCAAGGGCGACCGCAGTTGGCTGCCGTTCTCCATCCGGCTCTACTTCTACGCCGGCGCCGACTCCTTCCGCATGGTGCACACGATCACCTACGACGGGACACAGGAGCCGGGCAAGGCGAGCGGCGACTTCATCCGCGGACTCGGCGTCCGCTTCACCGTGCCGATGCGGGACGCCGCCTACGACCGGCACATCCGCATCGGAGGCGAGGGCACCGGCCTGCTGCGGGAGGCCGTCCAGGGCATCACCGGACTGCGCCGCGACCCCGGCGCGGCCGTGCAGGCGGCCCAGTACGCGGGCCAGAAGCTGCCCGACCCGTCCACCTGGGACCAACGTGTCACCACCCGGCTCCAGTACATCCCCCACTGGGGCGACTACACCCTCGCCCAGCTCTCCGCCGACGGCTTCACCCTCCGCAAGCGGACGAAGAAGGGCTACGGCTGGATCGCCGCCGGCGGCGGCAGGCGGGCCTCCGGGTTCGGGTACGTGGGCGGGGCGAGCGGCGGACTCTCCTTCGGCCTGCGGGACTTCTGGCAGAAGTTCCCCGCCCAGCTCGACATCCGCGACGCCCACACCGACGAGGCCGAGGTCACCCTCTGGCTCTGGTCGCCCCAGGCGCAGCCCATGGACCTGCGCTTCTACCACGACGGCATGGGCCAGGACACCTACGCCGAACAGCTCGAAGGCCTCAACATCACCTACGAGGACTACGAGCCCGAGTTCGGTACTCCCTACGGCATCGCCCGCACCTCCGAACTCCTCTTCTGGGCCAACGAGACCACCCCCACCCCGGAGACCCTCGCGGACCAGATCGACGCGGTCCGCGTGCTGCCCCAGCTCGCCGCCCCGCCCAAGCAGCTCATCAAGGCCAAGGTCTTCGGCCCCGGCCTCTACTCCGAGCCCGACCGCTCGACAGCCGCCAAGGCGAAGATCGAGGACCACCTCGACTTCCTCTTCACCTACTACAGGGACCAGGTGGAGCAACGCCGCTGGTACGGCTTCTGGGACTACGGCGACTTCATGCACACCTACGACACCGTGCGCCACCAGTGGCGGTACGACGTCGGCGGCTACGCCTGGGACAACTCGGAGCTCTCGCCCGACCTGTGGCTCTGGTACGCGTACCTCAGAAGCGGGCGCTCCGACATCTTCCGGTTCGCCGAGTCGCTGACCCGGCACACCGGAGAGGTCGACGTCTACCACATCGGCCAGTGGGCCGGCCTAGGCACCCGGCACGGCGTTCAGCACTTCGCGGACAGCGCCAAGCAGCAGCGCATCTCCAACACCACCTACCGGCGCTTCTACTACTTCCTCACCGCCGACGAACGCGTCGGCGACCTCATGCACGCCAATGTCGACTCCGACGAGACGTTCCTGGTCCTCGACCCGCTGCGCAAGGTCCGCACCGACCCCTACACCCCCGACCGGCACGCCCTGTCGATCGGCTTCGGCACCGACTGGAGCGGCCTGGTGTCGGCCTGGCTGACCGAGTGGGAGCGCAAAGGCCCCAAGTGGGAGAAGGCCAGGGCGCGCGTGCTGTCGACCATGGAGGGCATCGCCGCCCAGCCCAACGGCTTCGTCCAGGGCAGCGGGCTGTACGACCTCGACACCGGCAGGTTCGCGACCGCCGGCACCCCGGTCGTCTCCGTGTCCCACCTCTCGGCGGTCTTCGGCCTCAACGAACTCTGCGCGGAACTCATCCACTTGATCGACATGCCGAAGTTCAGCGAGGCGTACTTCGACTACTGCCGCTACTTCAACGCCACCAAGGCCGAGCAGGCCGCCCGCTACGGCACCAACTTCGGCACCCTGCTCCTCTTCCAGGGCCACTCCCGCCTCGACGCGTACGCGGCCGTCCAGACCGGCGACGAGACACTCGCCGAACGCGCCTGGACGAAGTTCTACGGCTCCGACGGCTACTCCGAGTCCTCACCGTGGAAGACGGAGCAGCTGAGCGGCCCGGTCACGCTCGTCGCGGGCAGCGAGGCGAGCTGGGTGTCCTCCAACGACACCGCGCTGTACGGTCTCGCGGCCATCGAGAACCTGGCCCTGCTGGGCGACAGGATGCCGTCCTAGCGGGCGGTGGGGGAGCGCCGTCGCACGGGCGGCGGCGCTCGTACCCGCGAGTGTGGTCCGCGTCACGCCGTACGGCATGAGTACGCGTACTCAGATCCCCGGAGACGGCAGGCCGTCCGGGCAGACTCTGCCCATGGACTGGTCCCACTACCGCTTTCTCAGCCTCTGGTCCGTGCCCGCGCCACCCGCCGTCGTGTACGGCGCGCTGGAGCGGGCCGAGGACTACCCCCGCTGGTGGCCCCAGGTGCGCTCGGTGACCCGGCTCGACGACACCACCGGCGTCTTCACGATCCGCTCGGTCCTCCCGTACGCCATGACCTTCACCGCGCGCGAGGAACGCCGCGACCCGGCCGCCGGGGTCCTGGAGATCACGATGTCCGGCGACATCGACGGCTGGGCGCGCTGGACGGTCACCGCCGACGGCCCGGGGACCCTGGCCCGCTACGAGCAGGCCGTCGACGTGACCAGGCCGCTGCTGCGGCGGCTGGCCGTGCCGGGACGGCCGGTCTTCCGCGCCAACCACCGGCTGATGATGCGCGCCGGGCGGCAGGGACTGGCCGCGTACCTGGAAGCGGGATGAGCGAAGCGGTTTGTGGGACACCCGCCGAGACCTGTATGGTTCAGTGCGTTCCCGGGCGATTAGCTCAGTGGGAGAGCGCTTCGTTCACACCGAAGAGGTCACTGGTTCGAACCCAGTATCGCCCACCGGGAAAGGCCGGTCCGCAGCAGCGGACCGGCCTTTGTCATGCCGCCGCGGGCAGCTCCGGACGCAGCGGCCAGTCCTGGTTGACCGCCTCGTCCGAGCCGCTGCGCGCGAACCACGCCTGCAGCCCGCGCGCCTGTGCCGCGTGCCACGTCATCTGCAGCGTGTGCAGCTCGGCGGGGGAGAGACGCTCCAGCCGGGTCGCGAACCGGCGCCCCACCGCCCGTACGACCTCCAGCGCGGCCAGCGCGTCCGCACCCGCGTCGTGCGCGCCCTCCAGCGTGACGCCGTAGTGCTCGCACAGGTCGGTCAGAGTGCGACGGCCCTTGCGGTAACGGTCGAGGTGCTTGTCCAGGACCCGCGGATCGAGCACCAGCAACGGCGACGACTCGAACCAGCACCCCAGCGACGACGCACGATGGCGACGCAACTCCCGGTCCAGGAGCGTCAGATCGAACGGCGCGTTCATCACCACGAGCGGGCGGTGCATGGCAGCGTGCTCGGCCAGCTCCTCCGCTATCTCGAACATCACCGGCGCCGGCCAGCGGCCGTTGTGCTGCAGGTGTTCATCCGTCAGCCCGTGCACCGCCGTCGCCCCCTCGGGCACCGGCACGCCCGGGTTCACCAGCCAGCGGGTCACCCGGGGCCGGGCGCCCGGGGCGTCCTGGACGACGACGGCGGCCGACACGATCCGGTCGGTCTCGACGTCAACGCCCGTGGTCTCCGTGTCGAAGGCGGCCAAGGGCCCCTCGTACCAGCACGTCATCGCAATACAACTCCTCGTTCACCCACGGCAGCTGACGTCCCGTCTTCCGCCTGTTTGGTGATACCCGGGCTGTTTGCGCCGTACGCCGGAAGGACACAACAGGAGTGCGGGTCTTTGCAGTTCAGCGGCCCGCAGCGGGGAAACACTTGGCTTGGAAGGCTGTTGGTCATGGTGATAGCGCAGCCCGAGCGGGGCGGGCTGCTGCCCGAACGGACGGCACCCCATCGCGGCACACTCGCCACCACCGCCTGCATGGAGACACTGCAGGTCGGCTATCTGCACGCGGTCGCGGCGGCGGCCGGCTGCTCGCTGTCGCAGCCGTTCCCGGACAACGGCATCGACTGGCACGTCAGCCACAGCGCACCCGGGCACACCGTCGACGACGAGGTGACCATCAAGGTGCAGCTGAAGTGCACGTACCAGATCGCACCGAACCCGCCGGGCCGGTTCTTCTCCTTCACGCTCGACAACGACCATCTGCGCAAGCTCGCCCGCACCCCGGTCTCGGTGCACAAGATCCTGGTCGTGATGCTCGTCCCGCGCTCCCCGGAGGACTGGCTGCGCGCCAGCCACGACCGGCTCGACCTGCGGCACTGCTGCTACTGGGTCAACCTCGCCGGCCATCCGATCACCGGCCGGCACCGGACCACCGTGCGGATACCGACCTCACGCATATTCGACGACCGGGCGCTCTGCGAGATCATGACGCGGGTCGGGACGGGAGGCAGGCCATGAGGCACCGTCCGTACGAGGAGTCCCTGCGGGAGGGCAGGCCGCATCCCGTCAACGGGGACGCCGCCCACTGGAACCGTCCCCCCGAGCCCGCCGAGGTCGACCCCGCCGTGCTCGGTGCCCTGCTGCTCCGGCACGGCTGGCAGCGGCGGGGCGGCGCCGCCGGGCGCTACGGCCGCTGGACCCCGCCAGGCCCGGACGGCGGCGGGACCAGCCTGCTGGTGCCCGAGAGCCGCGCCTTCCCGGACAGCGAAGACCTGCTCGGCGAGGCGCTCGTCGCCCTCGCCCGCAGCGGCAGCCCCTCGGCGCGCGAGGTCCTCGTCGGGCTCGCCGTGCCCAGCGACGAGATCCGTTGGTGGCGGGACGTGCCGACGGGACCGGTCGGCACCGCGCCCTGGCCGGTCGAGGAACAACTGCGCACGGCCGCCCGGCAGATGCTGCTCGCGGGCGCGCTCGCCACACGCGCGCGTGCGGGCTATCACGGCGCCCGGCACCGGCGCTCGGCCGCCGCGATGCTGGAGAACGTCCTGGTCGGCTCGGCGACCGGCGGCCGCCGGCTCACCGCCTTCGTGCCCGTGGGCGCCGGACGCCCGCTCGCCGTACGCCTCCACCAGGCCCTGTACGCCGCCCGCGAGGCGATCGACTACCAGCGGGCCACCGGCGGCATGGACGCCTTCGACGGTGCCGTGCGGGCAGGCGTCAGCCGCGAGCTCACCGATGCCCTGATCGTCCTGGTGCGCGGCACCGAGGGCGCCCGGATCGCTGTCGAGTGGGCGCCCGCCGCGGGCGTTCCCGAGGACTGCGCCGCCTCCGCCGAGCCCGTCGAGTTCTCGCCCGGCGACCTGCCCGTGCTGCGCGAGGCCGGGGCCCGCTATCTGCGCGACGAACCGTCCGTGCCGGTGCGGATCACCGGGGCCGTGGTCCGGATGCGCCGGTCGGGGCCGCGCGGCGAGGGCAGCGTACGGCTGCGGGTGATCGCCGGTGCCGAGGTGCCGCACCTGCGAGTGACGCTGGACGAGGAGGACTACCGGATCGCCGGGCACGCGCACCTCGTCGGACTGCCGGTGCGGGTGGACGGGCGGCTGGAGAGCAGGGGCGGCTTCCGGCGGCTGACCGGGGCCTTCGGGGTCGCACCGGTGCAGGTGGACGATGCGGAGCGGGACCGGCTGATGAAGTCGCTCCAGGAGCACGCCGAAAAGGGGGACTTCTTCGAGGAGGCGTGCAGCGGGGACGACTGCGACTGACCGGGCAGGCCCGCGACCCGCCGCGAAGCGCTGCGACCGACCGGGGACTGTGGGTGACCGTTTCGCGGTCGGAGGGTCGGGGTCGGTACGATCCCCTATTGCGCGCGCTCCCGGTATGGCGCCGCACCCCACCTGCAGTCAGGAGAGACCGGTGTCAGACGTCCGTGTGATCATCCAGCGCGATTCCGAGCGGGAAGAACGCGTGGTGACGACGGGCACTACGGCGGCCGACCTCTTCGCCGGCGAGCGCTCGATCATCGCCGCGCGCGTGGGTGGCGAGCTCAAGGACCTCACCTACGAGCTCACCGACGGCGAGACCGTCGAGGGCGTCGAGATCTCCTCGGAGGACGGCCTGGGCATCCTGCGCCACTCCACCGCCCACGTGTTGGCCCAGGCCGTGCAGGAGATCTTCCCCGAGGCCAAGCTGGGCATCGGCCCGCCGGTCAAGGACGGCTTCTACTACGACTTCGACGTCGAGAAGCCGTTCACGCCCGAGGATCTCAAGGCCATCGAGAAGAAGATGCAGGAGATCCAGAAGCGCGGGCAGAAGTTCTCCCGCCGTGTCGTGACCGACGAGGCGGCCCGCGAGGAGCTGGCCGCGGAGCCGTACAAGCTGGAACTGATCGGCCTCAAGGGCTCCGCGTCCTCCGACGACGGCGCGGACGTCGAGGTCGGCGCCGGCGAGCTGACGATCTACGACAACCTGGACGCCAAGACCGGCGAGCTGTGCTGGAAGGACCTCTGCCGAGGCCCCCACCTGCCCTCCACCCGCCTGATCCCGGCGTTCAAGCTGATGCGCAACGCGGCCGCCTACTGGCGCGGCAGCGAGAAGAACCCCATGCTCCAGCGCATCTACGGCACCGCCTGGCCGTCGAAGGACGAGCTGAAGGCGTACCTCGACTTCCTCGCCGAGGCCGAGAAGCGCGACCACCGCAAGCTGGGCAACGAGCTCGACCTGTTCTCGATCCCCGAGCAGATCGGCTCCGGCCTCGCCGTCTTCCACCCCAAGGGCGGCATCGTCCGCCGCGTGATGGAGGACTACTCGCGCCGCCGTCACGAGGAGGAGGGCTACGAGTTCGTCTACACCCCGCACGCGACCAAGGGGAAGCTCTTCGAGACGTCGGGCCACCTCGACTGGTACGCCGAGGGCATGTACCCGCCCATGCAGCTCGACGAGGGCGTGGACTACTACCTCAAGCCCATGAACTGCCCGATGCACAACCTGATCTTCGACGCGCGCGGCCGCTCCTACCGTGAACTGCCGCTGCGCCTCTTCGAGTTCGGGACCGTGTACCGGTACGAGAAGTCGGGCGTGGTGCACGGCCTGACCCGGGCGCGCGGCTTCACCCAGGACGACGCGCACATCTACTGCACGCGCGAGCAGATGTCCGAGGAACTGGACAAGACGCTCACCTTCGTCCTCGGTCTGCTCCGCGACTACGGCCTGACCGACTTCTACCTGGAGCTGTCCACCAAGGACCCGGAGAAGTTCGTCGGTTCGGACGAGGTCTGGGAGGAGGCGACGGAGACCCTCCGCGAGGTGGCCGAGAAGCAGGGGCTGCCCCTGGTTCCGGACCCGGGCGGCGCCGCCTTCTACGGCCCGAAGATCTCCGTCCAGGCCAAGGACGCGATCGGCCGTACCTGGCAGATGTCGACCATCCAGCTCGACTTCAACCTGCCCGAGCGCTTCGACCTGGAGTACACGTCCGCCGACGGCTCCAAGCAGCGCCCCGTCATGATCCACCGGGCCCTCTTCGGCTCGATCGAGCGCTTCTTCGCCGTGCTCCTGGAGCACTACGCGGGCGCCTTCCCGGCGTGGCTGGCCCCGGTCCAGGCGATCGGCATCCCGATCGGTGACGGGCACGTGGAGTACCTGCAGAAGTTCGCCGCGGCGGCGAAGAAGCGGGGACTGCGCGTGGAGGTGGACGCCTCCTCCGACCGCATGCAGAAGAAGATCCGCAACGCCCAGAAGCAGAAGGTGCCCTTCATGGTCATCGCGGGCGACGACGACATGTCGGCCGGATCGGTCTCCTTCCGCTACCGCGACGGCTCACAGGAGAACGGCATCCCGTTCGACGAGGCGATCGCGAAGATCGTGAAGGTCGTTGAGGAGCGGACGCAGGTCTGATCCCGCGGACCGATGGGCCCCGGCGGACCGATCAGGTTCCCGGGGCCCTTCCTCGTTCCCCGTTCCCCGGCCCTCCTGTGCCCCGGCGACACGCCACGAACGGGCGAAGCCATATGCTGCATGGCATGACGAGTGAGCCGGAACAGCAGATCGGAGTGGGGACGCAGGACGCGTTCCAGCGCCTGTGGACGCCCCACCGGATGGCCTACATCCAGGGCGAGAACAAGCCGAGCGGCCCGGGTGCCGACGACGGCTGCCCGTTCTGCTCGATCCCGGCCAAGTCCGACGAGGACGGCCTGATCGTCCGTCGTGGCGAGCATGTCTACGCGGTGCTCAACCTCTACCCGTACAACGGCGGCCACCTCATGACCGTCCCCTACCGTCATGTCGCCGACTACACCGACCTGACCGGGCCGGAGACCGCCGAGCTCGCCGAGCTGACCAAGCAGGCCATGACGGCCCTGCGCACCGCCTCCGGCGCCCACGGCTTCAACATCGGCATGAACCAGGGCACCGTCGCGGGGGCCGGCATCGCCGCTCACCTCCACCAGCACATCGTCCCCCGCTGGGGCGGCGACACGAACTTCATGCCGGTGGTGGGCCACACCAAGGTGCTGCCGCAGCTCCTGGCAGACACGAGAAAGATGCTGGCGGAGGCCTGGCCGACGGCGTGACTCTTCACGGTGCCGGTCGGCGATATTTCAGCCCGTCCGGCGTTTGAGGACGAGGCCGTCCAGGCCGAAGCGGGGGTCTGGGGGCGGCAGCCCCCAGGAGACGGGAACCCCCACCCACCCGCACGAAAAGCCCTGCCGAACCGCCGGAGGCCTACGCGTCGTAGAGGTCGGCTTTCCTCGGCGACGGATCCTGCACGGCCGTACTGAGGAACGCCGACCGCGAGCCGAACTTCTCCGTGTCCACGCCGTTCTCCTCCAGCACCCGGAGCGCCGCCGAGTGCACCACCCGCAGCACCGGCGTGGCAGCGCGCAGCGCGTCGTCGGCCATGAATCGGTGCCGCCACGGCTGGTCCGCCCACGCGTGCCGCAGACCGAACGGCTCGGGCAGCCCCAGCGAGCCGCCGAGCCACTTGAGCAGCGGCGGATACCAGGTCAGCGGCGCCCGCGCGGCGAGCCGTACCACCTCGTCCGTACCGACCAGCGGGAGCTTGATCGTCCGGTTCTCCCAGGGCTTGAGGGATTTGGCGACTTCCTTCGTCGGCGCCGCGGGTTTCGTGGTGAAGAGCGAGTGCACGGGCCCCAGCGCGTGCCCGGTCACCTCGATGCGCAGCGTCTGGTGCAGCACGGTCACCGTGATCAGCATGGTGAGAACCAACTGCCCGTCCCACAGCGTCCACTGCACGCCCAGGTAGTGCCGGTTACCGCTGCCGAACTGCTGTTTGTTGCAGATGTCCTGTATCGCGTGGGACTTGACCGAGTACGCCTCGACGTCCGTGCCCTCCGGCCGGGACACCGCCGTCGCGTTCTCCCCGATCGGCGTGACGATCCAGTGCTTGATGGACGGCTTGGGGAAGCCGCCGGTGTTCAGCGGGCCGCGCTCCAGCATGCGCAGCTGGTCGTGGATGGACTGTATGACGTCCCAGCTGCGGAACGGGTGGATCTCCCGGCTGGGATCGGCCGGCAGCAGGTCCTCGGCGAGCTGCCAGGATCCCCAGCGCGTGCCCATGCCGAGTATGCCCTTGGGGCCGGCGTAGAAGACGGAGTTGGACTGCTGCTCGGCGCTGAGCCGGGCGAGGGACTGGCGCATCTGCTCGGCCGCGGTCTCACCGGGGCTGCTCGGCACTGTTTCGGGGACCTTCGCGCCCACGCTGCTGCCGGAGAGCAGGCCGTCCCAGCGCCCGCGCAGGTCGTGTGCCGTGCGCTCGCAGATCCGCTTGGCCCAGAACCAGCCCAGCACGGGGGCGGCGACGCACCCGCGCGCGTACCAGGCCCAGAATCCCGTGAACGGCATGCGGATCAGGAAGATCACGGCGACCGCGCCCACCGCGACGAGCAGCGTGGTGGCGAGGGCCCCGGCCCGCTTGTCGTCGCGCTTGGCGACGAATGTGCGGAGCTGGAAGACCAGCAGCCAGACCAGCAGTCCGGGCAGGAACAGCAGGCCGCACACCACCATGACGGTGGACAGCCGGTTGTCGCGCGCCTTGCGGATGTTGTTGGCCGCCAGGCTGTGCTCCACGACGACCTGGGGATCCATGCCGAAGGACTGGATGAGCGGCGCGCGGCCGGCACCGAGCATGCGGTCGACCACGGCCCGGGAGAAGGCCTCGCCCAGGTTCGGCCGGAACAGGGCGATCCGGCCCGCCTTGACGGTCGACTTGTGCCGGTCGTTGTCGGCCTTCGTGATCTCGTCGAACGGACTGTCCCGGTAGGCGGCCGAGGCCAGTGCGAAGGTCGCCGCCTGGCTCTCGTTGCCGGAGA
This sequence comes from Streptomyces sp. NPDC086549, assembly GCF_044746205.1. Lineage (NCBI taxonomy): Bacteria > Bacillati > Actinomycetota > Actinomycetes > Kitasatosporales > Streptomycetaceae > Streptomyces > Streptomyces sp. NPDC086549. Next base: position 175,491 of record NZ_JBIVBS010000006.1, on the reverse strand, counting down.
TGGGCACCTGTGGCCCGTCCCACTCGGTTCCAATCGACATTCCCGCCCCCGATCGCCGCCGGTGTCGCTTCTGCGGCCTTCCCGACTTCCTTGCTCCGCACACCTGTTGAACAGGTCATAGTCCTGATCCAGCACGACGTGATCAGGTGATCAGCGTATCCGCAGGCACCGACATCCGTAGGCGGACGGCCAAAGCCGCCCGCCTGTTCGGAGGATGACGTTCCGAAAGGCTGTGCGGAGCGCTCCGGGAACGCCGACTACGAGGCTTCCTTTGCCTGTTCGCGAATCCTTTCGGCAACCTGTGGCGGCATCGGTTCGTGCCGCGCGTACGCGCGGCTGAAGCGGGCGGTGCCGTGCGAGAGCGACCGCAGGTCGACCGCGTACCGGCCGATCTCGAACTCGGGCACCTCGGCCCGTACGAGAGTGCGCCCGGAGCCCACCTGTTCGGTGCCCAGCACCCGGCCGCGCCGCCCCGACAGGTCGCTCATCACGGCGCCCACGTAGTCGTCGCCGACCAGCACGCTGACCTCGGCCACCGGCTCCAGCAGATGGATCTTCGCGTCCGCCGCGGCCTCCCGCAGTGCCAGCGCACCGGCTGTCTGGAAGGCGGCGTCGGAGGAGTCCACCGAGTGCGCCTTGCCGTCGAGCAGCGTGATCCGCACGTCGACCAGCGGATAGCCGGCCGCAACTCCCTTGGCCGCCTGGGCTCTCACCCCTTTCTCGACCGACGGGATGAACTGCCGCGGCACGGATCCGCCCACCACCTTGTCCACGAACTCGATGCCCGAGCCGCCCGGCAGCGGCTCGACCTCGATCTCGCAGATGGCGTACTGCCCGTGCCCGCCCGACTGTTTCACGTGCCGCCCGCGCCCCGCGGCCCTGGCCGCGAACGTCTCCCGGAGGGAGACCCTGTGGGGTACGACGTCGACCTGGACGCCGTAGCGGCTGCGCAGCCGTTCCAGGGCGACGTCCGCGTGGGCCTCGCCCAGGCACCACAGCACCACCTGGTGGGTGTCCTGGTTCTGCTCCAGGCGCATCGTCGGGTCCTCGGCGGCCAGCCTGCTCAGGCCCTGCGAGAGCTTGTCCTCGTCCGCCTTGCTGTGCGCGTGGATGGCCAGCGGCAGCAGCGGATCGGGCATCTCCCACGGTTCCATCAGCAGCGGGTCGTCCTTGGCCGAGAGTGTGTCCCCGGTCTCGGCGCGGCCCAGCTTCGCCACGCTCACCAGATCGCCCGCGACGGCGTGCGTCACCGGGCGCTGCTGCTTGCCGAACGGTGTGGACAGGGCGCCGATCCGCTCGTCGACGTCGTGGTCCTCGTGCCCCCGGTCGGCGAGCCCGTGCCCGGAGACGTGCACCGTCTCGTCGGGGCGCAGCGTGCCCGAGAACAGCCGGACCAGGGAGACCCGGCCGACGTACGGGTCGGACGAGGTCTTCACGACCTCCGCGACCAGCGGCCCGTTCGGATCGCACGGCTTCACCTGGCGCGGCTTGCCGTCGAGCGTGGTGACCCCGGGCGTCTCCCGCTCCAGCGGAGTCGGGAAGCCGCCGGTGATCAGCTCCAGGAGCTCGGCCGTGCCCAGCCCCTGCCGGGCGCCCTCGGCCGCGGGGGCGGCGGCCAGGACGGGGAAGAAGACCCCGTGCGCGACGGCCCGCTCCAGGTCTTCGATCAGCGTTGTGACGTCGATCTGCTCACCGCCGAGGTAGCGGTCCATGAGGGTCTCGTCCTCGCTCTCGGAGATGATCCCCTCGATGAGCCGGTTGCGCGCCTCCTCGATCAGCGGCAGCTGCTCCTCGCCCGGTTCGGACTCCTTGCGCTCCCCGGACGAGTAGTCGAACAGCTTCTGCGACAGCAGTCCGGCCAGCCCGGTCACCGGGGCGTGCCCGTCGGGCCCCTGCGGGCCGTGCTGCGGCAGGTAGAGCGGGAGCACGGCGTCGGGGTCGTCCCCGCCGAACGTCTCCGCGCACACCCGCGTCATCTCCTCGAAGTCCGCGCGGGCGGCCTCCAGGTGGGTGATGACGATGGCCCGCGGCATGCCGACCGCCGCGCACTCCTCCCAGACCGTACGGGTCGAGCCGTCCACGCCGTCCGACGCGGAGACGACGAAGAGGGCCGCGTCCGCCGCTCGCAGACCGGCCCTGAGCTCTCCGACGAAGTCGGCGTATCCGGGGGTGTCGAGAAGGTTGATCTTGAACCCGTCCCATTCGACGGGGACCAGGGAGAGCTGCACCGAACGTTGCTGGCGGTGCTCGATCTCGTCGTAGTCGGAAACGGTGCCGCCGTCCTCCACACGGCCTGCCCGGTTCACGGCTCCCGCGGTCAGCGCGAGAGCCTCCACCAGAGTCGTCTTGCCCGAACCGGAGTGGCCGACCAGCACCACATTCCGTACGGACGCGGGATGGTCGGCCGCCGTAGCCCTGCCGGCGGCCCCAGGGTGTGATTGTGCCTTGTCGCCCATGGCCTTGCCTCCCGTGCACGGTGAGGTCACTGTGGGCGCGGGCATGCCGGGCCGCGTGCGGTGGCGGCTCCGATGACGCCCGCGGTCCTTCGAGCTTTCCACTCCCGTCACGGTGCGTCCATACGGCGGACGCCGATCGCGTGCCCCACCGTCATCGGCGGGCCATCCGCCGGATCCGGGGAACGGGTCCGGGTGCCCGGCGGTCGCCCACGCGCGCGCGTGGCTACGATGGGCCAGCCGGTGGTCATCGAGGGCCGCGCGGCGACAACGACCGTCGGGAAGGCCATGCTGAACAAGTACGCGCGTGCATTCTTCACGCGTGTCCTCACGCCGTTCGCCGCGTTTCTCATCCGCAGGGGTGTCAGCCCCGACACGGTGACGCTCATCGGCACGGCCGGTGTGGTCGCGGGCGCGCTGGTCTTCTTCCCCCGGGGCGAGTTCTTCTGGGGCACGATCGTGATCACGCTGTTCGTCTTCTCGGACCTGGTCGACGGCAACATGGCCCGCCAGCTGGGCCGCTCCAGCCGCTGGGGCGCCTTCCTGGACTCCACCCTCGACCGGGTCGCCGACAGCGCGATCTTCGGCGGCTTCGCCCTGTGGTACGCCGGAAACGGCAACGACAACGTCCTGTGCGCCGTCTCGATCTTCTGTCTGGCCAGCGGCCAGGTGGTGTCGTACACCAAGGCCCGCGGCGAGTCGATCGGCCTGCCGGTCGCCGTCAACGGGCTCGTCGAACGCGCCGAGCGGCTGGTGGTCTCGCTGGTCGCGGCCGGTCTGGCCGGCCTGCACAAGTTCGGCGTGCCCGGCATCCAGGTGCTGCTGCCGATCGCCCTGTGGATCGTCGCCGTCGGCAGCCTGGTCACCCTGATCCAGCGGGTGGTCACGGTCCGCCGGGAGTCCGCCGAGGCGGAGGCGGCGGCCGCCGCCGGGGACGACACGAACGCGTCCCAGGGGAGCGAGGCGGCGAAGTGAGCACGGCGGAGCGGCTGACCGACGCGCTGTACGGCCTGGGCTGGAGCACCGTGAAGAAGCTCCCCGAGCCGGTCGCCGAGCGCCTGGGCCGCAGCATCGCGGACCTCGCCTGGAAGCGGCGCGGCAAGGGCGTCCTTCGCCTGGAGAGCAACTACGCGCGCGTGGTGCCCGACGCGACTCCGGAGCGCCTGGCCGAGCTCTCGCGCGCGGGCATGCGCTCGTACCTGCGCTACTGGATGGAGTCCTTCCGGCTCCCCGCCTGGAGCAAGGAGCGGATCAGGACCGGCTTCGAGTGCAAGGACGTGCACTACCTGACCGACGGTCTGGCCTCCGGCAAGGGCGTGATCCTCGCCCTGCCGCACCTGGGCAACTGGGACCTCGCGGGCGCCTGGGTCACCACCAAGCTGGAGACCCCCTTCACCACGGTCGCCGAGCGTCTCAAGCCCGAGACGCTGTACGACCGCTTCGTCGCCTACCGCGAGGGCCTCGGCATGGAGGTCCTGCCGCACAGCGGCGGCTCCGCGTTCGGCACGCTGGCCCGGCGACTGCGCGACGGCGGTCTGGTCTGCCTGGTCGCCGACCGAGATCTGTCCGCCTCCGGTGTGGAGGTCAAGTTCTTCGGCGAGACCGCCCGGATGCCCGCGGGCCCGGCCCTCCTCGCCCAGCAGACGGGCGCGCTCCTCCTGCCGGTGACGCTCTGGTACGACGACTCACCCGTCATGCGCGGTCGGATCCATCCCCCGGTCGAGGTGCCCGAGACCGGCACGAAGGCCGAGAAGACGCCTGTCATGACACAGGCACTGGCTGACGCCTTCGCCACGGGCATCGCCGAACATCCGGAGGACTGGCACATGCTGCAGCGGCTCTGGCTCGCTGATCTGGACCCCGCGAAGGGGAACCCGTGAGGATCGGCATCGTCTGCCCGTACTCCTGGGACGTGCCGGGCGGCGTCCAGTTCCACATCCGCGACCTGGCCGAGTACTTCATCCGCCTCGGCCACGAGGTCTCCGTCCTCGCACCCGCCGACGACGACACCCCGCTCCCGCCGTACGTCGTTTCGGCCGGCCGCGCGGTCCCGGTGCCGTACAACGGCTCGGTGGCCCGCCTGAACTTCGGCTTCCTCTCGGCGGCCCGGGTACGGCGCTGGCTGCACGACGGCGAGTTCGACGTGGTCCACATCCACGAGCCGACGTCACCTTCGCTGGGCCTGCTCACCTGCTGGGCGGCCCAGGGCCCCATCGTCGCCACCTTCCACACCTCGAACCCGCGCTCCCGCGCGATGATCGCCGCGTACTCGATCCTCCAGGCCGCTCTGGAGAAGATCAGCGCGCGGATCGCGGTGAGCGAGTACGCCCGCCGCACCCTGGTCGAGCACCTGGGCGGGGACGCGGTGGTCATCCCGAACGGCGTCGACGTCGACTTCTTCGCCAAGGCGGAGCCGAATCCCGACTGGCAGGGCGACACGATCGGCTTCATCGGCCGCATCGACGAGCCGCGCAAGGGCCTGCCGGTACTGATGAAGGCCCTCCCCAAGATCCTCGCCGCCCGCCCGCAGACCCGGCTCCTCGTAGCCGGCCGCGGCGACGAGGAGGCGGCGGTAGAAACCCTGCCTCCGGAGCTCCGCTCCCGCGTCGAGTTCCTGGGCATGATCAGCGACGAGGACAAGGCGCGCTTCCTGCGCAGCATCGACGTGTACGTGGCCCCCAACACCGGCGGCGAGAGCTTCGGCATCATCCTGGTCGAGGCGATGTCGGCGGGCGCGCCGGTCCTGGCCTCCGACCTGGACGCCTTCGCCCAGGTCCTCGACCGGGGCGCCGCGGGCGAGCTCTTCGCCAACGAGGACGCGGACGCGCTCGCCGAGGCGGCCGTACGACTCCTCGCCGACCCGGCTCGCCGCACCGAACTCCGCGAACACGGCAGCGCCCACGTGCGCCGCTTCGACTGGTCCACGGTCGGCGCCGACATCCTGTCGGTGTACGAGACGGTCACCACGGGCACCGCGGCGGTGGCGGCGGACGACCGATCCGGAGGCGGCGGCACCGGCGGCCTGCGGGCCCGCCTGGGCCTGGCCCGGGACTGAGCCCCGAACTCCCGGCCGGGGGTGGGGGCTGGGGTTTGGGGCTGCGACGGGCGACGACCGGAGCTGCCGGGTCCCGGGGTCGAGATCGGTGGCGATGAGTGCGGCCGGGGTGTTGGGCCGGGGGGCGACGGCTGTGGGTGGCGGCCGGGCCGGGGCTGGCGGCAGTCAGGGCGGTCGGGACGTAGGGCCTCGGGGTCGGCGGCAGCCAAGGCGGGCAGGGCATGAGGCTGAGGCCGTAGGCGACCAGAGCGGCCGGGGCCTGGGGCCGGGGTCGGTGTGAATCAGCTTGTCCGGCGTTTGAGGACGAGGCCGTTCAGGGGCGGTGTGGGGACCTGGGACCGGGTGGCGGTAGCCGGCGTGGCTGGGGCATTGGGTCGGGGGCTGCGATGACTGGACGGTCGGCGCCTGGGACCGAGGCCAGTGACAACCAGCCCGTCCGGCGTTTGAGGACGAGGCCGTTCAGGCCGAAGCGGGGGGCCGGGGGCGGCAGCCCCCGGGCGGCCACACCGACGTCGGTAACGGCACAGCACTCCGCCAACCCGGCGGAGCGCCCCGGTAGCCTTGCCGCCCGTGACCGCAACCCTCATCTGGATCCTCGTCGCCCTCGTCGCGATCGGTCTCTATCTGAGCTGGACGGCCGGCCGACTGGACCGGCTGCACTCCCGGATCGACGCCGCCCGTGCCGCCCTGGACGCCCAACTGCTGCGCCGTGCGTCGGTGGCCCAGGAACTGGCGACCTCGGGCGTGCTGGATCCGGCCGCCTCGATCGTGCTCTACGAGGCCGCGCACGGCGCCAGGCAGGCCGAGGAGGAGCAGCGGGAGGTCGCCGAGAGCGAACTGAGCCAGGCGCTGCGGGCCGTCTTCGGGGAGCCCCAGCAGGTCGAGGCGGTCCGCGAGGCACCCGGGGGAGAGGCGGCCGCACGCGAGCTGTCCGAGGCGGTGCGACGCGTTCCGATGGCCCGCCGCTTCCACAACGACGCCGTGGGCGCGGCCCGCCGACTGCGCGAGCACCGCAAGGTGCGCTGGTTCCGACTGGCCGGCCACGCCCCCTTCCCACTGGCCTTCGAGATGGACGACGAACCGCCGGTGGCACTGGTGGACCGGGCCACCTAGGACCTCTCCCAGCTGCGGTTTCGTGGGATCGCAGGCAAAAAGGATCCACCGCCTTCGCATTGGCCCTTGCAGTGGCCTGGTCCACTCACGTTTCCTCGCTTGAGCAGAAAACCGTCTTCACCGAGCGAGGTCACCCGTGTCCACCACGATCCCCACCCCCGCCCAGACCCCCGAGACCGGCACCGCCCGCGTCAAGCGCGGCATGGCCGAGCAACTCAAGGGCGGCGTGATCATGGACGTCGTCACGCCGGAGCAGGCCAAGATCGCCGAGGACGCGGGCGCCGTCGCCGTCATGGCCCTGGAGCGGGTCCCGGCCGACATCCGCAAGGACGGCGGCGTGGCCCGCATGTCCGACCCGGACATGATCGAGGGCATCATCGACGCCGTCTCGATCCCGGTCATGGCCAAGTCCCGCATCGGCCACTTCGTCGAGGCCCAGGTCCTGCAGTCCCTCGGCGTGGACTACATCGACGAGTCCGAGGTCCTCACCCCGGCCGACGAGGTCAACCACTCCGACAAGTGGGCGTTCACCACCCCCTTCGTCTGCGGTGCCACCAACCTGGGCGAGGCCCTGCGCCGCATTGCCGAGGGCGCCGCGATGATCCGCTCCAAGGGCGAGGCCGGCACCGGCAACGTCGTCGAGGCCGTCCGCCACCTGCGCCAGATCAAGAACGAGATCGCCCGCCTGCGCGGCTACGACAACAACGAGCTGTACGCCGCCGCCAAGGAGCTGCGCGCCCCGTACGAGCTCGTCAAGGAGGTCGCCGAGCTCGGCAAGCTCCCGGTCGTGCTGTTCTCCGCCGGTGGCGTGGCCACCCCGGCCGACGCCGCGCTCATGCGCCAGCTCGGCGCCGAGGGCGTCTTCGTCGGCTCCGGCATCTTCAAGTCCGGCGACCCGGCCAAGCGCGCCGCCGCCATCGTGAAGGCCACCACCTTCTACGACGACCCGAAGATCATCGCGGACGCGTCCCGCAACCTCGGCGAGGCCATGGTCGGCATCAACTGCGACACCCTGCCCGAGGCCGAGCGCTACGCCAACCGCGGCTGGTAAGAGGCCCTGGTAGAGATCCCATGAGCACTCCTGTCATTGGCGTCCTGGCTCTCCAGGGCGACGTCCGGGAGCACCTCATCGCCCTGGCCGCGGCGGACGCCGTGGCCAGGCCGGTGCGGCGCCCCGAGGAACTCGCCGAGGTGGACGGCCTCGTCCTGCCCGGCGGAGAGTCCACGACCATCTCCAAGCTGGCCATCCTCTTCGGAGTGATGGAGCCCCTCCGCGCGCGCGTGCGTGCGGGCATGCCGGTCTACGGCACCTGCGCGGGCATGATCATGCTCGCCGACAAGATCCTCGACCCGCGCTCGGGCCAGGAGACCGTCGGCGGCATCGACATGATCGTGCGCCGCAACGCCTTCGGACGGCAGAACGAGTCCTTCGAGGCGGCGGTCGACGTCCGCGGCGTCGAGGGCGATCCTGTAGAGGGCGTCTTCATCCGCGCCCCCTGGGTCGAGTCCGTCGGCGCCGAGACCGAGGTGCTCGCCGAGCACGGCGGCCACATCGTCGCGGTCCGCCAGGGCAACGCGCTCGCCACGTCGTTCCACCCGGAACTGACCGGCGACCACCGCGTGCACGCCCTGTTCGTCGACATGGTGCGCGCCAACCGGACACCGGAGTCCTTGTAGGATCTCTGGAGTTCGTTGCAGAGATGGGTTACGCGAAGGAGACAGGCAGATGTCCGGCCACTCTAAATGGGCTACGACGAAGCACAAGAAGGCCGTGATCGACGCCAAGCGCGGCAAGCTCTTCGCGAAGCTGATCAAGAACATCGAGGTCGCGGCCCGCATGGGCGGCGTCGACATCGAGGGCAACCCCACTCTCTACGACGCCATCCAGAAGGCGAAGAAGCAGTCGGTCCCGAACAAGAACATCGACTCCGCGGTCAAGCGTGGCGGTGGCCTCGAGGCCGGTGGCGCCGACTACGAGACGATCATGTACGAGGGCTACGGCCCGAACGGTGTCGCGGTGCTCATCGAGTGCCTCACCGACAACCGCAACCGCGCCGCCTCCGACGTGCGCGTCGCCATGACCCGCAACGGCGGCAACATGGCCGACCCGGGCTCCGTGTCGTACATGTTCAGCCGCAAGGGCGTCGTCATCGTCCCCAAGGGCGAGCTGACCGAGGACGACGTGCTCGGCGCCGTCCTGGAGGCGGGCGCCGAGGAGGTCAACGACCTCGGCGAGACCTTCGAGGTGATCAGCGAGGCCACCGACCTGGTCGCGGTCCGCACCGCCCTCCAGGAGGCCGGGGTCGACTACGACTCCGCCGAGTCCAGCTTCGTGCCGTCCGTCCAGGTCGAACTGGACGAGGAGGGCGCCAAGAAGATCTTCAAGCTGATCGACGCCCTGGAGGACAGCGACGACGTGCAGAACGTCTTCGCCAACTTCGACGTCAGCGACGAGATCATGGAGAAGGTCGACGCGTAACGCTGTCGCGAGCTCCACAGGCTCAACGGGCCGACGGGACACACCCGTCGGCCCGTCGCTGTGTCGGCCGTTGTCAGCGGCACCCGATAGCCTGCACGAACTGGGGATACCGCCCAGCGGTAGCCGGGGCAGATCGAGAGGGAGGGGCCGGTGCGCGTACTGGGGGTGGACCCGGGACTGACCCGATGCGGTGTCGGGGTGGTCGAAGGCGTGGCGGGACGCCCGCTGACCATGATCGGCGTGGGCGTCGTACGCACACCCGCGGACGCCGACCTCGGACACCGTCTGGTCGCCATCGAGCAGGGCATCGAGCAGTGGCTGGACGAACACCGGCCCGAGTTCGTCGCCGTGGAGCGCGTCTTCAGCCAGCACAACGTGCGTACGGTGATGGGCACCGCCCAGGCCAGCGCCGTAGCCCTGCTCTGCGCCTCCCGCCGCGGCATCCCCGTCGCCCTGCACACCCCCAGCGAGGTCAAGGCCGCCGTCACCGGCAGCGGCCGCGCGGACAAGGCGCAGGTCGGCGCCATGGTCACCCGCTTGCTCCGGCTCAGCGCGCCGCCCAAGCCCGCCGACGCCGCCGACGCCCTCGCCCTCGCCATCTGCCACATCTGGCGCGCCCCCGCCCAGAACCGACTCCAGCAGGCCGTCGCCCTGCACACAGCCAACGCAACGAAAGGCCGTACGGCATGATCGCCTTCGTCAGCGGCACGGTCGCCGCACTCGCCCCCGACGCGGCGGTGATCGAGGTGGGCGGGGTCGGCATGGCCGTCCAGTGCACGCCGAACACCCTGTCCACGCTCCGCATGGGCCGGCCCGCCAAGCTCGCCACCTCCCTGGTCGTACGGGAGGACTCGCTGACCCTGTACGGCTTCGCGGACGACGACGAGCGCCAGGTCTTCGAGCTGCTCCAGACCGCCAGCGGAGTCGGCCCGCGCCTGGCCCAGGCGATGCTCGCCGTGCACACGCCGGACGCGCTGCGCCGGGCGGTCTCCACGGGGGACGAGAAGGCCCTCATCGCCGTCCCGGGCATCGGCAAGAAGGGCGCCCAGAAGCTGCTGCTGGAGCTGAAGGACCGCCTGGGCGAGCCCGTCGGCGCCCCCGTGATCGGCGCACCGGTCACCAGCGGATGGCGCGACCAGCTGCACGCGGCCCTCATCGGCCTCGGTTACGCCACCCGTGAGGCCGACGAGGCCGTGGCCGCGGTGGCACCGCAGGCCGAGGCGGCCGGGGGCACGCCCCAGGTCGGCCAGCTGCTGAGGGCCGCCCTGCAGACCCTGAACCGCGCCCGCTGACCCGACTGCGCCACCCCAGCTAGGAGACCTCAGTGAACTGGGACGACACGACCGACACCTCCGCCCCCGAGCGGCTGGTGGGCTCTGTCGCCGACCGTGAGGACCAGGCCGTCGAGGCCGCCCTGCGCCCCAAGGACCTCGGCGAGTTCATCGGCCAGGAAAAGGTCCGCGAACAGCTCGACCTCGTGCTGCGCGCGGCACGCGCGCGGGGGGCCACCGCCGACCACGTGCTGCTCTCCGGCGCCCCCGGCCTCGGCAAGACCACGCTCTCGATGATCATCGCGGCCGAGATGGGCGCCCCCATCCGCATCACCAGCGGCCCCGCCATCCAGCACGCCGGTGACCTCGCCGCGATCCTCTCGTCCCTGCAGGAGGGCGAGGTCCTCTTCCTCGACGAGATCCACCGGATGTCCCGGCCCGCCGAGGAGATGCTCTACATGGCGATGGAGGACTTCCGCGTCGACGTCATCGTCGGCAAGGGGCCCGGAGCCACCGCCATCCCCCTTGAGCTGCCCCCGTTCACCCTGGTCGGCGCCACCACCCGCGCGGGCCTGCTGCCGCCCCCGCTGCGCGACCGCTTCGGGTTCACCGCGCACATGGAGTTCTACGAGCCGCGCGAGCTGGAGCGTGTCGTGCACCGCTCGGCGGGCCTGCTCGACGTCGAGATCGACTCCGACGGCGCCGCCGAGATCGCCGGCCGTTCCCGCGGCACGCCCCGCATCGCCAACCGCCTGCTGCGCCGTGTCCGCGACTACGCGCAGGTCAAGGCGGACGGAATCATCACCAGGGAGATTGCCGGGGCGGCCCTGCAGGTGTACGAGGTCGACGCCCGCGGCCTCGACCGCCTCGACCGTGCCGTCCTGCAGGCCCTGCTCAAGCTGTTCGGCGGCGGACCCGTCGGTCTGTCCACGCTCGCCGTCGCGGTGGGTGAGGAGCGCGAGACCGTCGAGGAGGTCGCCGAACCCTTCCTCGTACGAGAGGGGCTGCTCGCCCGCACTCCACGCGGACGGGTCGCCACGCCCGCCGCGTGGGCGCATCTCGGGCTCACGCCACCCCGCGCGACAGCCTCGGGAAGCGGACAACAGGACCTGTTCGGGGCGTGACGGCGAGGGCATTGGCCGGGGCAGGAACCCAGGTGCCATGCTGAACGTTGTTCCATGCACGCGGACTCGCTTAGACTCCGCCGATGCCGCCCCTGTGGGCGGCGCCGACCACACCCCCATCCACAAGGCCGCTCCCCGCCGCGGTCGTGCGAAGGAAATCCCGTCCCGTGAATACCTTGACCCTTCTCCCGTTCATCGTGCTCATCGCGGCCATGTTCCTGATGACGCGCTCGGCCAAGAAGAAGCAGCAGCAGGCCGCCAACATGCGGAACGAGTTGCAGCCCGGTTCCGGCGTCCGCACGATCGGGGGCATGTACGCGACGGTCAAGGAGGTCAACGAGGACACGGTCCTCCTTGACGCCGGCCCGGGTGTCGAGCTTCTCTTCGCGAAGAACGCGATCGGCGCCGTCCTCACCGACGACGAGTACAACCGCATCGTCCACGGCATCGAGCACGACCTGAAGTCCGACGTCGTCCCGGACGACGCCTCCTCCCTCACCGAGAGCGACGAGCCCGCCGCCGACGCTGCCGCCGCCTCCGACGACAAGGCCGTCGACCTCGGTAAGAAGGACGCGGACGACGAGCAGGCCGACAAGGCCGAGTCCGCCGAGGCGAAGGCCGACGACGAGCCGAAGAAGACCGACGGCGACTCCGACGCGAAGTAGTCACGTCCCGGGGAGTGCGGCGCGATCCGTTCGCGCCCCGCGCCCCGGGCACGTCTGTTTCCCGGACGGGATCCCGACACCATGTCATGGCCGACCGCGCCGACCGGCGCGAAGCGGCCCGAGAGGGAGTACGAGAAGGTGGCAGCACCTAAGAGGGGCCGGAGCGCGAGCGCCCAGAGCAAGCCAGGGCGCTCGCTGGCCCTCATCCTGATCGCCATCGTGGCGCTCACCGGAGGCATGTTCGCCTCCGGGCACACCACCCCGCGACTGGGCATCGACCTCGCCGGTGGCACGAGCATCACGCTCAAGGCGAAGGCCGACCAGGGGTCCGCGATCAACAAGGCCAACATGGACACCGCGGTCGACATCATGAACCGCCGTGTCAACGGCCTGGGCGTCTCCGAGGCGGAGGTGCAGACCCAGGGAAGCGACAACATCATCGTCAACATCCCGAGGGGCACCAACTCCAAGGAGGCCCAGCAGCAGGTCGGTACCACCGCGAAGCTGTACTTCCGCCCCGTCCTGGCCAGCGAGGCCAGCGTGCCGGCCTCGGCGACCCCCTCGCCGAGCGCCTCCTCCAGCGGCAGCTCCTCGCCGAGCCCGTCGAGCAGCGCCTCCGCGAACGAGAAGGCCTCCTCGTCCTCCTCCGCGTCCCCGACGGCCACCGCCACTTCCCAGGGCCGTGCCGTCAGCGACGCGCTGAAGGCCGACGCCACGCCGTCGTCCTCCGCGTCCGGGAGCGCCTCCTCCTCCGCCAGCCCCTCGGCTTCCGCCAGTCCCTCGGCCTCGGCGAGCAGCAGCGCCGACGCCTCGACCGCCAAGCTGCAGGCTGAGTACGCCGCCCTGGACTGCTCCAAGCCGAAGGTCCGTGCCACCGCCGGGAAGAGCGCCAAGCCCGGCGACCCGACCGTGGCCTGCGGCGAGATCGACAAGGTCTGGTACAAGTACGTGCTCGGCCCGGCCGCCGTGGACGGCACCGAGGTCAAGAAGGCCGCGGCCGTGTTCGACACGCAGGGCGCATCCGGCTGGCAGGTCCAGATGAACTTCAACGGCAGCGGAGCCAAGAAGTTCGCCGACATCACCGCCCAGCTGTCCAAGAACCAGCGTCCGCAGAACGAGTTCGGCATCGTCCTCGACGGTGAGGTCGTCTCCAGCCCGTTCGTCCAGCAGTCCATCACCGGTGGCCAGGCGGAGATCTCCGGCAGCTTCTCGCAGCAGGAGGCCCAGAACCTGGCGAACATGCTGTCGTACGGCGCCCTGCCGCTCTCCTTCCAGGAGCAGAGCGTCACCACCGTCACCGCCGCGCTCGGTGGCGACCAGCTGCACGCCGGTCTGCTCGCCGGTGCGATCGGCCTCGCGCTGGTCGTGATCTACCTGGTGGTCTACTACCGCGGCCTGTCGCTCGTCGCGATGGCCTCCCTGCTGGTCTCCGCCGTCCTCACCTACGTGCTCATGGCGCTGCTCGGCCCGGCCATCGGCTTCGCGCTGAACCTGCCGGCGGTCTGTGGCGCCATCGTGGCCATCGGTATCACCGCCGACTCGTTCATCGTGTACTTCGAACGCATCCGGGACGAGATCCGTGAGGGCCGCTCGCTGCGCCCCGCCGTCGAGCGGGCCTGGCCGCGTGCCCGGCGCACCGTCCTGGTCTCCGACTTCGTGTCCTTCCTCGCCGCCGCGGTGCTGTTCATCGTCACCGTCGGCAAGGTCCAGGGCTTCGCGTTCACGCTGGGTCTGACCACCGTGCTCGACGTGGTCGTCGTGTTCTTCTTCACCAAGCCGCTGATGACGCTCCTCGCCCGCCGCAAGTTCTTCGCGAACGGCCACAAGTGGTCCGGCCTCGACCCGAAGAGCCTGGGTGCCAAGGCCCCGCTGCGCCGCACCCGCCGTCCCGCCGGTCCTGCCGCCGGCCCTGTCGACCCGAAGGAAGCGTGAGCGATGTCGAAACTCGGCAGCCTCGGCGCCCGACTCCACCGCGGCGAGATCAGCTACGACTTCGTCGGCAAGCGCAAGATCTGGTACGGCGTCTCCATCCTGATCACCATCACGGCCATCCTCGGCCTGGCGGTGCGCGGCCTGAACATGGGCATCGAGTTCCAGGGCGGAGCGGTCTTCACGACGCCGAACCACATGAGCGTCTCGGTGTCCCAGGCGGAGGGGTACGCGAAGGACGCCTCCGGCCATGACGCGATCGTGCAGAAGCTCGGCAACGGCAGCCTGCGCATCCAGATCGCCGGCATCGACACCGACGCGTCCAACAAGATCCAGCAGACGCTGGCCAAGGACCTGAACCTCGACCCGAACAAGCTCGCGGCCGACCTGGTCGGCCCCAGCTGGGGTGAGCAGATCGCCTCCAAGGCCTGGCAGGGCCTTGCGATCTTCATGGTCCTCGTCGTGATCTACCTCGCGATCGCCTTCGAGTGGCGGATGGCCATCGCGGCCCTCGTCGCGCTGATCCACGACATCACCATCACGACCGGTATCTACGCCCTGGTCGGTTTCGAGGTCACACCCGGTACGGTCATCGGTCTGCTGACGATCCTCGGTTACTCGCTCTACGACACGGTCGTCGTCTTCGACAGCCTCAAGGAGCAGACGAAGGACATCACCAAGCAGACCCGCTTCACCTACAGCGACATCGCCAACCATTCGATCAACGGCACCCTGGTCCGCTCGATCAACACCACGGTGGTCGCGCTGCTGCCGGTGGCGGGCCTGCTGTTCATCGGTGGCGGCTTCCTCGGCGCCGGCACGCTCAACGACATCTCGCTGTCGCTGTTCGTCGGCCTCGCGGCCGGTGCGTACTCCTCGATCTTCATCGCCACACCGCTCGTCGCCGACCTCAAGGAGGCCGAGCCGCAGATGAAGGCCCTGCGTAAGCGCGTCCTCGCCAAGCGGGCCCAGGCCGCCACGGAGGAGGAGCTCGCGGAGGGCCGGTCCGAGGGCGCGGATGAGCCGGAGGACGCCGCTGCCGCCGTCGTCGGCCCTCGCAGCCAGTCCGCGGCCCGCGGCCGGGACCGCCGCCGCCCCTCGGGGAAGCGCCGATGACCGACATCAGGGAACTGCTGCTCAGCCGCATCCGTGACGTGGCCGACTACCCGGAGCAGGGCGTGATGTTCAAGGACATCACGCCGCTCCTGGCGGACCCGGCGGCGTTCACGGCGCTCACCGACGCGCTGGCGGAGATCGCCGCGAACACCCGCGCCACCAAGGTCGTGGGTCTGGAGGCCCGGGGCTTCATCCTCGGCGCCCCGGTCGCCGTCCGCGCGGGCCTCGGCTTCATCCCCGTACGCAAGGCGGGCAAGCTCCCCGGGGCGACCCTGCGCCAGGCGTACGACCTGGAGTACGGCTCGGCGGAGATCGAGGTGCACGCCGAGGACCTGACATCGGGCGACCGCGTCCTGATCGTCGACGACGTCCTCGCCACCGGCGGTACCGCCGAGGCCGCGATCCAGCTCATCCACCGGGCCGGCGCCGAGGTGGCGGGCGCCGCGGTCCTGATGGAACTCGGCTTCCTCGACGGCCGCTCCCGCCTGGAAGCGGCCCTGAACGGGGCTCCGCTGGAGGCTCTCCTCCAGGTCTGAGCACCGCGCACCCGACCGAACGGCCGTCCCGGCACCAAGGGACGGCCGTTCGCCGTTCCCACCCACGGACCGCGCGCCAGGACGCCGCCATCGGCCCGGGTGACGGGTGTCCCCGGTGGTGTCTGTGCGCTGCTCGGCACGGGTGCTGTGGCTTCGGTGGTGGCTCTTCCGGTTCCGTCGGGTCCGGCTGTCCGTGCGGCGGTGCTGTCGGCCCTGTCGGTCCCGCTGGCCCGGGTGACGGGTGACGGGTGACGGGTGACGGGTGACAGGTGACGGGTGGCTCCGGTCGTGTTTTCGCGCTGTTCGCGCATGTCGGCCCGGCCGCCGCCCGGTGCTGCTCGCCTCTCGGGACTGCGCTCCCACGGCTCTCGCCGCAACCCACCGGACACTCACGGAACACCCGCAAGCCGCCCCCGCGGAATCCGGCGGCAGCCTCCCGTGTTTCACCGGTAGACCGTCCGCACATCGGCCTGAAGGCGATGCCGAAGCTCAGGATCGCTACCATGGGGTTTCCGGAGCCTGACCGGGGGACCCGGATCGCGCACGAGGAGCCCTCTTGCCAGACGAGGCCCAGCCACTGACCGCCGCCAAGCCCGAGCCCGCCTCGGCCCCCGCGGCCAAGCCCGCGCCGCACGCGAAGAACGACACCCGCGGGACGGTCGAGCACGCCCAGTCCGCACCCGTGGCCAAGGCGGCCGAGACCTCGCGCCCCAAACCGTCCCCGCCCGAGCGCTCCGCGCAGCCGCCCGCGGTCCGGCCCTCCGCCGGCCAGCCCGCCCGCTCCGGCTCCTCCAACCGCGTCCGTGCCCGCCTCGCCCGCCTGGGCGTCCAGCGCGCTAACCCGTACAACCCCGTCCTGGAGCCGCTGCTGCGGATAGTGCGCAGCAACGACCCCAAGATCGAGAACGCCACGCTCCGCCAGATCGAGCGCGCCTACCAGGTCGCCGAGCGCTGGCACCGCGGACAGAAGCGCAAGAGCGGCGACCCGTACATCACGCACCCCCTCGCCGTGACCACCATCCTCGCCGAGCTGGGCATGGATCCGGCCACCCTGATGGCGGGCCTGCTGCACGACACCGTCGAGGACACCGAGTACGGCCTCGACCAGCTGCGCCGCGACTTCGGCGACACCGTCGCCCTCCTCGTGGACGGCGTCACCAAGCTGGACAAGGTCAAGTTCGGCGAGGCCGCGCAGGCCGAGACCGTACGCAAGATGGTCGTGGCGATGGCCAAGGACCCGCGCGTCCTGGTCATCAAGCTCGCCGACCGCCTGCACAACATGCGCACCATGCGCTACCTCAAGCGCGAGAAGCAGGAGAAGAAGGCGCGCGAGACCCTTGAGATCTACGCGCCGCTCGCCCACCGCCTGGGCATGAACACCATCAAGTGGGAGCTGGAGGACCTCGCGTTCGCGATCCTCTACCCCAAGATGTACGACGAGATCGTACGGCTGGTGGCCGAGCGGGCACCGAAGCGTGACGAGTACCTGGCCATAGTGACCGACGAGGTCCAGGCCGACCTGCGCGCCGCCCGCATCAAGGCGACCGTCACCGGACGCCCCAAGCACTACTACAGCGTCTACCAGAAGATGATCGTCCGTGGTCGCGACTTCGCGGAAATCTACGACCTGGTGGGGATTCGTGTACTCGTCGACACGGTCCGCGACTGCTACGCCGCCCTCGGCACCGTGCACGCGCGATGGAATCCGGTCCCGGGCCGGTTCAAGGACTACATCGCGATGCCCAAGTTCAACATGTACCAGTCGCTGCACACCACGGTCATCGGCCCCAACGGCAAGCCCGTCGAGCTCCAGATCCGCACGTTCGACATGCACCGGCGTGCCGAGTACGGCATCGCCGCGCACTGGAAGTACAAGCAGGAGGCCGTCGCCGGAGCCTCCAAGGTCCGTACGGACGCGCCCAAGTCGTCCGGCAAGGGCAAGGACGACCACCTCAACGACATGGCCTGGCTGCGCCAGTTGCTCGACTGGCAGAAGGAGACCGAGGACCCCGGCGAGTTCCTGGAGTCCCTGCGCTTCGACCTGTCCCGCAACGAGGTCTTCGTCTTCACCCCCAAGGGCGACGTCATAGCGCTGCCGGCCGGAGCCACCCCGGTCGACTTCGCGTACGCGGTCCACACCGAGGTCGGCCACCGCACCATAGGAGCACGGGTCAACGGCCGGCTCGTACCGCTCGAATCCACCCTGGACAACGGCGACTTGGTGGAGGTCTTCACCTCCAAGGCACCCGGCGCCGGCCCCTCCCGCGACTGGCTCGGCTTCGTCAAGTCCCCGCGCGCCCGCAACAAGATCCGGGCCTGGTTCTCCAAGGAGCGCCGGGACGAGGCGATCGAGCAGGGCAAGGACGCCATCGTCCGCGCGATGCGCAAGCAGAACCTGCCGATCCAGCGCATCCTCACCGGTGACTCGCTCGTCACGCTCGCCCACGAGATGCGGTACTCGGACATCTCCGCGCTGTACGCGGCGATCGGCGAGGGCCATGTCTCCGCGCAGAACATCGTGCAGAAGCTGGTGTCGGCGCTCGGCGGTGAGGAGGCGGCCACCGAGGAGATCGACGAGACGGTACCGCCGACGCGCACGCGCGGCCGCAAGCGCCGCTCCAGCGCCGACCCGGGCGTCGTGGTCAAGGGCGTCGACGACGTGTGGGTCAAGCTGGCCCGCTGCTGCACACCGGTACCCGGCGACCCGATCATCGGATTCGTCACCCGCGGTAGCGGAGTATCGGTTCACCGCAGCGACTGTGTGAACGTGGAGTCACTGTCCCGCGAGCCGGAGCGCATCCTCGACGTCGAATGGGCACCCACCCAGTCCTCGGTCTTCCTGGTCGCCATCCAGGTCGAGGCCCTGGACCGCTCCCGCCTCCTGTCGGACGTCACCCGCGTCCTGTCGGACCAGCACGTCAACATCCTCTCCGCGGCCGTCCAGACCTCCCGCGACCGCGTCGCCACCTCCCGCTTCACCTTCGAGATGGGCGACCCGAAGCACCTCGGACACGTCCTGAAGGCCGTACGGGGCGTGGAGGGCGTGTACGACGTGTACCGCGTGACGTCGGCGCGCAGCAGGGCCTAGGCCCTGCCACGGCAACGCGAGAGGGCCCCGTACGGGATGTACGGGGCCCTCTCGCGTGAGCGGTGCTCTGTCAGCCTGTCAGCCGCCGAACTCCTGCAGACCCTTCAGCGCCTGGTCCAGGAGCGCCTGACGGCCCTCCAGCTCCTTCTCGAGCTTGTCGGCCCTGGACGTGTTGCCCTGGGCACGCGCCTGCTCGATCTGGCCCCTCAGCTTGTCCACCGCGGCCTGGAGCTGACCGGTCAGACCCTCGGCACGCGCGCGTGCCTCCGGGTTGGTCCGGCGCCACTCGGCCTCCTCGGCCTCCTGGATGGCCCGGTCGACCGCGTGCATCCGGCCCTCGACCTTCGGACGCGCGTCACGCGGCACATGACCGATCGCCTCCCAGCGCTCGTTGATCGAGCGGAAGGCGGCCCGGGCGGCCTTCAGGTCCGTGATCGGAAGGAGCTTCTCGGCCTCCTCGGCCAGCTCCTCCTTCAGCTTCAGGTTCTCCGACTGCTCCGCGTCCCGCTCGGCGAAGACCGAGCTGCGGGCGGCGAAGAAGACGTCCTGGGCGCCGCGGAAGCGGTTCCACAGGTCGTCCTCGTGCTCGCGCTGCGCGCGGCCCGCCGCCTTCCACTCGGCCATGAGCTCGCGGTAACGGGCGGCCGTCGGACCCCAGTCCGTGGAGTCGGACATCGCCTCGGCCTCGGCGACCAGCCTCTCCTTGGCCTTGCGGGCATCCTCGCGCTGCGCGTCGAGCTGCGCGAAGTGGGCCTTGCGGCGCTTGGAGAACGCCGAGCGGGCGTGCGAGAAGCGGTGCCACAGGTCGTCGTCGGACTTGCGGTCCAGCCGCGGCAGCCCCTTCCACGTGTCCACGAGGGCGCGCAGCCGCTCGCCGGCCGCTCGCCACTGGTCGGACTGGGCCAGCTGCTCGGCTTCGGTGACCAGGTCCTCCTTGGCCTGACGGGCCTCGTCGGACTGCTTCGCGCGCTGCGCCTTGCGCTCCTCGCGGCGCTCCTCGACGTTCGCCACCAGCTTGTCCAGCCGGGACCGCAGCGCCTCCAGGTCGCCCACCGCGTGGTGCGCCACGACCTGCTCCCGGAGGTGGTCGATGGCGGTCTGAGCGTCCTTGGCCGACAGGTCGGTGGTCTGCACTCGCTTTTCGAGGAGGCCGATCTCGACAACCAGGCCCTCGTACTTGCGCTCGAAGTAGGCCAGCGCCTCCTCAGGGGAGCCGGCCTGCCAGGAACCGACGACCTGCTCGCCGTCGGCCGTTCGCACGTACACGGTCCCCGTCTCGTCGACGCGGCCCCACGGGTCGCTGCTCACAGCGCCTCCTCCACATGATGCCTGCGAGGGGCCTCAGCGCCCCGGGCATCGTCCACAGTTTCGTCACGGCCAACATAGGCGACCGGCGGGTTGCCTGTCCGCATCCCGCGCGACCGAAATTCCGCTGATGGCCGTCATGAGCATCAGGATTTGGTGACCGTCGCCTTGTTGATCACAACGGTCGCGTTCGGGGCTCCGTCACCGGCGCCCGTGTTCTCGCCCGCGGCGGCGATCTTCTTCAGAACCTTCATGCCCGCCGCGTCGATGGTGCCGAACGGTGTGTAGCTGGGCGGCAACTGACTGTCCTGGTACACGAGGAAGAACTGGCTGCCGCCGGTGTGCTTCTGGCCGGTGTTGGCCATCGCGACGGTGCCCGCCGGGTAGACGTTGCTCTTCAGGCTCGCGTCCTTCAGGTTCTCGTCCGGGATCGTGTAGCCCGGGCCGCCGCTGCCGGTGCCCGTCGGGTCGCCGCACTGCAGCACGTAGATGCCGTTGGTGGTGAGCCGGTGGCACTTCGTGTGGTCGAAGAAGCCCTTGCCCGCAAGGAAGTTGAACGAGTTCACGGTGTGCGGCGCAGCCGACGTCTTCATCGCGATGCCGATGTCACCGCACGTCGTCGCCAGCTTCATCGTGTACTTCGCCGACTTGTCGATCGTGACCGCCGGCTCGTTCTTCCAGCTCAGCTTCTCCACGGAGCCCTTGTCGGCCTTCTCGCACGGGTCCGGCGCCTTGCTGGTCGGCGACGCGCTGGGTGTGACGTCCGCGCTCGCGTTGGCCTTGTCGTCGTTCTTGAGTACCCCGGTCGTGTACAGCGCCACGCTGCCGATGACGATCACGCCGAGCACCGACGCGATCACGGAGTTGCGCATGCGTGCCTTGCGCCGTGCGGACGTCCGCCGCTGCTGCTGCCGCAAGAACTTCTCCCGGGCGAGCTGACGCTTCCGCTGTTCCTGGCTGACCACCGGGTTCTCTCCTCATGAGTGTCGTGTGTCGACCGGTACGCGTGCGTCCTGTGAGCCGATCGCAGCGTGTAGCCCCGTACCGTATATGGGTTCGCTGAGGAATCGGCAGCGCCGGTAGGCTCTGACAGCAGTTGTAGCCGCCAGTATCGACACAACGAAGGACGATCGTGCTCATTGCCGGGTTCCCCGCCGGGGCCTGGGGGACGAACTGTTATCTCGTCGCCCCCGCCGCCGGTGAGGAGTGCGTGATCATCGACCCTGGCCACCAGGCCGCCCAAGGAGTCGAGGAAGCGCTGAAGAAGCATCGGCTCAAGCCCGTCGCCGTCGTCCTCACCCACGGCCACATCGATCACGTGGCCTCGGTCGTCCCGGTGTGCGGCGCGCACGACGTACCCGCGTGGATCCACCCCGAGGACCGGTACATGATGAGCGACCCCGAGAAGGCGCTCGGCCGTTCCATCGGCATGCCGCTCATGGGCGAGCTGACCGTGGGGGAGCCCGACGACGTCAAGGAGCTGACCGACGGCGCGAAGCTGGCGCTCGCGGGTCTGGAACTCTCCGTCGCGCACGCACCCGGCCATACCAAGGGGTCGGTGACCTTCCGGATGCCCGAGACCGCCGACATCCCGTCGGTCTTCTTCTCCGGGGATCTGCTCTTCGCCGGCTCCATCGGACGCACCGACCTGCCCGGCGGTGACATGGCCGAGATGCTCGACTCGCTGGCCCGCGTGTGCCTGCCGCTCGACGACTCGACCGTGGTGCTGTCCGGCCACGGCCCCCAGACGACCATCGGCCAGGAGCGCGCCACCAATCCGTATCTGCGGCAGGTGGCCGCCGGCCCGGGAGCGAATGTCGACGCTCCCCGACGAGGAATGTGACGAGAGACTTCCGTGAGCACCTTCAAGGCCCCCAAGGGCACGTACGACCTGATCCCGCCGGACTCCGCGAAGTACCTGGCGGTCCGCGAGGCGATCGCCGCCCCGCTGCGCAACTCCGGTTACGGCTACATCGAGACCCCCGGCTTCGAGAGCGTGGAACTCTTCGCGCGCGGTGTCGGAGAGTCGACGGACATCGTGACGAAGGAGATGTACGCCTTCGAGACCAAGGGCGGTGACAGGCTCGCCCTGCGCCCCGAGGGGACCGCCTCCGTCCTCCGCGCCGCCCTGGAGGCCAACCTGCACAAGGCGGGCAACCTCCCGGTCAAGCTCTGGTACTCCGGCTCGTACTACCGCTATGAGCGCCCGCAGAAGGGCCGCTACAGGCACTTCTCCCAGGTCGGCGCCGAGGCGATCGGCGCGGAGGACCCGGCCCTGGACGCCGAACTGATCATCCTGGCGGACCAGGCGTACCGCTCGCTGGGACTGCGCGACTTCCGCATCCTGCTGAACAGCCTGGGCGACAAGGAGTGCCGTCCGGTGTACCGGGCCGCGCTCCAGGACTTCCTGCGGGGCCTGGACCTGGACGAGGACACGCGCCGTCGCGTCGACATCAACCCGCTGCGCGTCCTGGACGACAAGCGCGAGTCGGTCCAGAAGCAGCTCGGGGACGCCCCGCTGCTGCGCGACTACCTGTGCGACGGCTGCAAGGCGTACCACGAGGAGGTCCGTGAGCTGATCACGGCGGCGGGCGTCTCCTTCGAGGACGACCCGAAGCTGGTCCGCGGCCTGGACTACTACACCCGTACGACCTTCGAGTTCGTCCACGACGGTCTGGGCTCCCAGTCCGCGGTGGGCGGCGGCGGCCGCTACGACGGCCTGTCGGAGATGATCGGCGGCCCGGCGCTCCCGTCCGTGGGCTGGGCGCTCGGCGTCGACCGCACGGTGCTGGCCCTGGAGGCGGAGGGCGTCGAGCTTGCCATCCCGTCCTCGACCAGCGTCTTCGCGGTCCCGCTGGGCGAGGAGGCGCGCCGCGTGCTGTTCGCCAAGGTCACCGAGCTGCGCAAGGTGGGTGTCGCGGCCGACTTCTCGTACGGCCACAAGGGTCTCAAGGCGGCGATGAAGGCTGCCAACAGGTCTGGCGCACGTTTCGCGCTCGTCGCCGGTGAACGCGACCTCTCCGAGGGCGTCGTCCAGCTCAAGGACATGGAGTCCGGCGAGCAGACGGCGATCGGCGTGAACGAGATCGTGGCCGAGCTGGAGGCGAGGCTGGGCTAGGACAGGAAGGGGCGCCGGGGGAACCCGGCGCCCCTTCAATCACTGGCCGAGCAGCCTGTGCCGCATCGCGCTGGTGACCGCTGCTTGTCCGGCCGTCCACGCCCAACTCGCCCTGCCGCCGCGTGGGTCGACGCCTGATGTCGGTGTTCGTGTGGTGTTCGGTGTGTTGTGTCAGTGGTCGAGTAGTCCGTGGCGTATGGCGTTGGTCACGGCGGCTGTTCGGTCGTCGACTCCCAGCTTGCCGAAGATGCGCAGCAGGTGGGTCTTCACCGTCGACTCACCGATGAACAGGCGACGCCCGACCTCGGCGTTCGTGCAGCCCTCCGCCACGAGCCGCAGCACCGCCTTCTCCCGTTCCGACAGCCGCGGCCGTTCCGGTCTGGTGCGCAGTTGGTCCACCAGGCGTGCCGCCACCGACGGTGCCAGGACGGTCTCGCCCCGGGCGGCCGCCCGTATGGAGTCGGCCAGTTGGCCGCGAGGCAGGTCCTTCAGCAGATAGCCCGCCGCCCCCGCCTCCACGGCGCGCAGGATGTCGCGGTCGGTCTCGTACGTCGTGAGCACGATCACCCGGCACGGCAGCCCGGCCTGGCTCATCCGGACGATCGAGTCGACCCCGTCACCGCCCGGCATCCGCAGGTCCATCAGCACGATGTCGGGGCGGAGTTCCGCCGCCAGTGCCTCCGCCTGCGGACCGCTCTCCGCATCGGCCACCACTTCCAGATCCGGCTCGGCGCTCAGCATGGCGCGCAGTCCCTCCCGGACGACGGGGTGGTCGTCGGCCAGGACGATGCGGATCACCGGGTCTCACTCCTCAGTGTTGCGTGGACGGGCAGGCTCACGGTCACGGTCGTGCCGTCGCCCGGTGTGCTGCGTACCGCGGCGGTGCCGCCCGCCTCGGCGGCCCGTGCCCGCAGCCCTGCCAAACCGTAGCCGCCGGACGCCGCACCCGGGTCGAAGCCGCAGCCGTCGTCGCGTACGGACACGGTCACTGTCTCGTCGGCGTACGCCAGCCGGATGCCGACCGCCGCCGAACTCCCCGCGTGCTTGCGGGCGTTCGTCAGCGCCTCCTGGCACGAGCGCAGGGCCACCACCTCCGGGGCGGCCGGCAGCGCCCGCACCGGACCGGTCACGTCCAGCGTCGCTCCGTGCCGCGCGGCCAGCCTGCGCAGCGCGTCCGGGAGCGAGGCGCCGTCGAGGTCGGCCGGCGCGCCGCCGGCCACCAGGGCACGGGCCTCGGCGAGGTTCTGGCGGGCCGTCTCGTCCATCAGCGCCAGATGACGGCGGGCCTGTGGGAGATCGTCCTCGAGTTCGGCCTCGACCGCCTGGACCAGCATCAGCAGGCTGGTGAAGCCCTGTGCGAGGGTGTCGTGGATCTCGCGGGCCATGCGCTCGCGTTCGGTGAGCGCGCCGTGCGCGGCCGACAGCCGCGAGATCTCGTGCCGGCTCGCGTCCAGTTCGGCGATCAGTTCGGCCCGTTCCCCGCTCTGCTCGATGATCCGGATGATCCAGCTGCCGACCGTCACCGAGAACACAAGGGTGACCACGGCGAACAGCGCGTTGGCGAACAGATCCGTGGCGTCGGGCCGCCACAGCAGGGCCCAGCCCACGACCGGCGCCAGGTTGATCACGGTGACAGCGACCAGCGCCGCACGCATGCGCAGCGCCATGAAGCACTGGGGGATGAGCGCGAACGCCATCAGCCGCGTCTCGCCGACCAGGACCGCCGACGGCAGGAACAGCGCCAACGCCCCGCAGAGATAGCGCAGGACCCGCCCTACGTCCGGCTCGTCCTCCTGGAGCAGGGGGCGGCCCACCGCCGTGTACCAGGGCACGAGCGGTACGAGCAGCCCGGCGGCGACGGCCCGCAGCGGCCACCCCGGATGCCCCGCCGCGAGGACGAAGGCCAGGGTGGCCGCCCAGGCGACCGCGAAGTACCCGTCCCAGAGCCGGATAGTGCGGTCCCAGGCGTCCACGTCGCGCGCCGCGCTCCAGCGGGTCATCCGTCGCGCCGGTTCTTCCACCGGAAGGTCAGCAGACACAGCGCCAATCCTCCGACGCACCAGGCGGCCAGCACCAGTGCGATCCGCCCGAACTCCCAGCTCCCCGCCTGTTCGAGGACGCGCGCGGAGTCGGGCAGGAACACCCCGCGCAGCCCCTGGCACAGCCACTTCAGCGGGAACAGGGCGCCGATGTTCAGCATCCAGTCGGGGATGGTGTCGACGGAGATGTAGACCCCGGAGATGAACTGGAGGACCAGGAAGGGGAGTACGACGACGGAGCTCGCGCTCTTGGCCGACTTGGGCACCGAGCTGATCGCGATACCGAGCAGCGCGCAGCCGGTCAGGCCGAGCACGAAGATCCAAGCGAAGTCGAACCAGCGGCCCGCGTCCGACGGCAGGCCGACGCCGTAGAACGTGGTGCCGACGAGCAGGAGGATCGCGGTCTCCAGGACGCCCGTGAACAGAACCAGCCAGATTTTCCCGAGGAAGTACGCCGTCGGCGGCATCGGCGTGCCGCGCAGCCGGCGCAGCACCTTCTCGTCCCGCTCGACGGCGATCGAGATGCCCAGCGACTGGAAGCTCGTCGACATGATCCCCGAGGCCATCATCGCCGGGACGTACAGCTGGGAGGCGGTCACGCCGCTGCCCCGCACGTCGTCGTGGAAGATCGAGGCGAAGAGGAACAGGAAGACGACCGGGAAGGAGAAGGTGAAGACCACCTGCTCGCGCTGCCGGAAGAACTGTTTGATCTCCAGCGCGCCCCGGTGCAGCCCGAGGGTCCAGGCTCCGGGGAGGCGCACGGCGACGGGTTCCGTCCGGGTGGGTACGGCGGTCGTGGTCATCGCGCTTTCTCCTGTCCGGTCAGCCGGAGGTAGACGTCCTCCAGCGTGGGGCGGCTCACCCGGAGGCCCGGGATCTCGCCGTCGAAGCGGTGCATGAGCCCGGCGACGGTCTTCGTCGGGGTGTCCGTGTGTTCCGCGCGCGTGGAGCCGTCGCTCTCCGTCCATTCAACGGTGGCGCCGGTGCCGTACCGCTCGCGGAGCGCGACGGGCTCGCCCTCGGCGACGACCTGGCCTCGGGCCACGATCGCGAGCCGGTCCGCGAGTGCCTCCGCCTCCTCCAGGTAGTGCGTGGTCAGCAGGATCGTCGTGCCCTCGTCGGCCAGCAGCCGGATCAGGTCCCAGAACTGCCGCCTGGCCGCCGGGTCGAAGCCGGTCGTCGGTTCGTCCAGGAGCAGCAGTTCGGGGCTGCCGATCACACCGAGCGCCACGTCCAGGCGGCGCCGCTGCCCGCCCGAGAGGCCCTTGATCCGGCTGTCCGCCTTCGCCTCCAGGCCGACCAGGCCGATGACCTCCTGCGGGTCGCGCGGC
Organism: Streptomyces sp. NPDC086549; assembly: GCF_044746205.1. Taxonomy (NCBI): domain Bacteria; kingdom Bacillati; phylum Actinomycetota; class Actinomycetes; order Kitasatosporales; family Streptomycetaceae; genus Streptomyces; species Streptomyces sp. NPDC086549. Next base: position 148,869 of record NZ_JBIVBS010000006.1, on the reverse strand, counting down.
CGCGGGTAGTAGCGGGCGAAGTGCCGGACGGTCTCGCGGACCGTCAACTCCGCGGGCGCCGATTCGTCCTGCCAGACGATGCCTACACGGGATCGCCACGCGCGCGTGCCCGTCGCCGGGTCCGCCCCCAGGACCGAGACCTCTCCCGCGTCCCGGGAGCGGTTGCCCTGGAGGATCTCCACCGTCGTGCTCTTGCCCGCGCCATTGGGCCCCAGCAGCCCGAAGACCTCGCCCCGCCGGATGTCGAGATCGATGCTGTCCACCGCGGTCACGTCCCCGTACTGCTTGCGCAGCCCCCGTACGTGCACCGCGAGTTCGTTCGCGTGTGCTGTCATGCCGTCGATCTTCGACCGGAATCGAACGCTCCGGGACGACCGTGCGTACCTCCTTATGTCCACCGAACGGTGGACAGACGTGCTCGTGCGGCACAATGGCCCCTGCCCGAAGAAGGTCCAACTCTCAAGCAGACGGAATCGGCGTGATGAGCAAGACGACAGTCATCTCCACGGATCCCGAGCCGGAGCGCGCCACGGCCGCGCCGCGGACGGAGGGCGGCAGCCGTGCCTTCGCCCTGCTGCTGATCATCACCGGAGCGGCCGGACTGCTCGCCGCCTGGGTCATCACGATCGACAAGTTCAAGCTGCTCGAAGCCAAGGTCGCGGGCAAGACCTTCACCCCGGGGTGCAGCCTCAACCCGGTCGTCTCCTGCGGCAGCGTCATGGAGAGCAAGCAGGCCGCCGCCTTCGGCTTCCCCAACCCGATGCTCGGCCTGGTCTGCTACGGCATCGTCATCTGCGTCGGCGTGAGCCTGCTGGCCCGTGCGCGCTTCCCGCGCTGGTACTGGCTGACCTTCAACTTCGGCACGCTCTTCGGTGTGGCCTTCTGCACCTGGCTGCAGTTCCAGTCCCTGTACCGGATCAACGCGCTGTGCCTGTGGTGCTCGCTGGCCTGGGTCGCCACGATCACCATGTTCTGGTATGTGACGTCGTTCAACATCCGCAACGACTTCCTCCCGGCCCCGCGCTGGCTCAAGGGCTTCTTCGGCGAGTTCACCTGGGTGCTGCCGGTCCTGCACATCGGCATCATCGGCATGCTGATCCTGACCCGCTGGTGGGACTTCTGGACCAGCTGACGGCCCGGACGGGATTGTCAGTGCCGTGTTTTAGGGTTTCAGCGTGGAACCCGACCTCTTCACCGCCGCGGCGGAAGAACGCCAGGAGAAGGACCCGGCAGGCAGCCCCCTGGCGGTGCGGATGCGCCCGCGCACTCTCGACGAGGTCGTGGGCCAGCAGCACCTGCTGAAGCCCGGCTCACCCCTGCGCCGACTGGTCGGCGAGGGCAACGGCGGCCCGGCCGGACCGTCCTCGGTGATCCTCTGGGGCCCACCCGGCACCGGCAAGACGACCCTGGCGTACGTCGTCTCGAAGGCCACCGACAAGCGGTTCGTGGAGCTGTCCGCGATCACGGCGGGGGTCAAGGAGGTCCGCGCGGTCATCGACGGCGCCCGGCGGGCCTCCGGAGGGTACGGCAAGGAGACGGTCCTCTTCCTCGACGAGATCCACCGCTTCAGCAAGGCCCAGCAGGACTCCCTGCTCCCGGCGGTCGAGAACCGCTGGGTGACCCTGATCGCGGCGACCACCGAGAACCCGTACTTCTCGGTGATCTCCCCGCTCCTGTCCCGCTCCCTGCTCCTGACCCTCGAACCCCTCACGGACGACGACGTGCGCGGCCTGCTCCGCCGCGCGCTGGCCGACGAGCGCGGCCTGAAGGACGCCGTCACCCTCCCCGAGGACACCGAGGACCACCTCCTGCGGATCGCCGGCGGCGACGCCCGCCGCGCCCTGACCGCGCTGGAGGCCGCCGCCGGGGCCGCGCTCGACAAGGGCGAGACGGAGATCGCCCTGAGCACGCTGGAGGAGACGGTCGACCGGGCCGCGGTGAAGTACGACCGCGACGGCGACCAGCACTACGACGTCGCCAGCGCCCTCATCAAGTCGATCCGCGGCTCCGACGTCGACGCGGCCCTGCACTATCTGGCCCGCATGATCGAGGCGGGCGAGGACCCCCGCTTCATCGCCCGCCGTCTGATGATCTCCGCCAGCGAGGACATCGGCCTCGCCGACCCGAACGCACTGCCGATAGCGGTCGCGGCCGCGCAGGCCGTGGCCATGATCGGCTTCCCCGAGGCCGCCCTCACCCTCAGCCACGCCACCATCGCCCTCGCCCTGGCCCCCAAGTCCAACTCCGCGACGACGGCGATCGGCGCCGCCATGGAGGACGTACGCAAGGGACTGGCGGGGTCGGTCCCGCCGCATCTGCGCGACGGGCACTACGAGGGCGCGGCCAAGCTCGGTCACGCACAGGGGTATGTGTATCCGCACGACCTGCCCGAGGGCATCGCCGCCCAGCAGTACGCCCCCGACGCCCTTCAGGACCGCGAGTACTACACCCCGACCCGGCACGGAGCCGAGGCCCGGTACGCGGACGCGGTCGAGTGGACCAGGAAGCACCTCGGTCGCAGACGGTCCTGAGCAGCCTGTAGAATCGCTCGCAGTGCTGCGTCCCGTGTTCGGAGCCTCGTCAGAGGACCCGGCACCACCAGAACGGGACATCCAGCCGGAGGCCTGGTCCGCCAGGACCTCCAGGAGCGTCGCGCACCGTCGAACGGTGTCGCGGGCAGCCCACCACCACCCGGAAGCCCGGGACGGTCGGTGGGCCACTCGCGTGCTGCACGTATGTGCCCAGACCAGGGAGCGGCTGCCCGGCCCGTCCGCGAGGACAGGCGGGTTTCCCCGGCTGCGGATGCGACCTCCCCTAACCCTGGTGAAGCCGTAATCGCATAAGAAATATGAGGTGTTTGGTTCATGGCGAACCAGTCCCGCCCCAAGGTCAAGAAGTCGCGTGCCCTCGGCATCGCGCTGACCCCGAAGGCCGTCAAGTACTTCGAGGCCCGCCCCTACCCGCCGGGTGAGCACGGCCGCGGCCGCAAGCAGAACTCGGACTACAAGGTCCGTCTGCTGGAGAAGCAGCGTCTGCGCGCGCAGTACGACATCTCCGAGCGTCAGCTGGTCCGCGCCTACGAGCGTGCCTCCAAGGTGCAGGGCAAGACCGGTGAGGCCCTGATCGTCGAGCTGGAGCGCCGTCTCGACGCGCTGGTCCTGCGTTCGGGCATCGCCCGCACGATCTACCAGGCCCGCCAGATGGTCGTCCACGGCCACATCCAGGTCAACGGTCAGAAGGTCGACAAGCCGTCCTACCGCGTGCGTCCGGACGACGTCATCCAGGTCCGCGACCGCTCCAAGGACAAGACGCTCTTCCAGATCGCCCGTGAGGGTGGCTTCGCCCCCGACGGTGAGACCCCCCGCTACCTGCAGGTGAACCTCCGCGCCCTGGCCTTCCGCCTGGACCGCGAGCCGAACCGCAAGGAAGTTCCGGTCATCTGCGACGAGCAGCTCGTCGTCGAGTACTACGCCCGCTGATCACCAGCCGGGTGTAGTGCCTCAGCCCGCCGTCTCCCCGCCCTTCCGGGCGGGCGAGGCGGCGGGCTTTCGCATGCCCGGGGCTCCCGGGGCATGCCGCGCCGGCCCGAGCGGCGCCGAGGGTATCTCCCTGTCCGGGCGAAGCCGGGAACCCGGGGCAGCGTCCAGCGGTGCGTCGTGCCGCCCCAGCGCCCGGGCCACCGCCGCCTCCCGGTCCAGCCGCGCCCCCGCCCGTACGCGCTCCTCGTACCGCTCGTCGCCCAGCGACTCCCGGGCCGTCGCCTCGCACAGCTCGTGCGGGGCGTTGTAGTGGGCCGAGCCGAACAGCGGCAGCCCCACCGACGGCCACAGCCGGCCGGCCGCGCCCTGCAGCACGGCCGCCTCGTCCGGGTCGCCCTGTGCCGCCGTGACCAGGGCCAGCAGCTCCATCGACAGCACCGATCCCAGCAGGTCGCGGAAGGCGTGCGCGCTGCCCAGGCAGTCCACAAGGAGCTCCCGGGCCTGCCCCGGGGCCCCGTCCCGCCAGGCCGCGTACGCCAGCACGTACAGCGCGTACGACCGGGCCCACCGCTCTCCGTGGTCCTCGCATATCCGGCGCACGTCCTCGCACAGCCGCACCGCGTCCGGCAGGTCCCCCAGGAACGCCCGGGTCATCGCCAGCTCGACCTGCCCCATCAGCACGTTGCTGTTGAGTTCGCCGATCTCGTGGTAGCGGGCCAGTGCCGAGCGCAGCAGCGTTTCAGCGCGCGCCATGTCGTCCGTGACCAGGGCCAGACAGCCGGTGCGGTGCTCCGCGTACGCCACCGCCGTCGGATTCGCGGCCCGCTCCGCTCCCTCCTGGCACTCCTGCAGGGCGGCCAGCGCCGAGACCTTGTCGCCCTGCAGGATCGCCACGTAGGCGAGCACCCACAGCGCCTTCAGCCGGGACTGCTCGTACTCGGACTCCAGCGGCACACAGCGCTCCAGCCAGCGCCGCCCCTCCGACAGACGTCCGCAGCCGACCCAGTAGAACCACAGCGAACCCGCCAGATACTGGCCCAGGTGCGCCTCGTCGGGCCCGGTCAGACAGTGCTCCAGGGCGGTCCGCAGGTTCGGCAGCTCCGCCTCCGCACGCGCGGCCACCTCGGCCTGCCGCGGCGAGAACCAGTCCAGCTCGCACCAGGTCGCCAGGCCCATGTACCAGTCGCGGTGGCGGCGGCGCAGCCGGTCCGCGTCCCCCGTCGCCTCCAGCCAGTCGGCGCCGTAGGCCCGGACCGTGTCCAGCATCCGGTAGCGCACGCCCGCCGGGCCCTCCTCGCGGGACACCACCGACTGCGCGAGCAGCTCCGACAGCACGCCGAGGACGTCGTCGGCGGGCAGCCCGTCACCGCTGCACACGTATTCGGCGGCCTCCAGATCGAAGGTCTGGGCGAACACCGAGAGCCGCGCCCACAGCAGCCGCTCCCCGGGCGTGCACTGCTCGTGGCTCCAGCCGATCGCGGTGCGCAGCGTCCGATGGCGGGGGAGGGCATCCCGGTACCCGCCGGTCAGCAGCCGGAACCGGTCGTCGAGCCGCTCCACCAGCCGGCCGGGGGACAGCGCCCGCAGCCGTCCCGCGGCCAGCTCGACCGCCAGCGGGATCCCGTCGAGGCGGCGGCACAGCTCCCGCACGTCCTCGCCGTCCCGCACCTCCAGCCCCTGCCGGGCCGCCCGGTCCACGAGCAGCTCCACCGCCTCGTCCTCGCCCAGCGGAGCCAGCGGGAACAGCCGCTCGCCCGCCACCGCCAGCGGCCGCCGCCCCACCGCGAGCACCCGCAGTCCCGGCACCCGCCCCAGCAACTCGGCCACCAGCGCCGCACACGCGTCCACCAGATGTTCGAACCCGTCCAGAACCAGCAGGAGTTGGCGGTCGGCCAGATGCTCGACCAGGGCCTCGCGGGGCGGCCGGGTGGTGTGGTCCGTCAGCCGCAGAGCCTCCACCACCGCGTAGTCCACGAACTCCGGATCACGCACCGGTGCCAGCTCCACGCGCCACACGCCGTCCCGGGGAGTCACCCGCGCCGCGGCCCGCGCCGCGAGCCGTGACTTGCCGACCCCGCCCACCCCGGTCACCGTCACCAGCCGCCCGGCGTCGAGCGCCCGGGTGAGCCCGGAGAGTTCGGCCGAGCGGCCCACGAACGCGGTGAGCTCAAGGGGCAGATTGCCGTCCGCCGAGGGGCCGGGGCGCTGAGGAACTTGCATGGAACACGGAGCGTACTGAACCGTGTTCATTCCGTACAATCGCTTCCCGCAACTCCGCCGCTCGCGGACGGTAAACCGGTACGGAGCGCCACGCCTGGCGCGATAGGCTCGGTGCACTGCTTTTTTTCATGGTTACGAAGTTCAGAGCACGTTTCAGAGAGCGGGTGCGCACGGTGTCCGGTGGAGAGGTGGCCGGGATCCTGGTGGCCGTCTTCTGGGCGATCCTGGTCTCCTTCCTCGCCGTCGCGCTGGCGAGGCTGGCCCAGACGCTCAAGGCGACCACCAAGCTCGTCGCGGACGTGACCGACCAGGCCGTCCCGCTGCTCGCCGACGCCTCCGCGGCCGTACGCTCCGCGCAGACCCAGATCGACCGGGTCGACGCGATCGCCTCCGACGTCCAGGAGGTCACGTCGAACGCCTCCGCGCTCTCGACCACCGTCGCCTCCACCTTCGGCGGCCCGCTGGTCAAGGTCGCGGCCTTCGGGTACGGCGTGCGCCGGGCGCTGGGCGGCCGCAGGGACGACGTGCCCGTCAAGGCGCCCAGGCGTACCGTGATCGTGGGCCGGACGGTCCCGGCCGCGCGCCGGGAGAAGCGGAACGCCCGCGGAAAGAAGGACTGACCGAGCGATGTTCCGCCGTACGTTCTGGTTCACCACGGGCGTCGCCGCCGGTGTGTGGGCCACCACCAAGGTCAACCGCAAGCTGAAGCAGCTGACCCCCGAGAGCCTGGCCGCGACCGCGGCCAACAAGGCCCTGGAGACCGGTCAGCGCCTGAAGGACCGCGCGGTCGGCTTCGCGCTCGACGTCCGCGACAACATGGCGCAGCGGGAGGCCGAGCTGGAGGAGGCGCTGGGTATCCACGACAGCCCCGAACTGCCCGCGCCCCGGCGGTACACCGCCATCGAGAACAGCCGCAGCAACCCGAAGTACATCGAGAACCCGAAGTACATCGAGAACACGACGTACTCGCACAACCGGAATGAGGACCACTGATGGAGTCGGCCGAGATTCGTCGCCGCTGGTTGAGCTTCTTCGAGGAGCGCGGTCACACCGTCGTCCCTTCGGCGTCGCTCATCGCGGACGACCCGACTCTGCTCCTCGTCCCGGCCGGCATGGTGCCCTTCAAGCCCTACTTCCTGGGCGAGGTCAAGCCGCCCTACCCGCGCGCCACCAGCGTGCAGAAGTGCGTGCGCACGCCCGACATCGAAGAGGTCGGCAAGACCACGCGCCACGGCACGTTCTTCCAGATGTGCGGCAACTTCTCCTTCGGCGACTACTTCAAGGAAGGCGCCATCAAGTACGCCTGGGAGCTGCTCACCACGCCCCAGGACAAGGGCGGTTACGGCCTGGAGCCGGAGCGCCTGTGGATCACCGTCTACAAGGACGACGACGAGGCCGAGCGCATCTGGCACGACGTCGTCGGCGTGCCCAAGGAGCGCATTCAGCGCCTGGGCATGAAGGACAACTACTGGTCCATGGGCGTGCCCGGCCCCTGCGGCCCCTGCTCCGAGATCAACTACGACCGCGGCCCCGAGTTCGGCGTCGAGGGCGGCCCCGCCGTCAACGACGAGCGGTACGTGGAGATCTGGAACCTCGTCTTCATGCAGTACGAGCGTGGCGAGGGCATCGGCAAGGACAACTTCGAGATCCTCGGCGACCTGCCGAGCAAGAACATCGACACGGGCCTGGGCCTGGAGCGTCTCGCCATGATTCTGCAGGGCGTGCAGAACATGTACGAGATCGACACCTCCATGGCCGTCATCAACAAGGCCACCGAGCTGACCGGTGTCGCCTACGGCGACGCCCACGACTCGGACGTGTCCCTGCGCGTGGTCACCGACCACATGCGCACCGCCACGATGCTCATCGGTGACGGCGTCACCCCCGGCAACGAGGGCCGCGGCTACGTCCTGCGCCGCATCATGCGCCGCGCCATCCGCAACATGCGCCTGCTCGGCGCCACCCGGCCGGTCGTCCAGGAGCTGATCGACGTCGTCATCGGCATGATGGGCCAGCAGTACCCGGAGCTGGTCACCGACCGCGAGCGCATCGAGAAGGTCGCCCTCGCCGAGGAGACCCGCTTCCTGAAGACCCTCAACGCCGGTACGAACGTGCTGGACACCGCCGTCACCGAGACGAAGGCCGCCGGCTCCGGCGTCCTCTCCGGCGACAAGGCCTTCCTGCTCCACGACACCTGGGGCTTCCCGATCGACCTCACCCTGGAGATGGCCGCCGAGCAGGGCCTCTCCGTGGACGAGGACGGGTTCCGCCGCCTGATGAAGGAGCAGCGGGAGCGCGCCAAGGCCGACGCCCAGGCCAAGAAGACCGGCCACGCCGACATGGGCGCCTACCGCGAGATCGCCGACTCCGCCGGTGCCACCGACTTCATCGGCTACGCGGACACCGAGGGCGAGACCACGATCGTCGGCATCCTCGTCGACGGCGCCTCCTCCCCGGCCGCCACCGAGGGCGACGAGGTCGAGATCGTCCTCGACCGCACCCCGTTCTACGCCGAGGGCGGCGGTCAGATCGGCGACACCGGCCGCATCAAGGTGGACTCCGGCGCCGTCATCGAGATCCGCGACACGCAGAAGCCGGTCCCGGGTGTGTACGTCCACAAGGGCGTCGTCCAGGTCGGCGAGGTCACGGTCGGCGCCAAGGCCCACGCCTCGATCGACCAGCGCCGCCGCAAGGCCATCGCCCGCGCCCACTCGGCCACGCACCTCACCCACCAGGCCCTGCGCGACGCCCTCGGTCCGACGGCCGCCCAGGCCGGTTCCGAGAACCAGCCCGGCCGCTTCCGCTTCGACTTCGGTTCCCCGTCCGCCGTTCCGACGGCCGTGATGACCGACGTCGAGCAGAAGATCAACGAGGTGCTCGCCCGCGACCTCGACGTGCACGCCGAGGTCATGGGCATCGACGAGGCCAAGAAGCAGGGCGCCATCGCCGAGTTCGGCGAGAAGTACGGCGAGCGCGTCCGTGTCGTGACCATCGGCGACTTCTCCAAGGAGCTGTGCGGCGGCACGCACGTGCACAACACCGCCCAGCTCGGCCTGGTGAAGCTGCTCGGCGAGTCGTCGATCGGCTCGGGTGTCCGCCGTATCGAGGCCCTCGTGGGTGTGGACGCCTACAACTTCCTCGCCCGTGAGCACACGGTCGTCGCCCAGCTCCAGGAGCTGGTCAAGGGCCGTCCGGAGGAGCTTCCGGAGAAGGTCTCCGCCATGCTCGGCAAGCTGAAGGACGCCGAGAAGGAGATCGAGAAGTTCCGCGCCGAGAAGGTGCTGCAGGCCGCCGCCGGTCTCGTCGAATCGGCCAAGGACGTTGACGGCGTTGCCGTCGTCACCGGCCAGGTGCCGGACGGCACCACGCCCGACGACCTGCGCAAGCTGGTCCTCGACGTGCGCGGCCGCATCCAGGGCGGACGTGCCGCCGTGGTCGCCCTGTTCACGGTCAACAACGGCAAGCCGCTCACGGTCATCGCCACCAACGAGGCCGCCCGCGAGCGCGGTCTCAAGGCCGGTGACCTGGTCCGTACGGCCGCCAAGACCCTCGGCGGCGGCGGTGGCGGCAAGCCGGACGTCGCCCAGGGCGGCGGCCAGAACCCGGCCGCCGTCGGTGAGGCCGTCGAGGCCGTCGAGCGGCTCGTCGCCGAGACCGCCAAGTAAGAGCGAGTAAGAAACGGCCGAGAAGATGCGCAGAGGACGTCGACTCGCGATCGACGTCGGGGACGCCCGTATCGGGGTCGCCTCGTGCGACCCCGACGGGATCCTCGCCACCCCGGTGGAGACCGTCCCCGGACGTGACATTCCCGCAGCTCACCGGCGGCTCAGGCAACTGGTCGAGGAGTACGAGCCGATCGAGGTCGTCGTCGGACTCCCTCGCTCCCTCAAGGGGGGCGAGGGCCCGGCCGCCGTCAAGGTCCGCGCCTTCGCCCAGGAGCTGGCCAAGGGCATCGCACCCGTGCCGGTACGCCTGGTGGACGAGCGGATGACGACGGTGACGGCCAGTCAGGGACTGCGTGCCTCGGGGGTGAAGTCCAAGAAGGGCCGCTCGGTCATCGACCAGGCGGCAGCGGTCATCATCCTGCAGCAGGCCCTGGAATCCGAACGGGTGTCAGGTAAACCACCCGGCGAGGGCGTCGAAGTGGTCATCTGATCGCGATACGGTAACGTTCCGCGCGATGCGATGGTTTTCGAACAGCCACCGCACAGCAAGAGGCGGAACGGAAACCGGCCCTTGGGTCGCGTCTCGCCGCCGCCTCGCGGCTCTAGGGGATCGATGACTGAGTATGGCCGGGGCCCTGGCTCCGAACCGTGGCATCCGGAGGACCCGTTGTACGGGGACGGCGGATGGGAAGGGCAGCAGGCTCACGTGGGCCATCAGCCTGCCTACGGCGGCCAGCAGCAGCACCCGCAGCAGCCGCAGCAGTCGCAGTACGGTGACTGGGGCCAGGGCCAGCAGGCCGGGTACGACCAGCAGCAGTACCAGTACTACGGCGAACAGGGGCATCAGCACCACGGCCAGCAGCAGTACGCGGGCCACGAGCAGCAGCAGTACGCCGCGCAGACGCAGCAGCAGTACCACCAGGGCGGCTGGGACGCGACCGGCACCCACGGTCACGTGCCCTACGCCGCCGACCCCGGGGACCCGTACGGCCAGCAGCCGGCGGCGTACGGCGGGGAGCAGCCCGACTTCTACGGCACGGAGGACGCCTACCCGCCCCCGGAGCCGCCCGGGCGCAGGCAGCCCGAGCCGGAGCCGGAGACCGACTGGGATCCCGGCCCCGACCAGGGCGAGCACGCCTTCTTCGCTGACGGCGACGACGATGACGATGACGATGACGACGTCGACGACGACCCGAAGGGCCGCCGTGGGCGCGGCGACCGGAAGGGCAAGACGGCCAAAGGCGGCAAGGGCGCCAAGAAGAAACGGCGCAACGGCTGCGCCGCCATGTTTGTCGTCCTGGTGTTCGGAGGCGGTCTGGGTGCGGTCGCCTACTACGGCTACCACTTCTACCAGAACCGTTTCGGCCCGGCTCCGGACTATGCGGGCAGCGGAAACGGCGAGCAGGTCGTGGTCGTCATCCCGAAGGGCGCACTCGGCTACGCGATCGGCATGAAGCTGAAGGAGGCCGGCGTCGTCCAGAGCGCGGACGCCTTCGTGTCCGCGGTGCAGGCGAACCCCGGGGGCAAGGGGCTCCAGGACGGTGTCTACACACTGGAGAAGCACATGTCCGCCGCGAGCGCGGTGGAACTGATGCTCAGCCCGAAGAGCCGCAGCAACCTGATCATCGCCGAGGGCCTGCGCAACAGGGCGATCTACGGCCTGATCGACAAGCGCCTCGGAGTTGCGGCGGGCACCACGGCGCGCGTCGCGAAGAAGGAGTACAAGCACCTCGGCCTGCCCGCCTGGGCGCTGAACCACCCGAACGTCAAGGACCCGCTGGAAGGGTTCCTCTACCCCTCCAGCTACGCGGCAGCCAAGGGCCAGAAGCCCGAGGCCGTCCTGAAGAACATGGTTTCCCAGGCCACCGCCACGTACGCGAAACTGGGCCTGGAGAAGAAGGCCAAGGCGTTCGACCTGGACAGCCCGTTCCAGTTGATCACGGTCGCCAGCCTCGTCCAGGCCGAGGGCAAGACGCACGACGACTTCCGCAAGATGGCGGAAGTGGTCTACAACCGCCTCAAGCCCACGAACACCGAGACCAACCGGCTGCTGCAGTTCGACTCGACCTTCAACTACCTGAAGGGCACGAGCAACATCCACATCAGCGAGTCCGAGATCAACAGCAACCGGGACCCGTACAACACCTACACCAACAAGGGTCTTCCGCCCGGTCCCATCGGCAACCCAGGCGAGGACGCGCTGAAGGCGGCGCTGAATCCGACCCACGACGGCTGGATCTACTTCGTGGCGACCGATGGTGTCAGCAACACCGAATTCGCCAGGAACAGCGCCGAATTCCAGAAGCTCAAGGACAAGTTCAATGCCTCCTCGGGCCACTGACGCGCGCCGGGCCGCCGTGCTCGGTAAGCCCATCGCCCACTCGCTCTCCCCGGTGCTGCACCGGGCGGCGTACGGCGCGCTCGGGCTCACCCGGTGGACCTACGACCGCTTCGAGGTCGACGAGGCCGGGCTGCCCGGCTTCTTCGAGGGGCTCGGTCCGGAGTGGGCGGGGCTGTCGCTGACCATGCCGCTGAAGCGGGCGGTCATCCCACTGGTCGACGAGATCAGCGAGACGGCCGCCTCCGTCGACGCGGTCAACACGGTCGTCTTCACCGAGGACGGCCGACGCCTTGGGGACAACACCGACATCCCGGGCATAGTGGCCGCCCTCCGTGAGCACGGCATCGAACAGGTCGACTCGGCGGCGATCCTCGGTGCGGGCGCCACCGCCTCCTCCGCCCTGGCCGCCCTGGCCCGGATCTGCACCGGCGAGGTCGTCGCCTACGTCCGCAGCGAGGCCCGCGCCGCCGAGATGCGGCAGTGGGGCGAGCGGCTCGACGTCGAGGTCCGTACGGCCGACTGGGACGACGCGGCACAGGCCCTGCGCGCCCCCCTCGTGATCGCCACCACGCCCGCCGGCACCACCGACGCGCTCGCCGCCTCCGTACCGGAACGGCCCGCCACCCTCTTCGACGTGCTCTACCACCCCTGGCCCACCGCCCTGGCGGCCCGCTGGTCCATGTACGGCGGGGCCGTCGTCAGCGGCCTCGACCTGCTGGTGCACCAGGCCGTGCTCCAGGTCGAACGGATGACCGGCCATGTCCCGGCCCCGCTGGACGCCATGCGCCGGGCCGGGGAGAAGGCGCTCGCCGACCACTGACTTCCCGCTCGACTTCCCGGTTTCCGTCCCGGCGCGCGTCCGCTTGCTGGACCGACGGCCGGACAGTGCCGCGGACGTGGGAGGATCGGAGGTGGCGGGCCGGGGCCGCGCACCCGGTCGAGCCGTCGCCGTACGCGAGGACACGCGTATGCAGGGCAGTACCAGGGCGCGAGCACTGAGGAGCATCGTTGAGCAGGCTGCGTTGGCTGACCGCGGGAGAGTCCCACGGTCCCGCACTTGTCGCGACGCTGGAGGGCCTTCCCGCCGGCGTGCCGATCACCACCGAGATGGTCGCCGACCACCTCACGCGGCGGCGGCTCGGCTATGGGCGCGGCGCGCGGATGAAGTTCGAGCGGGACGAGGTCACCTTCCTCGGCGGCGTCCGGCACGGCCTCACCCTCGGCTCCCCGGTCGCGATCATGGTCGGCAACTCCGAATGGCCCAAGTGGGAACAGGTCATGGCGGCCGACCCGGTGGACCAGGAGATCCTCGACGGCCTCGCCCGCAACGCCCCGCTGACCCGCCCGCGCCCCGGCCACGCCGACCTCGCGGGCATGCAGAAGTACGGCTTCGACGAGGCCCGGCCGATCCTGGAGCGCGCCTCCGCGCGTGAGACGGCGGCCCGCGTGGCGCTCGGTGCCGTCGCCCGGTCGTACCTGAAGGAGACGGCGGGCATCGAGATCGTCTCGCACGTCGTCGAGCTGTGCTCCGTGAAGGCCCCGCAGGGCGTGTACCCCACCCCGGCCGATGTCGAGAAGCTGGACGCCGACCCGCTGCGCTGCCTCGACGCCGACGCCTCGAAGGCGATGGTCGCGGAGGTCGACCAGGCCCACAAGGACGGCGACACCCTGGGCGGTGTGGTCGAGGTGCTGGCGTACGGCGTTCCGGTGGGCCTCGGTTCGCATGTGCACTGGGACCGCAAGCTGGACGCCCGGCTGGCCGGTGCCCTGATGGGCATCCAGGCGATCAAGGGCGTCGAGATCGGCGACGGCTTCGAGCTGGCCCGGGTGCCCGGCTCCAAGGCGCACGACGAGATCGTCAACACGCCCGAGGGCATCCGGCGCGTCTCCGGCCGCTCCGGCGGCACCGAGGGCGGGCTGACCACGGGTGAGCTGCTGCGGGTGCGGGCCGCGATGAAGCCGATCGCTACCGTGCCGCGCGCCCTGCAGACCGTGGACGTGGCCACCGGCGAAGCCGCCCAGGCCCATCACCAGCGCTCCGACGTCTCCGCCGTGCCGGCCGCGGGCATCGTCGCCGAGGCAATGGTTGCTCTCGTCCTCGCGGACGCGGTGGCGGAGAAGTTCGGCGGCGACTCGGTGACCGAGACCCGCCGCAACGTCCAGTCGTACCTCGACAACCTGGCGATCCGGTGACCAGCGTGCCCACGGTCGTCCTGGTCGGCCCGATGGGCGTCGGCAAGTCCACGGTCGGGCAGCTGCTGGCCGAGCGGCTGGGCGTCGGCTACCGGGACACCGACGACGACATCGTGGCCGCCGAGGGCCGCACCATCGCCGACATCTTCGTGGAGGAGGGCGAGCCCGCCTTCCGCGCCATCGAGAAGCGGGCGGTGCATGCCGCGCTCGCCGAGCACGAGGGTGTCCTCGCGCTCGGCGGGGGGGCGATCCTCGACGAGGAGACCCGCGCGCTGCTCGCCGGGCACCGGGTGGTCTACCTCGCGATGGACGTCGAGGAGGCCGTCAGGCGCACCGGCCTGAACGTGGCCCGGCCGCTGCTCGCCGTCAACCCGCGCAAGCAGTGGCGCGAGCTGATGGAGGCGCGGCGGCATCTGTACGAAGGGGTCGCCACGGCCGTCGTGTCCACCGACGGCCGTACGCCCGAAGAGGTCACCCAAGCAGCGCTGGACGCACTGGAGTTGAAGACTGCATTTCCCGGGGGACAACCCCCGGACCCCCGGCCGGAGGACGTTGTGGCAGAGCAAGTGACGAGGATCCAGGTCGGCGGTACGGCGGGCACCGAGCCGTACGAGGTCCTGGTGGGCCGTCAACTCCTGGGTGAACTCGCCGCGTTGATCGGAGACAAGGCCAAGCGGGTCGCCGTGATCCATCCCGAGGCCCTCGCGGAGACCGGCGACGCGCTGCGGGCCGACCTGGCCGGCCAGGGCTACGAGGCCGTCGCCATCCAGGTTCCCAACGCGGAGGAGGCCAAGACCGCCGAGGTCGCCGCCTACTGCTGGAAGGCGCTCGGCCAGTCCGGGTTCACCCGCAGCGACGTCGTCGTCGGTGTCGGCGGTGGCGCGACCACCGACCTGGCCGGTTTCGTGGCGGCGACCTGGCTGCGCGGGGTGCGCTGGATCGCGATCCCGACGACCGTGCTGGCCATGGTCGACGCGGCCGTCGGCGGCAAGACCGGCATCAACACGGCCGAGGGCAAGAACCTCGTGGGCGCGTTCCACCCGCCCGCGGGTGTGCTCTGCGACCTGTCCGCGCTGGAGTCGCTGCCCGTCAACGACTACGTCTCCGGGCTCGCCGAGATCATCAAGGCGGGCTTCATCGCCGACCCGGTGATCCTGGAGCTCATCGAGTCCGACCCCGAGGCCGCGCGCACCCCGGCGGGCCCGCACACGGCCGAGCTGATCGAGCGCTCGATCCGGGTCAAGGCGGAGGTCGTCTCCTCCGACCTGAAGGAGTCGGGCCTGCGCGAGATCCTCAACTACGGTCACACGCTGGGCCACGCGATCGAGAAGAACGAGCGCTACAAGTGGCGACACGGCGCCGCGGTCTCCGTCGGCATGCACTTCGCCGCCGAACTGGGCCGCCTGGCCGGCCGGTTGGACGACGCGACGGCCGACCGGCACCGGACCATCCTGGAGTCGGTCGGGCTGCCGCTGCACTACCGCTACGACCAGTGGCCCAAGCTGGTGGAGACGATGAAGGTCGACAAGAAGTCCCGCGGCAACCTGCTGCGCTTCATCGTCCTCGACGGCCTCGCCAAGCCGACCGTCCTGGAGGGACCGGACCCGGCCGTACTGCTCGCCGCGTACGGCGAAGTGGGCCAGTAAGGACCCGTGTGTTCCTCCCGTCCGATTCGCCTCGCGCGACGGGCACTTCGCACAGCCCTCGGCCGTTGCACCAAACGACGGCCGGGGGCGGTACCGTTCGGATGGGGCCCCTCCCACGCCCTTTAGGCTGTGGGGGAGAGCGGGTTCGCACCCGCTGCCAGCGCCAATTGCCTGCGGCGAGTGGTGAACCGAGCAAGAAGAACGAGACGGAGTGGCACCGGATGCAGCACGCAGTGGGGTCTCCGCTGCCGCCGCCCCACCAGCCGGGGCAGGAACCGGCGGCCGGCTGGTCGCCGGCCGCACACCACCCGGGTCCGCACCATCCGGGAACCCACCAGGGTCCCGCGCCCGTGCCACCACCGCCACCGGCGCCCGGCTTCACCGGAGTCCCGTCAGGACCGCTGCCGCCCGCGCCGCCCCCGGTCCCGCAGCACGCCCCCGCCCCTCCGGCGCCCGACACCACAGGCCATGTGCCGCTGCCGCCCGGCGGCCCGGTCGCCATGCCCAGCGCGCCCCTCGCCGCGGCCGCCGCGCCCGACCCCACGGTCACCACCCTGGCCGTGCTGCTGATCGGCCCGGCCGGCGCGGGCAAGACGAGCGTGGCCAAGTACTGGGCGGACCACCGCCGGGTCCCCACCGCCCACATCAGCCTCGACGACGTACGCGAATGGGTCCGCGCGGGCTTCGCCGACCCCCAGTCCGGCTGGAACGACCACTCCGAGGCGCAGTACCGGCTGGCCCGCCGCACCTGCGGCTTCGCCGCGCGGAACTTCCTGGCAAACGGCATCTCGTGCATCCTCGACGACGCGGTCTTCCCCGACCGGCCGGTGGTCGGCCTCGGCGGCTGGAAACGACATGTGGGGCCGGGCCTGCTCCCCGTCGTCCTGCTCCCCGGCCTGGACATCGTCCTGGAGCGCAACGCCGAACGCCGCGGAAACCGCCGCCTCACCGACGAGGAGGTCGCCCGCATCCACGGCCGCATGGCCGGCTGGTACGGCTCGGGACTCCCGATCATCGACAACTCCCAGCTCGACGTCCCGGGCACGGCGAGGGTCCTGGACGACGTCCTGGCCAGAGCGATAGCAAGCCCACCGAGCTGGTAGCCAGGGGCGTCCGGTCCCGCCTACAGGGACGCGCGGACCCCACTCGGCCCTCGCCAAAACGCACAAGCCGGACAAAACTCCTACGCTCGTGTCATGTCAGAGGTCTACGCGGCCCGCCGAGCCCGGCTGAAGGAACGCTGCAACGCCGGCGGCAGCCCCGCCGCACTGGTGTCCCGCCCCGCCAATGTGCGCTACCTCGCGGGCGCCGCCCCGCAGGGCGCCGTACTGCTGCTGGGCAGGAGTGAGGACCTGCTGGTCTGCGCCGGCCCGCTGGAGGACCGGCCCAGCGAGGGCCGCCCCGACGAGGCATTGGCCCTGCACGTCCTTTCCTCGCCGGGGGGTGATTCCGCCGTAGCGGCCGCCGATCTCGCCGGAGGCCAGGGCGCCGATTCCCTCGCCGTGGAGGAACACCACCTCACCGTCGCCCGGCACAGAGCCCTCGCCTCGGTCGCGCCGGCGCTGCGCCTCGCCGACCTCGGCGGAGCCGTCGAGCAGCTCAGGGTCGTCAAGGACGAGGAGGAGATCTCCTGCCTCCGGATCGGCGCCGAGATCGCCGACCAGGCGCTGGGCGAGCTCCTGGAGTCCATCCTGGTGGGCCGTACCGAGCGGCACCTCGCCCTGGAACTGGAGCGGCGCCTCGTCGATCACGGCGCCGACGGCCCCGGCTTCCCCACGTCCGTGGCCACCGGGCCGAACGCCGGCCGCCGCGGTCACCGCCCCACCGACCGGCGGGTCGAGGAGGGCGACTTCCTCTCCGTCTGCCTGGGGGCCACCTACCGCGGCTACCGCTGCGAGATCGGCCGGACCTTCGTCATCGGTACGTCGCCCGCCGACTGGCAGATCGAGCTGTACGACCTGGTCTTCGCCGCCCAGCGCGCCGGACGGGAGGCCCTGGCACCCGGCGCCGCCTGCCGGGACGTGGACCGCGCGGCACGTCAGGTACTGGATTCCGCGGGGTACGGAGAAGGCCTGCAGCCGCTCACCGGACATGGTGTCGGGCTCGAAATCGACGAGGACCCGAAGCTTGCCCCCTCGGCCATGGGTAAACTGGACGCTTGCGTGCCGGTCACCGTCGAACCCGGGGTCCACCTCCCGGGCCGGGGCGGCGTCCGGATCGATGACACGCTCGTCGTACGCCCCGAGGCGGACGGCGGACCCGAGCTACTCACCATCACGACCAAGGAGCTGCTCGCACTATAGGCAAGGTGCGTGCCCCCGGGGTCGTCCACGTCAGTCCAGGAGATTCCGCAACCGTGGCTTCCACGAACGACCTCAAGAACGGCCTGGTGCTCAAGCTCGAAGGCGGCCAGCTCTGGTCCGTCGTCGAGTTCCAGCACGTCAAGCCCGGCAAGGGCCCCGCTTTCGTGCGCACCAAGCTGAAGAACGTGCTGTCCGGCAAGGTGGTCGACAAGACCTTCAACGCCGGCGTCAAGGTCGAGACGGCCACTGTCGACAAGCGCGACATGCAGTTCTCGTACATGGACGGCGAGTACTTCGTCTTCATGGACATGGACACGTACGACCAGCTGCACATCGACCGGAAGACCGTCGGCGACGCCGCGAACTTCCTGATCGAGGGCTTCACGGCCGTCGTCGCCCAGCATGAGGGCGAGGTGCTCTTCGTCGAGCTGCCCGCCGCCGTCGAGCTGGTCATCGCCGAGACCGAGCCGGGCGTCCAGGGCGACCGCTCCACCGGCGGCACCAAGCCCGCCACCCTGGAGACCGGTCACCAGATCCAGGTCCCGCTCTTCATCACCACCGGTGAGAAGATCAAGGTCGACACCCGTACGAGCGACTACCTCGGCCGGGTGAACAGCTAACCGTGGCTGCTCGGAACACGGCCCGCAAGCGTGCCTTCCAGATCCTCTTCGAGGGCGACCAGCGCGGGGCCGACGTCCTGACGGTCCTCGCGGACTGGATCCGGCTCTCCCGGACCGACGACCGGCAGCCGCCGGTGAGCGAGTACACGATGCAGCTGGTCGAGGGGTACGCCGAGCACGTCCGGCGCATCGACGAGCTGATCGCCCAGTACTCGGTCGGCTGGACGCTCGACCGGATGCCGGTCGTCGACCGCAACATCCTGCGCCTGGGCGCCTACGAGCTGATCTGGGTGGACGAGACCCCGGACGCCGTCGTCCTCGACGAGATGGTGCAGCTGGCGAAGGAGTTCTCGACGGACGAGTCGCCCTCGTTCGTCAACGGCCTGCTCGGCCGGCTGAAGGAGCTCAAGCCCTCGCTGCGTCGCGACGAGGCATAAGAGGCACCAGCGGCCTCAGGGGCACGAACGCCGGAGGGCCCGCAGCGCGACTGCTGCGGGCCCTCCGGCGTATCCGTACGCATGAGCCCTGTGAGGCCCGCAGAAGGCCGCCGGGGTGGCCGGAACGGTGAAGTTCCGGCCACCCCGGCGGCACGTTTCTGCTCAAGCGCTGAGCGGGCTCAGCTTTCCTCGTGGGTGGCCACGGCACGGCGTGCGTCCGCGTCCAGGACACCCCAGCTGATCAGCTGCTCGGTGAGGACCGAGGGCGACTGGTCATAGATGACGGCGAGTGTGCGGAGGTCGTCCTGCCGGATCGACAGCACCTTGCCGTTGTAGTCACCGCGCTGGGACTGGATCGTCGCCGCGTACCGCTGCAGGGGGCCCGCCTTCTCGGCTGGCACCGTGGCGAGCCGCTCCAGGTCCAGGACCAGCTTCGGCGGCGGCTCGGCAGCGCCGCCCGGGGTGGTGCCGGGCAGCAGTTCCTGCACAGGAACACCATAGAAATCGGCCAGCTCCGCGAGGCGCTGCACGGTCACGGCACGGTCGCCGCGCTCGTACGAACCGACCACGACCGCCTTCCAGCGTCCCTGGGACTTCTCCTCGACACCGTGGAGGGAAAGGCCCTGCTGGGTGCGGATGGCCCGGAGCTTGGCCCCGAGCTGTTTGGCGTATTCGCTGGACATATAGCTCCCCGGACACTGTGTCGACGCGGCTGGCTGTGTTTCCGAGCCGCGCGGCTGGTAACTCACTGTGAGGTTACGCAGCGTGACTCTTCTGCGTCAAGCCGAATGGTCCACACCGACTCTTCCGTGGTAGCGGTGGCCGATTACGCCGAGGGGGTGATCAGGGGCCTCGCGGCGACCTGCTACCGTTGATGGCGCAATTCCGACGTCCTTTAAGGTCCGTCCCGTGAGGCGGAGAAGGAGGTCCGTTTCGTATGGACAAGCAGGACATGCGGCAGGACACACAACCGTCCGCCGCGCGGCCCGTTCTCGAAGGGCCCGACATCGCGCGGGTGTTGACCCGTATCGCCCACGAGATCGTCGAGCGCGCCAAGGGCGCCGACGACGTGGTGCTCCTCGGCATTCCGACCCGGGGCGTCTTCCTCGCCCGGCGGCTCGCCGTAAAGCTCGAGGAGGTCACCGGCCGAAAGATCCCGGTCGGCTCCCTCGACATCACCATGTACCGCGACGACCTGCGTATGCAGCCGCCGCGTGCGCTGGCCCGCACCGAGATCCCCGGTGACGGGATCGACGGCCGGCTGGTCGTCCTCGTCGACGACGTGCTCTTCTCCGGCCGCACCATCCGCGCCGCCCTCGACGCCCTGAACGACATCGGGCGCCCCCGCGCGGTGCAGCTCGCGGTCCTCGTCGACCGCGGCCACCGCGAACTGCCCATCCGTGCCGACTATGTCGGCAAGAACCTCCCCACGTCGCTGCGGGAGACGGTCAAGGTCCAGCTCGCCGAGGAGGACGGTCGCGACACCGTGCTGCTCGGCGCGAAGCCGGCCGCCCCGGGCGAGCGGCAGCAGTAGCACTCCGGCGTGCGGCCTTCGCCGTACGCCCGCTCAGTGCGCCCTGCACGCCCCCGTCTGCCCGAATCCTCCCGAACTGCCTTACGGAGCCTGACAGATGCAGCGTCATCTCATCTCGGCCGCCGACCTCACCCGCGACGACGCCGTCCTGATCCTCGACACCGCCGAGGAGATGGCCCGGGTCGCCGACCGGCCGATCAAGAAGCTGCCGACCCTGCGCGGCCGCACGATCGTCAACCTCTTCTTCGAGGACTCCACGCGCACCCGGATCTCCTTCGAAGCCGCGGAGAAGCGCCTGTCCGCGGACGTCATCAACTTCTCCGCCAAGGGGTCCAGCGTCTCCAAGGGCGAGTCCCTGAAGGACACCGCCCAGACCCTGGAGGCCATGGGCGTCGACGCCGTCGTCATCCGGCACGGCGCCTCCGGAGCCCCGTACCGCCTGGCCAACTCCGGCTGGATCGACGCGGCGGTCATCAACGCCGGCGACGGCACCCACCAGCACCCCACCCAGGCCCTGCTCGACGCGTTCACCATGCGCCGCCGGCTGGTCGGCCGGGACGCCGGGATCGGCCAGGACCTGGCCGGCAAGCGCATCACCATCGTCGGCGACGTGCTGCACAGCCGGGTGGCCCGCTCCAACGTCGACCTGCTGCACACCCTCGGCGCCGAGGTCACCCTGGTCGCCCCGCCCACCCTGGTGCCGGTCGGCGTCGGGAACTGGCCCTGCGAGGTGTCGTACGACCTCGACAGCACCCTGCCGAAGTCCGACGCCGTGATGATGCTGCGCGTGCAGCGCGAGCGCATGAACGCCGCCTTCTTCCCGACCGAGCGCGAGTACTCGCGGCGCTACGGCCTCGACGGCGAACGCATGGCGCGGATGCCCGAGCACGCCATAGTCATGCACCCCGGTCCGATGGTCCGCGGCATGGAGATCACCGCCGAGGTCGCCGACTCCGAGCGCTGCACCGTCGTCGAGCAGGTGGCGAACGGAGTCTCCATCCGGATGGCCGTTCTGTACCTGCTGCTCGGCGGCAACGAACCCGCCGTTACCCACGCCCGCACCGTCGAGGAGAAGTAAGACACATGAGCAAGATCCTGATCCGTGGTGCGAGGGTGCTCGGCGGCGAGCCGCAGGACGTGCTGATCGACGGCGAGGTCATCGAGGCCGTCGGCGCCGGGCTGTCCGCCGAGGGTGCCCAGGTCGTGGAGGCCGACGGCAAGGTGCTGCTGCCGGGCCTGGTCGACCTGCACACCCATCTGCGCGAGCCCGGCCGCGAGGACTCCGAGACCGTGCTGACCGGCACGCGCGCCGCCGCGAGCGGCGGTTACACGGCCGTCTTCGCCATGGCCAACACCTTCCCGGTCGCCGACACCGCCGGCGTCGTCGAGCAGGTCTACCGGCTCGGCCAGGAGCACGGCTACTGCGACGTACAGCCCATCGGCGCCGTCACCGTCGGCCTGGAGGGCAGGAAGCTCGCCGAGCTGGGCGCGATGCACGAGTCGGCGGCGGGCGTGACCGTCTTCTCCGACGACGGCAAGTGCGTCGACGACGCCGTGATCATGCGCCGTGCCCTGGAGTACGTGAAGGCCTTCGGCGGTGTCGTCGCCCAGCACGCGCAGGAGCCACGGCTGACCGAGGGCGCCCAGATGAACGAGGGCGTCGTCTCCGCCGAGCTGGGCCTGGGCGGCTGGCCGGCCGTGGCCGAGGAGTCGGTCATCGCCCGGGACGTGCTGCTCGCCGAGCACGTCGGCTCCCGCGTCCACATCTGCCACCTCTCGACCGCGGGCTCGGTGGAGATCGTTCGCTGGGCCAAGTCCCGCGGCATCGACGTCACCGCCGAGGTGACCCCGCACCACCTGCTCCTGACGGACGAGATGGTGCGCACGTACAACCCGGTCTTCAAGGTCAACCCGCCGCTGCGCACCGAGCGCGACGTGCTGGCGCTGCGCGAGGCGCTCGCCGACGGCACGATCGACATCGTCGCCACCGATCACGCCCCGCACCCGCACGAGGACAAGGACTGCGAGTGGGCCGCGGCCGCCATGGGCATGGTCGGCCTGGAGACCGCGCTGTCGGTGGTCCAGGACACCATGGTGGACACGGGCCTGCTGGACTGGGCCGGCGTCGCCGACCGCATGTCCGTCAAGCCCGCGCGGATCGGGCAGGCCCAGGGCCACGGCCGTCCCGTCTCGGCTGGCGAGCCCGCCAACCTGACCCTCGTCGACACCGCATACCGTGGGCAGGTGGACCCCGCGGGCTTCGCCTCGCGCAGCCGCAACACCCCGTACGAGGGACGCGAGCTGCCGGGCCGTGTCACCCACACGTGGCTGCGGGGCAAGGCGACGCTCGTCGACGGGAAGCTCACGTGACACCTGTAATGCTGCTGGCCGCCGACCTGGCCGCCGAGAAGAAATCGGCCGAGGTCACCGACTGGGCCGCCCGCGCCGGCTGGCTCGTCGGGCTCGCCCTGTTCGTCGCGCTCGTCTACTGGCTGATGCGCGAGGGCTGGAAGTGGCGCGGCACCCTCCAGGGCGACATCCCGGAGCTGCCCAGCGCGCCGGACGACCTCGGCCCGGCCAGACTGGGCATGAGCGGCCGCTACCACGGCTCCACCACCGCCGGGCAGTGGCTGGACCGCATCGTGGCCCACGGCCTCGGCACCCGCAGCCGGGCCGAGCTCACGCTGACGGACGCGGGCCTCGACGTCGTACGCCCCGGAGCGGCCGACTTCTTCGTCCCCGCCGCCGCACTCCGCGAGGCCCGGCTCGACAAGGGGATCGCGGGCAAGGTCCTCACCGAGGGCGGCCTGCTCGTCGTGACCTGGGCGCACGGCGACCGGCTGATCGACTCCGGCTTCCGGTCCGACCACGCGGCCGAGCACAACGAGTGGGTCGCCGCCATCAACTCCATGATCAAGACAAACAGCACGGAAGGCGCCGAACGATGACGACCTCCATCCAGGGAGCCGCCTCGCAGAGGCACAAGGCAGCTCCCGCCGTACTCGTCCTGGAGGACGGCCGGATCTTCCGGGGCCGCGCCTACGGGGCCGTGGGGGTGACCTTCGGTGAAGCCGTGTTCTCCACCGGCATGACCGGCTACCAGGAGACCCTCACCGACCCGTCGTACCACCGCCAGGTCGTCGTGATGACCGCCCCGCACGTCGGCAACACCGGCGTCAACGACGAGGACCCCGAGTCGAAGCGGATCTGGGTCGCGGGTTACGTCGTGCGCGACCCCGCGCGCGTGCCCTCCAACTGGCGGGCCAAGCGCTCGCTGGACGAGGAACTGCGCCACCAGGGCGTCGTCGGCATCAGCGGCATCGACACCCGCGCCCTGACCCGCCATCTGCGCGAGCGCGGCGCCATGCGCGTCGGTATCTTCTCCGGCAACGCGCTGCCCGACGAGGGCACCATGCTCGCCGAGGTGCGCCAGGCCCCCGAGATGGAGGGCGCCGACCTCTCCGCCGAGGTCGCCACCAAGGAGACGTACGTCGTCCCCGCGATCGGCGAGAAGAAGTACACCGTCGCCGCCGTCGACCTCGGCATCAAGGGCATGACCCCGCACCGGATGGCCGAGCGCGGCATCGAGGTGCACGTGCTGCCCGCCACGGCGACCGCCGAGGACATCTACGCCGTCGCCCCCGACGGAGTCTTCTTCTCCAACGGCCCCGGCGACCCGGCCACCGCCGACCACCCGGTCTCCGTGATGCAGGCCGTCCTGGAGCGCGGCACCCCGCTCTTCGGCATCTGCTTCGGCAACCAGATCCTGGGCCGCGCCCTCGGCTTCGGCACCTACAAGCTGAAGTACGGCCACCGGGGCATCAACCAGCCGGTGCAGGACCGTACGACCGGCAAGGTCGAGGTCACCGCGCACAACCACGGCTTCGCCGTGGACGCCCCGCTCGACCAGGTCTCCGACACCCCGTACGGCCGCGTCGAGGTCTCCCACGTCTGCCTGAACGACAACGTGGTGGAGGGCCTCCAGCTCCTCGACAAGCCGGCCTTCAGCGTCCAGTACCACCCCGAAGCAGCCGCGGGTCCGCACGACGCCGCCTACCTGTTCGACCGCTTCACGTCTTTGATGGACACAGTCCTGATGGAGGGCCAGCGTGCCTAAGCGCACCGATATCCAGTCCGTCCTGGTCATCGGCTCCGGCCCGATCGTCATCGGCCAGGCCGCCGAGTTCGACTACTCCGGCACCCAGGCGTGCCGCATCCTGCGCGCCGAGGGCCTCCGGGTCGTCCTGGTCAACTCCAACCCGGCGACGATCATGACCGACCCGGAGATCGCCGACGCGACCTACGTCGAGCCGATCACCCCGGACTTCGTCGAGAAGATCATCGCCAAGGAGCGGCCGGACGCGCTGCTGCCCACCCTGGGCGGCCAGACGGCCCTCAACACGGCCATCTCGCTCCACGAGAACGGCGTCCTGGACAAGTACGGCGTCGAACTGATCGGCGCCAACGTCGAGGCCATCCACAAGGGCGAGGACCGCGACCAGTTCAAGCTCGTCGTCGAGGCCGTCCGGGAGAAGATCGGCCACGGCGAGTCCGCGCGCTCGGTCATCTGCCACTCCATGGAGGACGTCCTCGCGGGCGTCGACGAGCTCGGCGGCTACCCGGTCGTCGTCCGCCCGTCCTTCACCATGGGCGGCGCCGGCTCCGGCTTCGCCCACGACGAGGACGAGCTGCGCCGCATCGCCGGCCAGGGCCTGACGCTCTCGCCGACCACCGAGGTGCTCCTGGAGGAGTCCATCCTCGGCTGGAAGGAGTACGAGCTGGAGCTGATGCGCGACAAGCACGACAACGTCGTGGTCGTCTGCTCCATCGAGAACTTCGACCCGATGGGCGTGCACACCGGTGACTCGATCACCGTCGCCCCGGCGATGACGCTCACCGACCGCGAGTACCAGGTCCTGCGCGACATCGGCATCGCCGTCATCCGTGAGGTCGGCGTCGACACCGGTGGCTGCAACATCCAGTTCGCGGTGAACCCCGAGGACGGTCGCGTGATCGTCATCGAGATGAACCCGCGCGTGTCGCGCTCGTCCGCCCTCGCGTCCAAGGCGACCGGCTTCCCGATCGCCAAGATCGCGGCCAAGCTCGCCGTCGGCTACACCCTCGACGAGATCCCGAACGACATCACGCGGGAGACCCCGGCCTCCTTCGAGCCGACCCTCGACTACGTCGTCGTGAAGGCCCCGCGGTTCGCCTTCGAGAAGTTCCCGCAGGCCGACTCCACCCTCACCACCACCATGAAGTCGGTCGGCGAGGCCATGGCCATCGGCCGCAACTTCACCGAGGCCTTCCAGAAGGCGCTGCGCTCACTGGAGAAGAAGGGCAGCCAGTTCACGTTCGTCGGCGAGACCGGAGACAAGGACGAGCTGCTGCGCGAGGCCGTACGGCCCACCGACGGCCGGATCAACACGGTCATGCAGGCCATCCGCGCGGGTGCCACGCAGGAGGAGGTCTTCGAGTACACGAAGATCGACCCGTGGTTCGTCGACCAGCTCTTCCTCATCAAGGAGATCGCGGACGAGCTGGCCGAGGCCGCCGAGCTCACCCCGGACCTGCTCGCCGAGGCCAAGCGGCACGGCTTCTCCGACCAGCAGATCGGTGAGATCCGAGGGCTGCGCGAGGACGTCGTGCGCGAGGTCCGCCACGCGCTCGGGATCCGGCCGGTCTACAAGACGGTCGACACCTGCGCCGCCGAGTTCGCGGCGAGGACGCCGTACTTCTACTCGTCCTACGACGAGGAGACCGAGGTCGCGCCCCGCGAGAAGCCCGCGGTCATCATCCTCGGCTCCGGCCCGAACCGCATCGGCCAGGGCATCGAGTTCGACTACTCCTGCGTCCACGCGTCCTTCGCGCTGTCCGACGCCGGGTACGAGACGGTGATGGTCAACTGCAACCCGGAGACCGTCTCCACGGACTACGACACCTCCGACCGCCTGTACTTCGAGCCGCTGACCCTCGAGGACGTGCTGGAGATCGTCCACGCTGAGCAGCAGGCCGGTCCGGTAGCCGGTGTCGTGGTCCAGCTCGGCGGCCAGACCCCGCTGGGCCTCTCGCAGGCCCTGAAGGACAACGGCGTGCCGATCGTGGGCACCTCCCCCGAGGCGATCCACGCGGCCGAGGACCGTGGCGCCTTCGGGCGGGTGCTGGCGGAGGCGGGCCTCCCGGCCCCCAAGCACGGCACCGCCACGACCTTCGCCGAGGCCAAGGCCATCGCCGACGAGATCGGCTACCCGGTCCTGGTCCGCCCGTCGTACGTCCTCGGCGGACGCGGCATGGAGATCGTGTACGACGAGACCCGGCTGTCCTCCTACATCGCGGAGTCGACGGAGATCAGCCCGTCGCGCCCGGTCCTGGTCGACCGGTTCCTCGACGACGCCATCGAGATCGACGTCGACGCCCTGTACGACGGCGAGGAGCTCTACCTCGGCGGCGTCATGGAGCACATCGAGGAGGCCGGCATCCACTCCGGC
Source organism: Streptomyces sp. NPDC086549 (assembly GCF_044746205.1). Taxonomy (NCBI): domain Bacteria; kingdom Bacillati; phylum Actinomycetota; class Actinomycetes; order Kitasatosporales; family Streptomycetaceae; genus Streptomyces; species Streptomyces sp. NPDC086549. Next base: position 121,943 of record NZ_JBIVBS010000006.1, on the reverse strand, counting down.
GACTCGGCCTGTGCGCTGCCCCCGATCACGCTGGGCGGCTTCGACATCAAGCGCCTGCGCACCTCGACCGAGGCCATCGCCGAGGGCGTGGGCGTGCGGGGCCTGATCAACATCCAGTTCGCGATGGCCGGGGACATCCTGTACGTCCTGGAGGCCAACCCGCGCGCGTCCCGTACGGTCCCCTTCACCTCGAAGGCGACCGCGGTGCCGCTGGCGAAGGCCGCCGCCCGGATCTCCCTGGGCGCGACCATCGCCGAGCTCCGCGAGGAGGGACTGCTGCCGGCCCACGGCGACGGCGGCGAGCTGCCGTTCGACGCGCCGATCTCCGTCAAGGAGGCGGTCATGCCGTGGTCGCGGTTCCGTGACATCCACGGCCGCGGTGTCGACACGGTGCTCGGCCCGGAGATGCGCTCCACCGGCGAGGTCATGGGCATCGACTCCGTCTTCGGCACCGCCTACGCCAAGTCCCAGGCGGGTGCCTACGGCCCGCTGCCGACGAAGGGCCGGGCGTTCATCTCGGTCGCCAACCGGGACAAGCGCTCGATGATCTTCCCGGCGCGTGAACTGGTCGCGCACGGCTTCGAGCTGCTGGCCACGTCCGGCACGGCCGAGGTGCTCAAGCGCAACGGCATCCACGCCACGATCGTGCGCAAGCAGTCCGAGGGCGTCGGCCCGAACGGGGAGCGGACCATCGTCCAGCTCATCCACGACGGCGAGGTCGACCTGATCGTCAACACCCCGTACGGCACTGGCGGCCGACTCGACGGCTACGAGATCCGTACGGCGGCCGTGGCGCGGTCCGTGCCCTGCCTGACGACGGTGCAGGCGCTCGCCGCCGCGGTCCAGGGCATCGACGCCCTCAACCACGGCGACGTGGGTGTGCGTTCGCTCCAGGAACACGCGGAACACCTGACCGCGGCCCGCGACTAGCAGCCCTGAGGGGGACACCGGAAACGGTGTCCCCCTCTTCGTGAGGACTGAGAGACATGTACAAGCTTTTCTTCCGTCTGGTTTTCAAACGGATGGATCCGGAGCAGGCCCATCACCTGGCCTTCCGGTGGATCCGTCTCGCCGCTCGCATCCCGGTGCTGCGCACCTTCGTCGCGGCCGCCCTCGCGCCCCGCTTCAAGGAGCTGCGCACGGAGGCGCTCGGGCTGCGGATGCACGGGCCCTTCGGCCTCGCCGCGGGCTTCGACAAGAACGCCGTCGCCATCGACGGGATGTCCATGCTGGGCTTCGACCACGTCGAGATCGGCACGGTGACGGGCGAGGCCCAGCCGGGCAACCCCAAGAAGCGGCTGTTCCGCCTGGTCCCGGACCGGGCGCTGATCAACCGCATGGGCTTCAACAACGAGGGTTCCCTCGCGGTCGCCGCCCGCCTCGCGACCCGTGAGCCGGTCTTCAGGACCGTCGTGGGCGTGAACATCGGCAAGACCAAGGTCGTCCCGGAGGCGGAGGCCGTGGGCGACTACGTGAAGTCGACCGAGCGGCTGGCGCCGTACGCCGACTACCTGGTGGTCAACGTCTCCTCGCCGAACACGCCGGGGCTGCGCAACCTGCAGGCGACCGAGGCGCTGCGGCCGCTGCTGAGCGCGGTGCGCGAGGCCGCCGACCGCACGGTGTCCCACCGCCGGGTTCCGCTGCTGGTGAAGATCGCGCCGGACCTCGCGGACGAGGACGTCGACGCCGTCGCCGACCTGGCCGTCGAACTCGGCCTGGACGGGATCATCGCCACGAACACCACCATCGCGCGCGAGGGGCTCGGTCTGGGGTCGGAGCCCGCACTCGTCAAGGAGACCGGCGGACTGTCCGGCGCCCCGCTGAAGGCGCGCTCCCTGGAGGTCCTGCGTCGCCTGTACGCGCGCGTGGGCGACCGGATCACCCTGGTGGGCGTCGGCGGCATCGAGACCGCCGAGGACGCCTGGCAGCGGATCCTGGCCGGAGCCACGCTGGTCCAGGGCTACAGCGCCTTCATCTACGAGGGGCCCTTCTGGGGCCGCGCGATCCACAAGGGGCTCGCCGCCCGCCTCCGTACGAGCCCGTACGCGACCCTCGCCGACGCGGTCGGCGCCGATGTGAGGAAGGCAGGGAAGACGGCATGACCGCTCTGGAACCCTTCGGCGCACGCCTGCGCCGCGCCATGGACGAGCGTGGCCCGCTGTGCGTCGGCATCGACCCGCACGCGTCGCTGCTCACCGAGTGGGGACTGAACGACGACGTCGCCGGCCTGGAGCGGTTCAGCCGCACCGTCGTCGAGGCGATGGCCGACCGGGTGGCCGTGCTCAAGCCGCAGAGCGCCTTCTTCGAGCGCTTCGGCTCGCGCGGGGTCGCGGTCCTGGAGAAGTCCGTCGAGGAGGCGCGGGCGGCCGGCGCGCTGGTCGTCATGGACGCCAAGCGCGGCGACATCGGCTCGACCATGGCCGCCTACGCCGAGGCCTTCCTGCACAAGGACGCCCCGCTGTTCTCGGACGCCCTGACCGTCTCGCCCTATCTCGGCTACGGCTCGCTGAGCCCGGCGATCGTGCTGGCGCGGGAGAGCGGCGCGGGTCTTTTCGTGCTGGCGCTGACCTCCAACCCGGAGGGCGGCGAGGTGCAGCACGCCGTCCGGGCCGACGGGCGCACCGTGGGCGCGACGATGCTGGCCCACCTGGCCGCCGAGAACGCGGGGGACGAGCCCCTGGGGTCCTTCGGAGCGGTCGTGGGCGCCACGCTGGGCGACCTGTCGTCGTACGACCTCGACATCAACGGTCCGCTCCTCGCGCCGGGCATCGGCGCCCAGGGGGCGACACCGGCCGATCTTCCCGCGGTCTTCGGGGCCGCTGTGCGCAACGTCGTGCCGAACGTCAGCCGGGGTGTTCTTCGTCACGGTCCCGACGTCGGTGCGCTGCGCTCGGCCGCGGACCGCTTCGCGGAGGAGATCCGGGCGGCCGTGACCGCCGCCTGAGTCCTCCGATGAGTCTCCGTCGGGTCTCGGATGGGTGTCCGAAGACCGGTCCGGCGAGTGCCGCCGGGACGGCTTGAGTCTGAATACATCCTCAAATCCGGGGCAGTATGTCTGAAATGTCTGGCCTGACGGAGGCTGACCAGGACTTTTCCGCTGTTCTCGCTGACTCCGGCGGCCTTGACCGCTAGTCTCCGAGCAGTGGGGGCACCTCCCGCGCCCCTCAAGGCAGTGGGGGAGAACGGGCAAGCGTGTTGCTCGTAGCTCCCCAGGTGTGGGGCGACTAGGTTCCTCACCGGTCCGTATCCGACAGTTCGACATCCGAGGTGACGTAGGCGTGGCTCTTCCGCCCCTTACCCCTGAACAGCGCGCAGCCGCGCTCGAAAAGGCCGCCGCGGCTCGCCGGGAGCGGGCCGAGGTCAAGAATCGACTCAAGCACTCCGGCGCCTCTCTTCATGAGGTCATCAAGCAGGGCCAGGAGAACGACGTCATCGGCAAGATGAAGGTCTCCGCCCTGCTCGAGTCCCTGCCGGGCGTGGGCAAGGTCCGCGCCAAGCAGATCATGGAGCGACTCGGTATCTCCGAGAGCCGTCGCGTGCGTGGCCTCGGTTCCAACCAGATCGCCTCCCTGGAGCGCGAGTTCGGCAGCACCGGCTCCTGAGTCCTGGGCATACCGGGATTGCTGGAATAATCGCTGCATGAGTGAACGTCCGCGGCTGACCGTGCTCTCCGGCCCCTCCGGGGTCGGCAAGAGCACGGTCGTCGCTCATATGCGCAAGGAACACCCCGAGGTCTGGCTCTCGGTGTCGGCGACCACCCGTAAGCCCCGCCCCGGCGAGAAGCACGGAGTCCACTACTTCTTCGTCACCGACGAGGAGATGGACAAGCTGATCGCCAACGGCGAGCTGCTGGAGTGGGCCGAATTCGCCGGCAACCGCTACGGCACGCCGCGTGCGGCCGTGCTGGAGCACCTGGAGGCCGGCGTGCCGGTCCTCCTGGAGATCGATCTCCAGGGCGCCCGGCAGGTCCGTGAGTCCATGCCGCAGGCCCATCTGGTGTTCCTGGCTCCTCCCTCCTGGGAGGAGCTCGTGCGCAGGCTCACAGGCCGGGGCACCGAGGCGCCCGAGGTGATCGAGCGCCGCCTGGACGCGGCGAAGATCGAGCTGGCTGCCGAGCCGGAGTTCGATGTGACCTTGGTCAACACCTCCGTCGAGGACGTAGCGCGCGAGCTGCTAGCCTTGATGGACGTTGTGTGATCGTGTCTGGTCACAGTGACTGATTCTTTCCCATCCATCGGAAGGTAGAGCGTGTCCTCTTCCATCACCGCGCCCGAGGGCATCATCAACCCGCCGATCGACGAGCTTCTCGAGGCGACGGACTCGAAGTACAGCCTCGTGATCTACGCGGCCAAGCGGGCCCGCCAGATCAACGCGTACTACTCGCAGCTCGGCGAGGGCCTCCTCGAGTACGTCGGTCCGCTCGTCGACACCCACGTCCACGAGAAGCCGCTCTCGATCGCCCTGCGCGAGATCAACGCGGGTCTGCTGACGTCCGAGGCCATCGAGGGCCCGGCGCAGTAGTATTTTTTGCTTTGCAGTTGCTTTTTCCACAGGCCCGGCAGCGCTACTGCCGGGCCTGTGGTCTGCTCGGGGGTGCGGGGGGTCGTCCCCCAGCTGTGATGCAGCATGGATGTCGTACGTTTCCGAGCCCGGGGAGAGACGGTGGACAAGCCGAAGGTCGTGCTGGGGGTCAGCGGTGGCATCGCCGCCTACAAGGCCTGTGAGCTGCTGAGAAGGCTGACGGAATCGGGTCACGACGTCCGCGTCGTCCCCACCGCCTCCGCCCTGCACTTCGTCGGCGCCGCGACCTGGTCGGCCCTCTCCGGCAACCCCGTCTCCACGGAGGTCTGGGACGACGTCCACGAGGTCCCGCACGTCCGCATCGGTCAGCACGCCGATTTGGTGATCGTCGCCCCGGCGACGGCGGACACGCTCGCGAAGGCGGCACACGGCCTCGCCGACGACCTCCTCACGAACACCCTCCTCACCGCCCGATGTCCGGTCGTCTTCGCCCCGGCCATGCACACCGAGATGTGGGAGCACCCGGCCACCCAGGAGAACGTGGCGACGCTGCGCCGCCGGGGCGCGGTGGTCATCGAACCGGCGGTCGGCCGCCTCACCGGTGTCGACACCGGCAAGGGCCGCCTGCCCGACCCGGCCGAGATATTCGAGGTCTGCCGCCGGGTGCTGGCCCGGGGCGTCTCCGAGCCGGACCTGAAGGGCCGGCACGTCGTCGTCAGCGCCGGCGGCACCCGTGAGCCCCTCGACCCGGTCCGCTTCCTCGGCAACCGCTCCTCCGGCAAGCAGGGCTACGCCCTGGCCCGCACGGCGGCCGCGCGGGGCGCCCGGGTGACGCTGATCGCGGCGAACACCGGCCTGCCGGACCCGGCCGGCGTGGACGTCGTCCAGGTCGGCACGGCCGTGCAGCTGCGCGAGGCGGTGCTGAAGGCGTCCGCGGACGCCGACGCGGTGGTCATGGCCGCCGCCGTCGCCGACTTCCGGCCCGCGAACTATGCGTCCGGGAAGATCAAGAAGCGGGACGGCCAGGATCCGGATCCGGTCGTCCTCGTGCGGAATCCGGACATCCTTGCGGAGATTTCGGCCGACCGGACGCGCCCCGGACAGGTGGTTGTCGGTTTCGCCGCCGAGACGGACGACGTCCTCGCCAACGGCCGGACGAAGCTGGCACGCAAGGGGTGCGATCTCCTGGTGGTGAACGAGGTGGGGGAGCGCAAGACCTTCGGTTCCGAGGAGAACGAGGCCGTGGTGCTGGGTGCGGACGGCAGCGAGACACCCGTACCGCACGGCCCGAAGGAGGCTCTCGCCGACACCGTATGGGACCTGGTGGCGCCTCGTCTGGCCTGAATTGTTTCGGCCATTTGGCGGCTTTTTCAAACATGACATTGTCGCGTGGCGGCTCTGGCCAATGCCGCTCGGCATTGGGCAGAATGCGCGTGCCGCAGGTCACAGCGCTCCCGAGAGGCGAGACGGGTGGGCCCGCGGCGGGGTACGACCGATAAACTGTTCTCGGACGACGCCGGGCGCAGCCCCCGTGTGTCGTCCACCAATGATCAGCCAGCAGCCGCTGCAACCCCAGGGAGCGTTGTGTCCCGTCGACTGTTCACCTCGGAGTCCGTGACCGAGGGTCACCCCGACAAGATCGCTGACCAGATCAGCGACACCATTCTCGACGCGCTTCTGCGCGAGGACCCGACCTCCCGGGTTGCCGTGGAGACGCTGATCACCACGGGCCTGGTGCACGTGGCCGGCGAGGTCACGACCAAGACGTACGCGGACATCGCGACCCTGGTCCGCAACACGATCCTGGAGATCGGCTACGACTCCTCCAAGAAGGGCTTCGACGGCGCCTCCTGCGGCGTGTCGGTGTCGATCGGCGCGCAGTCGCCGGACATCGCCCAGGGTGTGGACACGGCGTACGAGACCCGGGTCGAGGGCGATGACGACGAGCTCGACAAGCAGGGCGCGGGCGACCAGGGCCTGATGTTCGGCTACGCGACGGACGAGACGCCGACGCTGATGCCGCTCCCGATCTTCCTGGCGCACCGCCTGTCCAAGCGCCTCTCGGACGTCCGCAAGAACGGCACGATCCCCTACCTGCGCCCGGACGGCAAGACGCAGGTCACCATCGAGTACGACGGCGACAAGGCCGTCCGCCTAGACACGGTGGTCGTCTCCTCGCAGCACGCGAGCGACATCGACCTGGAGTCGCTGCTCGCCCCCGACATCCGCGAGTTCGTCGTCGAGCCGGAGCTGAAGGCGCTCCTCGACGAGGGCATCAAGCTGGACACCGAGGGCTACCGCCTCCTGGTCAACCCGACCGGCCGCTTCGAGATCGGCGGCCCGATGGGTGACGCCGGCCTCACCGGTCGCAAGATCATCATCGACACCTACGGCGGCATGGCCCGCCACGGCGGCGGCGCCTTCTCCGGCAAGGACCCGTCCAAGGTCGACCGCTCGGCCGCGTACGCGATGCGCTGGGTCGCCAAGAACGTCGTCGCCGCGGGCCTGGCCTCCCGCTGCGAGGTCCAGGTCGCCTACGCCATCGGCAAGGCCGAGCCGGTCGGTCTCTTCGTCGAGACCTTCGGCACCCACAAGGTCGAGCCGGAGAAGATCGAGAAGGCGATCGACGAGGTCTTCGACCTCCGCCCGGCCGCCATCATCCGCGACCTCGACCTGCTCCGCCCGATCTACGCCCAGACCGCGGCGTACGGTCACTTCGGCCGTGAGCTTCCCGACTTCACCTGGGAGCGCACGGACCGCGTGGACGCGCTGCGGAAGGCCGCGGGGCTGTAGGTCCCGAGTGATCTCCTGCCGAGGTCCGGCTCCCCTGAGGGGGGCCGGACCTCGGCGTTTCACGGCGGGTAAATGAGTCGCCGAGGCGGCGGTCACCCCCCTACGGTGGTGATCTCCCGGTGCGATGACCGCGGTTACTTCGGTGGAGCGCGCCTTGTGCGCGCGGTGAAACTGGCTTTGCACACACCGCTGTCGACCGGATCTCGGGAGAACAACGACGCCGCCCGGTGCGAAGGCCTCGGATACTTCCTTCCGGGTGATCCCCTCGCAGGTTCAAATCCTGCTGCCGGTCCTGGACCGGTATGGCCGAGTGGCCCAAGGCAGAAGAGCGCCGTACGGCGGTCCGCGGCCGGCCTGACCTCGGGCGGCGTCGGTTGTCAGTCGCGTTTGGTAAGAATGCAAGCGTGAGCAGCGAGAACGTGCAGGGGGACGGCGGGGCCGAAGGGGCGCCGCCGGAGCAGCTCGCGCTCATCCGGGAGAGCGTGCGGGACGCCAAGGTGCCTCGGGCCAAGCCCCGGACCTGGCGGGGGGCCGCGCTGGCGAAGGAGCTGCCCGTCGCGCGGGTGCTGGTCGACAAGGGCGTGCTCCATCTCGACCGGTACTTCGACTACGCCGTGCCCGAGGAGCTGGACGCCGAGGCACAGCCCGGCGTGCGGGTGCGGGTGCGGTTCGGGGCCGGGCGGCACCGGGTGCGGGACGGACGCCGTGAGGGCGGGGGACTCATCGACGGGTTCCTCGTGGAGCGGCGGGCCGAGTCCGACTACTCCGGGCCGCTGGCCGCGCTGGCCCAGGTCGTCTCGCCCGAGCCCGTGCTGAGCCCGGAGCTGCTGGGGCTGGCCCGAGCCGTCGCCGACCGGTACGCGGGGAGCCTCGCCGATGTACTGCAACTGGCCGTGCCGCCGCGCAGCGCCCGCGCCGAACAGCGGCCCTCACCCCCGCCGCTGCCGCCGCCCGCGGTCCCCGACGCCGGATCGTGGGCCCGGTACGAACACGGGTCCGCCTTCGTCGGGTCGTTGGCCTCGGGAGGCACACCCCGTGCCGTGTGGAACGCGCTGCCCGGACCGGAGTGGAGCGAAGAGCTGGCGCGGGCCGTCGCCGCGACCCTCGCCTCGGGACGCGGCGCGCTCGTCGTCGTACCGGACGGACGCTCCGCGGCCCGGGTCGACGCCGCGCTGACCGCGCTGCTCGGCGAGGGACGGCACGCGCTGCTCACCGCCGACGCCGGGCCCGAGAAGCGCTACGGTCAGTGGCTCGCCGTGCGCCGGGGTTCCGTACGGGCCGTCGTCGGAACGCGCGCGGCCATGTTCGCGCCCGTGCAGAACCTCGGCCTCGTCGCGATCTGGGACGACGGGGACGACAGCCACAGCGAGCAGCACGCCCCCCAGCCACATGCCCGGGACGTGCTCCTGCTGCGCGCGGCGCTGGACAGCTGCGGCTTCCTGCTGGGCGGCTGGAGCAGCACCGTGGAGGCCGCGCAACTCGTGGAGAACGGCTGGGCGCGCCCCCTGGTCGCGGGCCGCGAGCAGGTGCGGCGGGCCGCTCCGCTCGTCCGGACCGTGGGGGACGGCGATCTCGCCCGGGACGAGGCCGCCCGCGCCGCACGTCTGCCGTCCCTCGCCTGGCAGGCGGTCCGGGACGGGCTGAAGCACGGGCCGGTTCTCGTACAGGTGCCCCGGCGGGGGTACGTGCCGAGCATGGCCTGCGACCGGTGCCGGGCGCCCGCCCGGTGCCGGCACTGCTCGGGGCCGCTGGAGGCGCAGGACGCGGGGCTGCTGCGATGCGGGTGGTGCGGGCGTGAGGAGGGCGCCTGGCACTGTCCGGAGTGCGGCGGCTTCCGGTTGCGCGCCCAGGTGGTGGGGGCACGGCGGACCGCCGAGGAGCTGGGGCGGGCCTTTCCCGCCGTACCGGTGCGCACCTCCGGGCGGGAACACGTGCTGGACACGGTGCCGGGAACTCCCGCGCTGGTCGTGAGCACGCCGGGCGCCGAACCGGTCGCCGAGGGCGGCTATGCGGCGGCCCTGCTGCTGGACGGCTGGGCCATGCTCGGCCGTCCCGATCTGCGGGCCGGCGAGGACGCGCTGCGCCGGTGGATCGGGGCCTGCGCGCTCGTACGGCCGCAGGGGGACGGGGGAACCGTGGTGGTCGTCGCCGAGCCGACCCTGCGGCCGGTGCAGGCGCTGGTGCGGTGGGACCCCGTCGGGCACGCGGTGCGGGAGCTGGCCGAGCGGGCCGAGCTGGCGTTTCCGCCGGTGTCCCGGATGGCTGCGGTGTCGGGGACGGCGCAGGCCGTCGCGGAGTTCCTGGGTACGGTGGAACTGCCGCCGGACGCGGAGGTGTTGGGGCCGGTACCGATGCAGGTCACCCTCCCCGGCCGGCCGCGGCGGGCCGGGGCGCCGCCGCCCGGGGAGCACTGGGAGCGGGCGCTCGTGCGGGTGCCGCCGGGAAGCGGGGCGGCGCTGACGTCCGCGTTGAAGGCGGCGCAGGCCGCGCGGATGGCGCGGGGGAGCGGGGAGGCCGTGCGGGTGCGGATCGATCCGCCGGACATCGGCTGAGCCCCGCGGAGCTCGCGCAGAGCCCTTGGCGGCCGGCTGAGGCCCGGCACGCGGCTGCCCTCCCGGATGCGTGCCGGGAGGGCGGAATGAGGGTGGGTCAGCCGTTGCGCGGGCCGGGGAAGGCCGTCGGCCTGGCCTCGTCGCGGAGCGTAGGGCTGCCCGCGGTCGGCTGGGTCGGCATGGAACGGGCCGCCGGGACCGTCGGCACCGTGGGGAGCCCGGTGTTCACGTTGAGCGTGCGGGTGCCGGCCGGTTCCGAGGTGCGCTCGGCGTCGGCCGCCGCCTGGGCCGTGGCGCGGCGGGCGCCGTAACGGCGGTGCACCGCCTGCTTGGTGACCCCGAGCGCGGAGCCCACCGCGTCCCAGGAGAATCCGAGTGAGCGGTCGAAGTCCACGGCGGCCGTGACCAGGGTTTCGACGCTGTCCCGGAGTTCCTGGGCGAGACGCACCGTCGGGGCGGGGGCACGTCCGTAGACGACGAAGCCCGTGGAGGGGCCGGAGCGGCGCGGACGGTAGACGTTGCCCAACTGGGCGGTGAGCGTGCGCAGTGCGTCCACCTGGCGGCGGACCCGCTCGATGTCCCGCACCAGCAAGTGCAGGCTGGCCCGGGCCTGGGCGTCGTGGGTTGCGTGGTCGGCCATGAACAAGCCTCTCGAACAGGCGTTGAAAGGAATTGGGCGGCAAGGCGGCCCTTTGTGGTCAACTCTTTCTTGACCAACGCGTTCGCGCTCCGCTGGTCACGGTGTGGGGGCGTACGGGCATATGCGTACGCCGTCTGTCCCACCCGCGCACCACCCGTCTCCAGTTGGCCGGGAAGCCGGACAATCCGTGGGGGTGCTCGCCGTCGGCGGCTTTCCGTGCGTAGTCATAGACTTGTGCGTTGCCCGTCCAACTTTGCCCGAGAGGCCCCAACCCACCCATGAAGCTCGTCTTCGCCGGTACCCCCGAGGTCGCCGTTCCCGCTCTGGACGCTCTTCTCGCCTCCGGGCGGCACGAGGTGGCCGCCGTCGTCACGCGGCCCGACGCGCCGGCCGGGCGCGGGCGCCGGCTGGTCGCGTCCCCCGTGGCCGAGCGGGCGGAGGAGGCCGGGATCGAGGTGCTGAAGCCCCTCAAGCCGCGGGATCCCGAGTTCCTGGAGCGGCTCCGGGAGATCGCCCCGGACTGCTGCCCCGTCGTCGCCTACGGCGCCCTGCTGCCCCGTGTCGCCCTCGACATCCCCGCCCACGGCTGGGTCAACCTGCACTTCTCGCTGCTGCCCGCCTGGCGCGGGGCCGCGCCCGCGCAGCACTCCATCATGGCGGGGGACGAGATCACGGGGGCCTCCACCTTCCTCATCGAGGAGGGGCTCGACTCGGGCCCGGTGTACGGCACCGTCACCGAGGAGATCCGGTCCACCGACACCAGCGGCGACCTGCTCACCCGGCTCGCCTTCGCCGGATCCGGGCTGCTCGCCGCGACCATGGACGGCATCGAGGACGGCACGCTCAAGGCCGTACCGCAGCCGATGGACGGCGTCACCGTCGCGCCGAAGATCACCGTCGAGGACGCCCGGATCGACTGGACCACCCCCGCCCTGCGCGTCGACCGGGTGGTGCGCGGATGCACCCCGGCCCCCGGCGCCTGGACCACCTTCCGCGGCGAGCGGCTCAAGCTCGTCCAGGCCACGCCCGTACCGGAGCGGACCGATCTCGCTCCGGGGCACCTGGCCGTCGGCAAGAACAGCGTCCACGTGGGCACCGGTTCCTACGCCGTGGAGCTGCTGTGGGTGCAGGCCCAGGGGAAGAAGCCGATGCGGGCGGCGGACTGGGCGCGCGGGGTGCGGATCGCCGTGGGCGAGACGCTGGGCGGCTGAGGCCGCCCGCCCCTGGGCGGGGCTTCCCGGCGTACGCGGCGGTACTCCGCCGGCCCTGGCGACGTACGCTGGGATCAGTACCCATCCCACACCCGGAGCACCTTTTTCGTGAGTGAGCAGTCCCGGCGGCCGCGAAAGCCTGCCAAGCCCTACCGTCGTCCCCAGAAGGACCCCGTCCGCGTCCTCGCCTTCGAGGCGCTGCGCGCCGTGGACGAGCGGGACGCGTACGCCAACCTCGTGCTGCCGCCGCTGCTGCGCAAGGCGCGGGAGAAGGAGGGCCCCGACAAGTTCGATGGCCGGGACGCCGCTCTCGCCACCGAGCTGGTGTACGGGACGCTGCGGCGGCAGGGGACGTACGACGCGGTCATCGCCGCCTGCGTCGACCGGCCGCTGCGGGAGGTCGACCCGCCGGTGCTCGACGTGCTCAGCCTCGGCGCCCACCAGCTGCTCGGCACCCGCATCCCGACGCACGCCGCCGTGTCCTCCTCCGTCGAGCTCGCGCGCGTCGTCCTCGGCGACGGGCGGGCCAAGTTCGTCAACGCCGTGCTGCGGAAGGTCGCGCAGCACGACCTCGACGGATGGCTGGAGAAGGTCGCGCCGCCCTACGACGACGACCCCGAGGACCATCTCGCGGTCGTCCACTCGCACCCCCGCTGGGTCGTCTCCGCACTGTGGGACTCACTCGGCGGCGGGCGGGCCGGGATCGAGGACCTGCTGGAGGCCGACAATGAGCGGCCCGAGGTGACCCTCGTCGCCAGGCCCGGACGGGCCACGAGCGAGGAGCTGCTCCGCGAGGAGGCCGCCGTGCCGGGGCGCTGGTCGCCGTACGCCGTGCGGCTCACCGAGGGCGGGGAGCCCGGCGCCGTCGAGGCCGTCCGGGAGGGCCGCGCCGGCGTGCAGGACGAGGGGAGCCAGCTGGTCGCCCTCGCCCTCGCCAACGCGCCCCTGGAGGGGCCGGACGAGAAGTGGCTCGACGGGTGTGCCGGGCCCGGCGGCAAGGCCGCCCTGCTGGCCGCTCTCGCCGCCGAGCGCGGGGCCGTGCTGCTCGCCTCGGAGAAGCAGCCGCACCGGGCCGGACTGGTGGCCAAGGCTCTGGACGGCAACCCGGGGCCGTACCAGGTCATCGCCGCGGACGGGACCCGCCCGCCGTGGCGGCCCGGCACCTTCGACCGCGTGCTGATGGACGTGCCGTGCACCGGCCTCGGCGCCCTGCGCAGGCGGCCCGAGGCCAGATGGCGCCGCCGCCCGGAGGACCTGGAAAACTTCGCTCCGCTGCAGCGCTCCCTGCTGCGCACAGCGCTCGACTCGGTGCGGGTCGGCGGCATCGTCGGCTACGCCACCTGCTCCCCGCACCTCGCCGAGACCCGGGCCGTGGTCGAGGACGTGCTCAAGCAGCGCCCGGACACCGAACTCGTCGACGCCCGCCCCCTCCTGCCGGGCGTACCGGCGCTCGGCGAGGGCCCCGACATCCAGCTGTGGCCGCATCTGCACGGCACGGACGCCATGTACCTGGCCCTGATCCGCCGGACGGGCTGACCCGGGGTTCGCGCCCGGCGGGGCCTCGTCGTCGCTGCGGCCCCGCCCGGGGGCGAGGGGTTCACCGGCCGCTCGCCGCGACGCCCGGTCGGGAACCCGATCGGCACCCGCCGCACCTGCCGCCCGGGCGGATCGTTTCGCAGTTGGTACGTACCGAACGCGATCCGGCCGGGGATCGAGGCGAACATCCGTGCCCGGACATGGCAGGCTTGGGTCATGGCCGTGCAGATCAACCCCAGCATCCTGTCCGCCGACTTCGCTCGCCTCGCGGACGAGGCGAAGGCGGTCGAGGGAGCCGACTGGCTCCACGTCGACGTCATGGACAACCATTTCGTCCCGAACCTCACGCTCGGCGTGCCGGTCGTAGAGTCCCTGGCCCGTGCGACGGACACTCCGCTGGACTGCCACCTGATGATCGAGGAAGCCGATCGCTGGGCGCCCCAGTACGTCGAAGCGGGTGCCTCGTCCGTCACCTTCCACGTCGAGGCGGCCGCCGCCCCCGTGCGGCTCGCCCGTGAGATCCGCGCCAAGGGCGCCCGCGCCTCCATGGCGCTCAAGCCCGCGACTCCCATCGAGCCGTACGAGGATCTGCTCCCCGAACTCGACATGCTGTTGATCATGACGGTCGAGCCGGGTTTCGGCGGCCAGGCGTTCCTGGACATCATGCTGCCGAAGATCCGCCGCACCCGTGAGCTGATCTCCAAGCACGGCCTCGAACTCTGGCTGCAGGTCGACGGGGGTGTGTCCGCGTCGACGATCGAGCGGTGCGCGGACGCGGGAGCGGACGTCTTCGTCGCCGGTTCGGCGGTGTACGGGGCGAAGGACCCGGCAGAAGCGGTACGTGCACTGCGCACCCAGGCGGAGACGGCCACCGCCAGGGCGTCGTGGGGATGCGACCACTGAGCCACAGCTACGTGAACAGCTAAGAGAACGGCGCCCATCAGGGCGGATCAGTCGCGCCGGATCTGCAAGGATGAACGGCGAATCCAGAGTGTGAACAGCAGTGAGGAGATCGCCGTGTCGGGTATGTCGGCGGGCCGGTCAGCCATGCGGATGGGACCCGCTGAGCTGGTGCAGGCGGCGGCCATGGCCCGCCGCTTCTACCTCGAGGGCAAGTCCAAGATCCAGATCGCGGAGGAGTTCGGCGTCAGCCGCTTCAAGGTGGCCCGGGTCCTGGAGACCGCCCTCGAACGGGATCTCGTACGCATCGAGATCCGCGTGCCGGCCGAGCTGGACGCCGAGCGCTCCGACGCGCTCCGCGCCCGCTACGGCCTCAGGCACGCCGTCGTGGTCGAGTCCCCGGCCGAGGCCGAGGAGACGCCCGACCCCGAGAACCTCGGCGAAGTCGCCGCCGACCTGCTCGGCGAACTCGTCAACGAGGGGGACATCCTGGGTCTGGCCTGGGGCCGGTCCACCATCCACATGGCGGCGGCCCTCGACCGGCTGCCGCCGTGCACGGTGGTGCAGCTGACGGGCGTGTACGACGCCGGGACCGCCGAGCGCGGCTCGGTCGAGGCCGTCCGCCGCGCCGCCCAGGTGTCCGGCGGCGACGCGCACCCCATCTACGCGCCGATGCTGCTGCCTGACGCGGCCACCGCGGCGGCGCTGCGCAACCAGACCGGGATCGCCCGGGCCTTCGAGTACTTCGACAAGGTCACGGTCGCCTGTGTCTCCATCGGCTCCTGGGAGCCGGGCATCTCGACGGTGCACGACATGCTCAGCGACGAGGAGCGGGCGCACTACGCCTCGCTCGGCGTCGCCGCCGAGATGTCCGCGCACCTCTTCGACGCCGAGGGCCGGAGGGTCGGCCGGGATCTGGGGGAGCGGTGCATCACGGTCAAGGCCGACCAGCTCCGTCGTATCCCCGAGGTCGTGGCGATCGCGGGCGGTCAGCGGAAGGCCTCCGCGATCGACGCGGTGCTGCGGTCGGGTCTGGTCACCAGTCTGGTGACGGACACGTCGGCCGCGGACTACCTGATGACCGCGGGGCCCACGCCGAAGCCCGCCCTGAACCGGGCGGACCCGGACGGTTCCTGACCGGAGCCGACAGCAGGTCATGAGGGGACGGCCGCGACAGCTTCGACAGAGTGCTGCTGCGGTTCGTCCCCGTGCGCTTTCCTGCTGCACCTTCCTCTCGTACGACACCTTCGTACGACACCTTCGTACGACACCTTCGTGCTACACCGATGATCACTACGAGTCGTTGAGGGCGGTACTGGGATGACGAGCCCGCGTGTGGTGACGCTGGACCTCGGCGGGGTCGCCGACAAGGCGGCCCTCATGGACCGTGCTGCGCAGGCGCTCGCCCTGCCCGACTGGTTCGGCCGCAACTGGGACGCCCTCGCCGACAGCCTCGCCGACCCCTCCGTGTGGCCACCGGACGCGGCCGAGCGGGGGCTGCTCGTCGTCGTCACCGGCTGGCGGGAGTACGCGGGCGCCAGGCCGGACGAGTGGGCCGTGGCCCAGGAGGTCTTCACCGACGCGTCCGGCCGCGAACCCCTGCTCACCGTGGCGCTCGCGGTCGGCTGACCACCCTCTTCCGGCCGTCGTCTTCGGTGGATCCTCCAAAGGCCCAGGTCAGCAGCCTGGATGATTCGACCGGGCATCACATTCCGACCGTCATGGGACAATGAAGTACGTGCTTATCCCCCGGCTGACCTGTCCGGGGGTCACCTCTGATCGACTGGGATGTGCAGCACGTGCGTTTCCTCAATGACATCCGGCCCGCCTACGACCTGACCTACGACGACGTGTTCATGGTGCCGAGCCGCAGCGCGGTCGGCTCCCGTCAGGGCGTGGACCTCAGCTCCCCGGACGGCACGGGCACCACCATCCCGCTGGTCGTCGCCAACATGACCGCGATCGCGGGCCGCCGGATGGCCGAGACCATGGCCCGGCGCGGCGGCCTGGTGGTGATTCCGCAGGACATCCCGATCGACGTCGTCACCGACGTCGTCACCTGGGTGAAGAGCCGCCACCTGGTCCTCGACACCCCGATCGTGCTCGCCCCGCACCAGACCGTCGCCGACGCGCTGGCCCTGCTGCCCAAGCGGGCGCACAACGCCGGTGTGGTCGTCGACGAGGACGGCCGGCCGATCGGCGTCGTCACCGACCGGGACCTGACCGGTGTCGACCGCTTCACCCAGCTCGAAGTGGTCATGTCCAGGGACCTGCTTCTGCTGGACGCCGACATCGACCCGCGCGAGGCCTTCAACACCCTCGACGCGCACAACCGCCGGTATGCCCCCGCCGTCGACAAGGACGGCAGGCTCGCCGGCATCCTCACCCGCAAGGGCGCCCTGCGCGCCACGCTGTACACCCCGGCCACCGACGCGAACGGCAAGATGCGTGTCGCCGCCGCCGTCGGCATCAACGGCGACGTCGCGGGCAAGGCCAAGCAGCTGCTCGACGCGGGCGTCGACACGCTCGTCATCGACACCGCGCACGGTCACCAGGAGTCGATGATCGGCGCCGTCAGGCTGGTGCGCGCCCTCGACCCGCAGGTGCCGATCGTCGCGGGCAACATCGTCTCCGCCGAGGGCGTGAGGGATCTGATCGAGGCGGGCGCGGACATCATCAAGGTCGGTGTCGGACCGGGCGCCATGTGCACCACCCGCATGATGACCGGCGTCGGCCGGCCGCAGTTCTCGGCGGTCCTGGAGTGCGCCGCCGAGGCGAAGAAGTACGGTAAGCACGTGTGGGCCGACGGCGGTGTCCGCCACCCGCGCGACGTGGCGATGGCGCTCGCGGCGGGCGCGTCCAACGTGATGGTCGGCTCTTGGTTCGCGGGCACGTACGAGTCGCCGGGCGACCTCCAGCACGACGCCAACGGGCGCGCCTACAAGGAGTCCTTCGGCATGGCGTCCGCGCGTGCGGTGGCCAACCGTACGTCGGAGGAGTCGGGGTACGACCGCGCCCGCAAGGCGCTGTTCGAGGAGGGCATCTCCACCTCCCGCATGTTCCTCGACCCGGCTCGCCCCGGCGTCGAGGACCTGATCGACTCGATCATCGCGGGCGTCCGCTCCTCCTGCACCTACGCCGGCGCCGGCTCCCTGGAGGAGTTCGCCGAGAAGGCCATCGTCGGCATCCAGAGCGCGGCCGGCTACGCCGAGGGCAAGCCGCTGCACGCCAGCTGGAGCTGATCCAACTCCCTACCACGCGGCCCCTGTTGTTCCCGGACCCCGGGAGCAACAGGGGCCGTCGGCATACGGGCGCGCAGCTCGGTCCGCGTGGTGGCTCCGCTCGCGGGGCCTCGACACCGTCACCTGGGTCGTCTTCGGGTGCCGGCCGGCCGCGGGACTCGTGTTCTACTTCCTGTACGGCCACCGCCGTTCCCGACCGGCAACACCCGCACCATCCGAGAAGTGAACAACCCACAGTGCTGAACGATCTCGACGAACGCATCGTGCACGCCCTCGCCGAGGACGCCCGCCGCTCCTACGCGGACATCGGGCAACTGGTCGGTCTGTCCGCGCCCGCCGTGAAACGGCGCGTGGACCGGCTGCGGGCCACCGGAGCCATCACCGGATTCACCGTCCGGGTCGACCCCGCCGCCCTCGGCTGGGAGACCGAGGGGTTCGTCGAGATCTACTGCCGGCGCAACACCTCGCCGGAGACCATCCAGCGGGGCCTGGAGCGCTACCAGGAGGTCGTGGCCGCCTCCACCGTCACCGGTGAGGCGGACGCGATCGTCCAGGTCTTCGCCTCCGACATGCGCCACTTCGAGCGCGTGCTGGAGCGGATCGCGGGGGAGCCCTTCGTGGAGCGGACCAAGTCCGTGCTGGTGCTGTCGCCGCTGCTGCGCCGCTTCTCCTCGGGTTCGCCTGCCTGAGCGCTCCGCTGGAAGTCCGGTGTTTCATCCGCGGGTCGGTCGTGGCGGAGCCGCATATCGACAGCGCCCCGCGCCTCTTCGGTCAGGGTGCTGTCGAACCGCGCCGGAGTTCACGGGGCCCGCTCGGGCTCACCGCGGACCCGTCCGGCCGGCCGGCCGTCGTCCCCTCGTCGGCCGTCTTCCGTGCCAGCGCGTTGCTCCCGATCGAGTTGCGCACGCTGAAGCTCACGGCGTCCGAGCGGTAGCGGTCGTCCGACCACTCCACCGGGCGCCCTTCGCGTGTCGTGGTCACCCTGCGGACCCGCAGCAGGGGGCTGGTGCGGCGGATGCCGAGCAGTTCGGCGTCCTGGGCGCCCGCCGCCACCGCGTCGATGACGTGCTCGCCGTACGCGAAGACCAGGCCCGTGTCCTCGAAGAGGCGTTGGGTGACGGAGGGGCAGTCCGGCTCGATCGCCTCGACCGCCGGGGCGATCCAGTCGGCGTACACGGTCCGCTCCAGCAGCACCGGCTCGCCGTCCAGGCCGCGCACCCGCAGGACGTGCAGCACGGGCGTCCCGGGGCGCAGCTGGAGGCGTACGGCGTCCTCGTCGGCCGCGGGGCGGCACTCCTGCGCCACGACGTGTCCCGTCGCCTTCCGGCCCATCGCCCGTGCCCACTGCGCGAAGCTGCGCAGTTCCTCGAAGCTCTGGCTGCGGCGGCTGGCGAGGACCACCCTGCGGGCACCCTGACGGGAGCCGATGAGCCCCTCGGTGGTGAGGGCCGCGACGGCCTGCCGGACGGTGCCGCGGGAGACGCCGTAGTGCGCGGCGAGCTCGGTCTCCGAGGGCAGCCGACTGCCGACTGTGTACTCCTCGCGGTCGATCGCCCGCCGCAGTTCGTCGGCGATCTCCTCGTGTCGCGCCGTCATGCTTCCCCTCTGAGTAGGCCGCTGTGCACAGCGTGACCAGCCTAATCGAGACCTGAGCGTGATCTGAAACGGTCTGGATTGTGCATACAACCAGGGCTCAAAGTTTTGCCGTGGTTTACGGACAGGACACCCACGGCGGGCGTACTGTGACGCAACTTGTTCATACAAGTTGTCCGCTTCACTTCTCGTCTCCCTCTCCCCGCTCGTGTGCACCCTGGAGTGACAGTGACAGTGTTCCTGCCGAGAACCGCCGTCCTCACCGGTGGCCTGGCCATAGCCGCCGCCCTCGCCCTGAGCGCCTGCGGCGCCGCCCCCGACAACGCGTCGACCACCGCCGACGGCAAGAACGCCGCAACCGCCACCTCCGCCGCCGGCCTCGGCGGCATGGACGCGCTGGTCAAGGCGGCCAAGAAGGAGGGCACGCTGCACATCATCGCCGTGCCCCGCGACTGGGCGAACTACGGCGCCCTCATCGACGGCTTCAAGAAGAAGTACGGCATCAAGATCGAGGACGAGAGCCCCGACGGCTCCAGCCAGGACGAGATCAACGCCGTGACCTCCCGCAAGGGCCAGGACCGGGCCCCCGACGTGCTCGACCTCGGCAGCTCCTTCGCGCTCAGCGCCGCCCAGCAGGGCCTGCTCGCGCCGTACAAGGTGGCCTCCTACGGCGACATCCCGGCCGCGCAGAAGGACGCCCAGGCCCGCTGGTACAACGACTACGGCGGCTACATCTCCATCGGCTGCGACGCCAAGCGCGTCAAGACCTGCCCGACCACCTTCAAGGACCTGCTCAAGCCGCAGTACAAGGGTCAGGTCGCGCTCAACGGCAACCCCACCAAGTCGGGTTCGGCCTTCGGTGGCGTCTACGCGGCCGCCCTCGCGAGCGGCGGCTCCTTCGACGACATCCAGCCCGGCCTCGACTTCTTCGCCAAGCTGAAGAAGAACGGCAACTACACGCCCGTCGAGTCGACCCCGGCCACCGTCGAGAAGGGCGAGACGCCGATCAGCATCGACTGGGACTACCTGAACGCCGGTTACGCCGACGAGTTCAAGTCCAAGGGCGTCGACTGGAAGGTCGCGGTCCCGGCCGACGGCCAGTTCTCCCAGTTCTACTCCCAGGCCATCAGCAAGGACGCCCCGCACCCGGCGGCCGCCCGCCTGTGGCAGGAGTACCTCTACAGCGTCGAGGGCCAGAACCTGTGGCTCAAGGGCTATGCCCGTCCGGCCCTGATGACCGCCATGGACAAGGCCGGCACGCTCGACAAGACGGCCGCCGCCAAGCTCCCGAAGGTGTCCGGCACGCCCTCCTTCCCGACCGAGGCCCAGCAGGGCAAGGCCAAGACGGTCATCGCGCAGGGCTGGTCGAAGGCCGTCTCCGGATGACCACCGCTCTCACCAGGCCGGCCACGGCGCCCGTCGCTTCCCCGAAGCGGCGGCGCCGTGCCCCCGGCTGGCTCGCCGTCGTCCCGCTGCTGGTGTTCACCGCCATCGCCTTCGGGATCCCAGCCCTCGCCATGCTGAACGGCGCCCTCACCGTCAAGGACCAGGCCACGGGCGCCACTTCGTACAGCGCCGAGAACCTGACCACCTCCCTGCAGGGCCCGTACCTCACCGCCCTGATCGGCAGCGTCAAACTGTCCGCCGTCTCCGCCGCCCTCGGGACCCTGCTCGGGCTGCCGCTCGCGCAGGCCGTCGTGACCTCGCGCTCCCGCGCGCTGCGCGAGGCCGTGCTCACCGCCTCCGGGGTGCTCGCCAACTTCGGCGGCGTGCCGCTGGCCTTCGCCTTCGTCGCCACGCTCGGCAACGCCGGTGTGCTGACCGTGCACCTGGGCCTGACGGACAAGGGCTGGGACCTCTACAGCTTCTGGGGCCTGGTGCTGGTCTACCTGTACTTCCTGATCCCGCTGATGGTCCTCACCATCACCCCGGCCCTGGACGGTCTGCGCTCCCAGTGGCGCGAGGCGGCCCGGAACAACGGCGCCACCACCGTGCAGTACTGGCGGCACGTGGCCCTGCCGGTGCTCGCGCCCTCCCTGCTCGGCGGTCTCGTGCTGCTCTTCGGCAGCGCCTTCGCCGCGTACGCCACCGCCGCCGCGATGGTGGGCAGCGCGGTCCCGCTGGTCACCCTGCAGATCGCCGACGCCATCTCCGGCAACGTGCTGGTCGGTCAGGAGAACGTGGCACTCGCCCTCAGCCTCGACATGGTCCTGGTCGCGGGCCTGGTCATGGCCGTGTACCTGCCCCTGCAACGACGGAGCGCCCGATGGCTCGACGCCTGACCCCCTGGCGCTGGGCCGTGCTCGGCCTGGCCGCGCTGTACTTCCTGGTGCCGCTGGCCGCGTCCGTGGTCTTCACGGTCGACGTCGCCGGGCAGGGACTCACCTTCGACGCCTACACGCAGATCCTCTCCGCCGACGGCTTCGTCTCCAGCCTGCTGCTCTCGCTGGAGCTGGCCGTGGCCACCATCGCCGTCGTCCTGCTGCTGATGGTGCCCGCCGTGGTCGCGCTGCGGCTCGGCGCGCCCCGGCTGCGGCCCGTCGTCGAGGTCGTGTGCTCGCTGCCGCTGGTCGTGCCGCCCATCGCCTTCGTCGCCGGGATCGCGACCGTGCTCAAGTGGGGGCCGGACCATTTGTCCCGGACCCCTCTGTTCCAGACGTTCGTGGCGGTCCAGAACCCCGAATTCCCGGTCGTGCTCGTCCTCGCGTACGTCGTGATGGCGCTGCCGTTCGTGTACCGGGCGCTGGACACCGGGCTGCGCGCCATCGACGTCCGCACCCTCGTCGAGGCCGCCCGCAGCTGCGGCGCCTCCTGGCCGCAGGCCCTGGTGAGGGCCGTACTGCCCAATCTGCGCGGAGCGCTGCTCAACGCGTCGTTCCTCACACTGGCGCTGGTGCTGGGTGAGTTCACCGTGGCCAGGCTGCTCGGCTTCCAGCCCTTCGCCGTGTGGATCTACAACGTCGGCGGCTCGCAGGCCCAGATGTCCGTCGCCGTGTCCGTGCTGAGCCTGCTCGTCACATGGGCCCTGCTTCTCGCGCTCGCCGGTGCCGGCGGGCGTACCCGAACCGCTTCGTCCCGGGGATGAACCACATGACCGCCACCACGCTTGAGAAGGCCGCCACGGACAAGGCCGCCACCGTCGAATTCCGGGGCCTGCGCCGGGAGTTCGGGGCGACCGTCGCCCTCGACGGACTCGACCTCGCCGTGCGTCCGGGCGAGTTCCTGGCACTGCTCGGCCCGTCCGGCTGCGGCAAGACCACCGCCCTGCGCATGCTCGCCGGGTTCGAACACCCCGACTCCGGCGCCGTGCTGGTGGACGGCGAGGACGTCACGCACGTCCCGGCCCACCGCCGTGACGCCGGGATGGTCTTCCAGTCGTACAGCCTCTTCCCCCACCTCGACGCCGTCGACAACGTCGCCTTCGGGCTGCGCATGCGCAAGGTGCGTACGGCCGAACGGCGGTCGCGTGCCGCCGAGTTGCTGGAGCTGGTCGGCCTGGGCGACAAGGGCGAGCGGTTCCCGCACCAGCTCTCGGGCGGCCAGCAGCAGCGCATCGCCCTGGCGCGGGCGCTCGCCCTGCGCCCGCGCGTGCTGCTGCTCGACGAACCGCTGTCGGCGCTCGACGCCAAGGTGCGGCTGACCCTGCGCGAGGAGATCCGCCGGCTCCAGCAGGAACTCGGCATCACCACGCTCTTCGTGACGCACGATCAGGAGGAGGCGCTGTCCGTCGCCGACCGGGTCGCCGTGATGCGCGCCGGGCGGCTCGAACAGTGCGCCGAGCCCGCCGAGTTGTACGGGCGGCCCGCCACCGCCTTCGTCGCCGAGTTCGTCGGCACCATGAGCCGGATCCCGGGCGAGCTGAAGGACGGCATCGTCGAGGTGCTCGGACAGCGGCTGCCGGCCGACGGCGAGGCGCCGAACGGGGAAGTGGACGTGCTGGTGCGGCCCGAGGCCGTCCAGGTGAGGGCGGACGAGGAGGGCACCGCGCGGGTCGTCGCCACGGCCTTCCTGGGCGCGGTCGTCCGGGTCACCGTCAGGCTGGCCGACGGCACCGAGGCCAAGGCCGACCTGCCCGCGCACGAGGCCGCCGGTCTCGGCGCCGGATCCGCCGTACACGTGTCGCTGCCGGAGCGGCCGGTGCTCGTGGCGGAACGCGCCGCCCGGTAGATGTAGTCGTCAGTGAGGAAAGAGAGAAACGTGACCCCCCACCCCCGCCTTCCGCTCCAGGCCGTCCTGTTCGACATGGACGGCACGCTCGTCGACACCGAGCGCCTCTGGTGGGAGGCGGTGGAACAGGTCGCCGGACGGCCGCTGACGGAGGCGGACCAGCCGGAGGTGCTGGGCCGCGCGGTCGAGGACACCGCCCAGTGGCTCGGCACCGCCACCGGCAGGCCGGCCGACGGCATCGCCCGGGAACTGCACCGGGAGTTCGTCGCCCGCGTCCGCACCGGAATCGTGCCGCGCCCCGGCGCCCTCGGCCTGCTGGACGCCTTGGCCCGCGACGGCGTCCCCACCGCCCTGGTGACCGCGTCACCGCGCGCCGTCGCCGACACCGTGCTCGAAGCCCTCGGCCCCGGCCGTTTCGCGGCCTCCGTCACCGCCGACGACACCGGCCGCACCAAGCCCGCTCCGGATCCCTACCTCGCCGCCTGCCACGCCCTCGGCGTCGAACCGGCGGCCTGCGTGGCGGTCGAGGACACGCACACCGGGGTGGCCTCCGCCGAGGCGGCCGGATGCGCGGTGCTGGCCGTGCCGTCCCTGGCGCCGATCGAGGCGGCACCCGGCCGGACCGTGCGCGACAGCCTCGTCGAGGTCACGCCGGAGGAACTGCGGGGCATGGTCGGGTACGAACTCCGGGTCATGACCTGGAACCTGTGGCTCGGCGGCACTCAGGTGGACGACCACCGGGCCAAGCAGCTCAAGACGATCCTGGAGAGCGGCGCCGACGTGGTGGGCCTCCAGGAGACCGCCGGCACCGCGGCGCGAGAGCTCGCCGAGGCCCTCGGCTGGCACCACCACCGGGCCGGGGAGAACCTCGGCGTGATCAGCCGCCACCCCGTCACCGCCCGCTTCGGCGATCCGGACGTCGGCTTCTACGGAGCCGCCGGGGTCCGCATCGAGATCGCCCCGGGCCGCGAGGTCGACGTCTGGACGGCCCACCTCGACTACACGCCGTACGGGCCCTACGAGTCCGCCTTCGACGGGCTCCCCGCGGACGTGCTGATCGCCCACGAGGAGGTGCGGCTCGCCCAGATGCGGGACACCCTCCGCCGGATCGCCGAGGCGGCCGACGACACCGTGCCCGTCGTCCTCGTCGGCGACTTCAACTGCCCGTCCCATCTGGACTGGCCCGACGTCGAGTGGCCGGTGACGAAGGCGGCGGAGGAGGCGGGCCTGCGGGACTCGTACCGGGAGGCTCACCCGGACCCGGCCACCGCCCCCGGCCACACCTGGTCCCCGGTCCACCCGATGCACGAGGACGGCAGCGGGCGGCCCGAGCCGCAGGACCGGATCGACTTCGTCCTGCACCGGGGCCTGAGGGTGCGCGGCTCCCGGACGCTGGTCACCGGTACCCCGCGCCCCTGGCCCGACGTCACGGGCAACGACTGGCCCTCGGACCACGCGGCGGTGGTCACCGACTTCGCCGTGCCGGGAAACTGACCAAGTGTTACCGTCGGCAACCATTGCGGTGCTGGGGGCGATCACGTAGGTTGTGCCGACCTTCTACTGACTGGTAACACCGGGCAGGTACTCCATGCGCTGGCCCGTCGGCCGTCACACCACCGTCCGCACGCGGATCGTGGCGCTCGCGCTCGCTCCGGTCGTCGCCCTGATGGCACTGTGGAGCTTCGCCATGGTGTCGGTGACCGGCGAGCTGCGTGCGCTGATCCGGCTCCAGGCGGTGTACGAGGACTTCGGCACCCCCGTCGACACGGCCGTCGGGCAGATCCAGATCGAACGGCGGCTGTCGGCGGCCTATCTCGGCGCGGCCCACGACACGTCCGCCGCCGGGAACCTGCTGGCCCAGCAGCGCCGCACCGACCGCGCCGTGAGCGCCATGCGCGACGCGATCCAGGGCAGCGACCGGAGCCGGCTCAGCGACCGGCAGCGGACGACGCTCGACGCGATGCTGAAGGCGACCGACGGGCTTGACGAGCTGCGGGAGCGGGTGCTGTCCCGCAAGATCACCTGGGACCGGGCCGTCACCGAGTACAGCGCGGTCGTGGAACCCGGCTTCGACGTCGAGTCCGCGCTCACCGCCCTGCAGGCCGGGCAGCTCGCCCGGGAGGCGCAGGTCGTCGTCGAGCTCGTACGGGTACGGGAGTACGTCTCCCGCGAGGACGCCCTGGTCGCCGGGGCCCGCGCCGCCGGGACGCTGACCGACCGGCAGTACGACACCCTGACGGCGACGATCGAGGACCGGCGGGTCTTCGAGCGGACGTACGTGCCGGACCTGCCGTCCGACTCGCGTGCGCCGTTCGAGGAGTTTCAACGCGGCGACCTGCACCGCTCGCTGGTACGGGGCGAGGACGCGCTGCTGCGTGCGGGCCCGGCGCGGGCCGGCGAGGCCGTCGCGGCGGGCACCTGGCGGACCAGCACCGACCGCCTCGTGAAGCGCTACATGCAGCTGTGCACCCGCGCGGCGGAGAACTCGGGCGCGCGCGGGCGGGCGTTCGCCTACCAGGAGCTGACCAAGGCGGCGGTCGTCGGGGTGGCCGGACTGGCCGCCGTGGGACTGTCGCTGTGGTTCGCGGTGCGCGGCGCCCGGCGTATCTCACGCCGCCTGGAGACCCTGCGGGACGCCGCCGACCTGCTGACCACCCGGCAACTGCCCGACGTGATGCGGCGGCTGAGCGCCGGCGAGGACGTGGACGCGGTCACCGAGGCGCCGCCGCTGGCCGCCGACGAGGTACGGCCCGACGAGATCGGCCAGGTCGGCCGGTCCTTCAACACCGCGCGCCTGGCCGCCGTGGAGGCGGCCGTCAAGCAGGCCACCCTGCGCCGTGGGCTGTTCGCGGTGCTCCTCAACATCGCCCGCCGCAACCAGGCGCTGGTCCATCGCCAGCTGAAGCTCGTCGACACGCTGGAGCGGCGCACCGAGGATCCGGAGATCCTGCGTCAGCTCTTCCGCATCGACCATCTGACCACCCGTATGCGCCGCCACGCGGAGAGCCTGATCATCCTGTCGGGCGCGGCACCCGGGCGCAGGTGGCGGCGGCCGGTGCCGGTCGCGGACGTGGTGTCCTCCGCGGTGGGTGAGATCGAGGACTACACGCGCGTCGTCGTTCCGCCGATGCCCGAGGTCGGCGTCACCGCGGACGCCGTGGCCGACGTGGCGCACCTGATCGCCGAGCTCCTGGAGAACGCCGCGGTGTTCTCGCCGCCGCACACGCAGGTCACCCTGCGGACCGGGCGGGTTTCGGGCGGCTTCGTCCTTGAGATCGACGACCGGGGCCTCGGCCTCGACCCCGACCAGCTCGCCGACGCCCACCGCACCCTCACCGACCCGGACGGCTTCGACCCGACCCGCCACGACCGGCTGGGCCTGTACGTGGTCGGACGCCTCGCCGCACGCCACGGCATCCAGGTCACCCTGCGGGACTCGCCGTACAGCGGTACGACGGCCGTGGTGCTGCTGCCGTCGGCGGTCCTGGCGGACGTGGAACCGGAAAGCCGGGACACCGAGCCGGAGACACGGGCCGCCCCACCCCGGGCACTCCCGTCGAGATCCGGCACAGCTCTCCTCACGCGCGAGGAACGCCCACGGACGAAGGGCCGCGCGACCGAGGACGGCCGGGCGACGGGCCCGACGGCCGAGGGTGCCCGGGAGGTGGGCTCGGCGGCGGAGGGTTCCCGGGCGCTGGGCTCGGCGGCCGATGGCGGCGGGGTGACGGACCTGGCGGCCGGCGGTCACCCGGAGACGGGCACGACGGCTGAGCGTGGCCGGGCGACGGGCCTGGTGGTGGCCGACGGCCGGGCGGAGGGCTCGGTGTCCGACGGCGACGAGGTGACGGACCCGGCGGCCGGCGACGGTCGGATGGCGCACCCGGTGGCCGAGGCCGACCGTGCGAGTGACTCGGTGGCGGGCAGCGGACCCGCGCAGTCTCTGGTGGCGGGTGGCGGTGGGGTGACGGGCGTCGTCGTCGGGGGTCACTCGGCGGAGGACTCGGTGGCCGAGGCCGACCGTGCGAGTGACTCGGTGGCGGGCAGCGGACCCGCGCAGTCGCGGGTGGCGGGTGGCGGTGGGGCGACGGGCCTGGTCGTCTGGGGCCATCCGGCGGAGCGCTCGGTGGCCGAGGGCGGTCGGGTCGACGGCTTGGGTGCGGGCGGTCGGCCGGAGCCGCGTGTGATGGCTGAGGGCGGTCACGCGATGGACGCGGTGGCGGACAGCGGTCGGGCGGAGCCCCCGGCGGATGGCGGCGTGGCCGGGCGCGGGACGGATCCGGAGGCTCCCGCCCTGCCCACTCGCGTTCGTCAGGCCTCGCTGGCCGCCCCGCTGCGTGCCGAGCCGCCGCCCCGTGACGCCACCCCGGAGCGAGAAGTCGACGCCGAGGAGATGCGGGCTGTCTTCGGCGCCTTCCAGCGCGGCCTCGAACGCGGCCGCAAGGGCCTGCCCGCGACCACTGACGCCGACGAAGGGACCGACACCGACGATGCACGGTGACGACCAGACCCCCGAGCCCCCCGAGCCCTCCCCGGCCGCCGGAGCCCCCGGTACCGGCCTCGGCTGGCTGCTCGACGACCTCGTGGCCAGGACCGACCACGTCCGCCAGGCCGTCCTCCTCACCGCGGACGGCCTCCCGCTGAGCTGCTCGGAGGGCATGCGCAAGCGGGACATCGAGCACCTCGCCGCCGTCTGTTCCGGCTTCCACAGCCTGGCCCGCTCCGCGGGGGAGCGGTTCGAGGCGGGTGAGGTACGGCAGACGATGGTGATGCTCGACGACGCCTACCTCTTCATCACCCCGGCCGGCGACGGCAGCCGCCTGGCCGTGCTCAGCGAGGTGCAGACCGACGTCGGACAGCTGGCCCACGAGATGGCCCTGCTCGTCCGCCGCCTCGGCCGCCACCTGGACGCCGCCGCACGCTCGGCCAACTGATCCGGCTGTGACCGACGACCACTGGTACGAGGACGAGACCGGGGCGATGGTGCGCCCCTACACCGTCACCCGGGGCCGCACCCGGCCCTCCGACCGGCACACCATCGACCTGATGTCGCAGGTCACCGCTCTGGAGGCGGACGCGGCGCAGCCGGGCGTCGACCATGCGCGTGCCACCCTGCTCGACCTGGTGCGCCGCGGCCCGCGCCCGGTCGTCGAGCTCGCCGCGGACGCCGACCTGCCCCTGACCGTCGTACGCGTGCTGCTCGGCGACCTGGCCGAGGCGGGGCTGGTGCGCATCGACGAGCCGCGCCGTCTCGTGGCCACCGGCCCCACGGCCGACCCGGAACTGCTCAGGGAGATCGTCGAGCGGCTGCGCGAGCTCTAGGGGCCTGTCCGGTGAACTGGCCACAGCACCGGATGACGGTCGTTTCCGCAGGTCAAGTCGGTGGGCTGGGTCTCGCGGTCCGGGATCCGGCCGGATCCGCGCCCGAGGGCGCGCAACGAATCGCCGCCGGATCCAAGGTGCACGCAACGAACCGCTCACCCGCGCGCAACGGCTCCTTCTTGTCCGGCCGAGCCCGCCGAACGTACCTTCTATCTGGCCCCCCAAACCCCTCCGTACCGGTGAGGATCACGCATGCGCACCGCCCTGCTCCAGAGCTCCGGCCGCCCCGGCTCGACCGTCGAGAACCTCAGGGTCCTCGACGAGGCCGCGGGCCGCGCCGCCGCCGCGGGCGCAGCGCTGCTCACCGCGCCGGAGATGTTCCTCACCGGGTACGCGATCGGCGACGACATCGGCCGCCTGGCCGAGCCCGCCGACGGCGACTCCGCCGACGCGATCGCCGAGATGGCCACCCGGCACGGCCTCGCGATCGCCTACGGCTACCCGGAGCGGGACGGCGAGACCGTCTACAACTCGGCCCAGCTGATCTCCGCCGACGGCACCCGGCTCGCGAACTACCGCAAGACCCACCTCTTCGGGTGCTCCGAGCGCGACCACTTCACCCCGGGCGAGCAGTCGCTCGTCCAGGCCCGGCTGGGCGGCCTGACCGTCGGCATCATGATCTGCTACGACGTCGAGTTCCCGGAGAACGCGCGCGCCCACGCCCTGGCCGGCACCGACCTGCTCGTCGTGCCGACGGCGAACATGCACCCGTTCCAGTTCGTCGCCGAGTCCATGGTGCCGGTGCGGGCCTGGGAGAACCAGATGTACGTCGCGTACGTCAACAGGGTCGGCCCGGAGGGCGAGTTCGAGTTCTTCGGACTCTCCGCCCTGGCCGGCCCCGACGGCATCGCCCGCACCCGGGCCGGCCGCGGTGAGGAGCTCGTCCTCGCCGACGTCGACCCCGCCTTCCTGGCCGCCTCCCGCGAGGCGAACCCGTATCTGAAGGACCGCCGTCCCGGCCTCTACGGGTCCCTCGTCTGAACCCCCCTCGTCGAGAGCCTCCCCCCGAGTTCCCCCGCGCAAGGAGTCAGTACCCCATGACGTCCACGGTGCCCACCGCCGTCCAGCACGCCGACGAGCAGCAGCCGCCGATCACCATGTTCGGCCCTGACTTCCCGTACGCGTACGACGACTTCCTCGCCCACCCGGCGGGCCTCGGCCAGATTCCCGCGACCGAGCACGGCACCGAGGTCGCGGTCATCGGCGGCGGCCTGTCCGGCATCGTGGCCGCCTACGAGCTCATGAAGATGGGCCTCAAGCCCATCGTCTACGAGGCCGACCAGCTCGGCGGCCGACTGCGGACGGTGGGCTTCGACGGGTGCGACCCGTCGCTGACCGCCGAGATGGGCGCGATGCGCTTCCCGCCGTCCTCCACGGCGCTCCAGCACTACATCGACCTGGTCGGCCTGGAGACCGAGGCCTTCCCCAACCCCCTTGCGGAGGCGACGCCTTCGACCGTCGTCGACCTCAAGGGCGAGTCCCACTACGCCGAGACGATCGACGACCTGCCGCAGGTCTACCGTGACGTCGCCGCGGCCTGGAACAAGTGCCTCGACGAGGGCGCCGACTTCTCCGACATGAACCGCGCCATGCGCGAGCGCGACGTGCCGCGCATCCGCGAGATCTGGGCGAAGCTCGTCGAGAAGCTCGACAACCAGACCTTCTACGGCTTCCTCTGCGACTCCGAGTCCTTCAAGTCCTTCCGGCACCGCGAGATCTTCGGCCAGGTCGGCTTCGGTACGGGTGGCTGGGACACCGACTTCCCCAACTCCATCCTGGAGATCCTCCGGGTCGTCTACACCGAGGCCGACGACCACCACCGCGGCATCGTCGGCGGCTCCCAGCAGCTGCCGGTGCGCCTGTGGGAGCGCGAGCCGGAGAAGATCGTGCACTGGACCTACGGGACCTCCCTGAAGTCCCTGCACGAGAACGGCGAACCCCGCCCGGCCGTGACCCGGCTGCACCGCACCGCGGGCAACCAGATCACCGTGACGGACGCGAACGGCGACATCCGCACCTTCAAGGCGGCCGTCTTCACCGCCCAGTCCTGGATGCTGCTGTCGAAGATCGCCTGCGACGACTCGCTCTTCCCGATCGACCACTGGACGGCCATCGAGCGGACCCACTACATGGAGTCCAGCAAGCTGTTCGTGCCCGTGGACCGGCCGTTCTGGCTGGACAAGGACGAGCAGACCGGCCGGGACGTCATGTCGATGACGCTCACCGACCGCATGACCCGCGGCACCTACCTGCTCGACGAGGGCCCGGACAAGCCCGCCGTCATCTGCCTCTCCTACACCTGGTGCGACGACAGCCTGAAGTGGCTGCCGCTGTCCGCGAACGAGCGGATGGAGGTCATGCTGAAGTCGCTCGGCGAGATCTACCCGAAGGTCGACATCAGGAAGCACATCATCGGCAACCCGGTGACCGTCTCCTGGGAGAACGAGCCCTACTTCATGGGCGCGTTCAAGGCCAACCTGCCCGGCCACTACCGCTACCAGCGCCGCCTGTTCACGCACTTCATGCAGGACCGGCTGCCCGAGGACAAGCGGGGCATCTTCCTCGCCGGCGACGACATCTCCTGGACGGCCGGCTGGGCCGAGGGTGCCGTCCAGACCGCGCTGAACGCGGTCTGGGGTGTCATGCACCACCTCGGCGGGGCGACCGACGCGACCAACCCGGGTCCGGGTGACGTCTACGACGAGATCGCGCCGGTCGAACTCCCCGAGGACTAGGACCTGTCCCGGGGCCTGCCCTGCGAACCAGCCCCGGACCGGCCCTAGACCGTCACCGGCATTGGCCCTAGACCCCGGCGGCCCGTGCCTTCTCGTAGACCTCCGTGGCGACGTCCTTGAGCTCCTGGGCGTCGCGCGGGGTGGTCTGCAGGTCGACCAGGATCTCCTCCAGGCCGACCCCGGCGTGCGCGACCAGGTCCTCCACGATCTGGTCGGCGTCGCCCTGGAAGGGCCGGCGGTCGGAGCCGTCGTAGGGCTTGGCCGAGTACATGGCGTTCACCCGCAGGACCGTCTGGATCGGCTCCTTGCGGCCTCGCTCGGCCGCCAGGTCCTGCAGCTCCTGCCACTGCGCGGCGATCTGCTCGACGCCCATGCCCACGGGCAGCCAGCCGTCGGCGTGGTCGACGAGCCGGGTCAGCGCCTTCTTGTTGCTCGCCGCCAGCATGATGGGGATCGGCCGGGCGGGCTTGGGCCCGACCACGGCCGAGTCGATCTTGGTGAGACGGCCGTCGTGGCGCACGGGGTCGGGGCCCCACACCGCGCGGCAGACCTCGATGATCTCGTCGAGCACCTTGCCGCGCTCCGCGATCGGCCGGATGCCCGCGGCCGCGTACTCGTCCAGCGACCAGCCGGTGCCGAAGCCGGCGATCACCCGGCCACCGCTCGCCGCGTCCAGCGTGGCAAGGGACTTGGCCAGCTGGAACGGCTGGTGCAGTGGCGCGACCAGCACGCTGGAGCCCAGCCGGACCCGCTCCGTGGCCGCGGCGGCCAGGGTGAGCGTGACCAGCGGCTCGGCCACGCTCCGGTACGCGTCGGGCCAGGCCAGGCCCTCGATGCCGTACAGGCCTTGGCTCGCGGGCTCCGGGAACAGGGCCCGCTCGTACACCCACAGGCTCTCGTATCCGATCTGTTCGGCGGCGCGTGCCACGTCGGGCACATCCTTGCCGATGTCGTACTGCCGATTCTGCGGAAGGCTGAGTCCGAGCCTGGTCGCCATGTGCCGAGTGCTCCTTCGCGATCGGTTGCCGCTTCAACCTACAGCGATCGCTAAGCAGTTCCTGTGAGGCAGGACGGAGTTGGCCGGATCGGATCGCTTCAGGCGTTTCAGCCGCTTCAGTCGATTCAGTCGGGGAGTGGGGTCAGCAGCATGCGCCCCGCGAAGCCCACGGCCGTGTCCAGGCGCTCGGTGAACTCCTCGGCGACGTCCTCGAACCGGCGCAGTGCCCACAGGGCCCGCGCCGCCGTCCAGGTGGCGTCCCGGGCGCGCTCCAGGCTCCAGGAGCCGAGGAGATGGGTGAGCGGGTCGGTGATCTGGAGCAGGTCGGGGCCGGGCATCAGATCCTCGCGGATGCGCTCCTCCAGCGACACGAGTAGGTCGCCCACGCGGTCGAACTCGTCCTCCAGGTCGGCGGGTTCGCAGCCGAGCGTACGACAGGCGTCCACGACGGCGAGCGCCAGGTCGTGGCCGACGTGCGCGTTGATGCCCGCGAGCGCGAACTGCAGGGGACGTACGCCGGGGTGGCGGCGGAACTGGAACAGCGGCCGCCAGCAGGCCGGCGGACGGCGGTCGTCCGCCACCGCGTCCACCGCGGCCAGATAGCGTTCCGCGAACCGTACGTCCAGCGCCGTCGCCGCCCGCGGGTCCGTGAACTGTCCGGCGTCCAGGCGCCGTTCGACCTCCTCGGTGACGGCCAGGTAGACGCGGTTGAAGACCGCGACCCCGTCCCGCTCGGGCAGGGCCGAGTCCAGGGCGCGCATACGGGCGACGACGGTGCCGACAGGAGTCGTGAAGTGTTCCAACTGCGCCATGGGGGAAGGGTCCCAGCCCTAGGCTGACGGGCGTGCCGACGGCTCCGACGCTTCCCCGGAACGGGGGAACGATCCCGTCGAGCGGGCAACGACGGGGGAGGGGGAGAGCCGCAACGTGTCAGGCTTACGTGCCCGGCGACTGGCCGCGCGCAGGGCCGAACGCAGGCGCGCCGCCCGCCGCGGCGCGATGGTCGCGGTCGCCTCGGTCGTGGTCGTCATCGGCACCGTGACCGGGACGATGTCGGCGCTCGACGACGGGCGCGGCTCCGGCCAGGCCCGGCCCGGGATCATGCGCACGCCGGGCAGGGCGCCGCTGCCGGCGGTACCGTCGCCGACCGTGACGAGCACACCGGCCGTCTCCCCATCGGTGAAGAGGGGGGCGACGAGCCCGAGACCGTCGAGGCCGTCCCCCGCCCACACCGAGCCGATGAGGCGGACCGGCACCGCACCCGCCCGGCTCTACCGCAACCCCGGTTCCCAGGTGCTCGACTGGGTCCAGGCCCATCCCGACGACCCCCGCACCGCCGTCATCGGGTCCCGGATCGCCGACCAGCCGGCCGCGGTCTGGTTCGCCGACTACACCCCGGAGACCATCGCCTCGCGGGTGCGCGCGGTCACCTACGGGGCGGCCACGCAGGGCCGGGTGCCGGTGCTCGTGCCGTACGCGATCCCCGGCCGCGACTGCGGCGGGGCCTCCCAGGGAGGCGCGCCCGATCTCGCCGCGTACGACGCCTGGATCGACGCCTTCGCCCAGGGGCTGGGCTCCGGGGAGGTCATCGTCGTCCTGGAGCCGGACTCGATCGCCCAGTCCGACTGCCTCCCGGCCGGCGACCGCGCCGACCGGCTCGCCTCGCTGGCCCGCGCGGGCCGGGTCCTGAAGGCCGCGAACCCCAGGGCGCGGGTCTACTACGACGCGGGGCACTCCGGCTGGAACCCGACCGCCCGGCAGGCGGCCCTGCTGAAGCGGGCCGGCGCCGCGTCGGCCGCCTCCTCCGACGGGATCTTCAGCAACGTCTCCAACTTCCACACCACGGCCGACGAGATCGCCTACGACAGGCAGGTCCTGGACGCGCTCGGCGGCCCCGCCCGACTCGGCGCGGTGATCGACACCAGCCGCAACGGCAACGGCGCACCGGCCGACGGCGAGTGGTGCGACCCGGCGGGCCGCCGGATCGGCCGCACACCCACCCTGGACACGGGCGAGGCGCGGATCGACGCCTATCTGTGGGTGAAGCTGCCGGGGGAGTCGGACGGCTGCAAGGGGGCGGCCGGCACGTTCACCCCGTCGTACGCCTACGAACTGGCGCGCTGAGGGCGGGCCAGGGGGCCTACGAGCCGGCGCGGCCGGTCTCCTCGTCGTACGACGACGTGCCCTCGTCCAGCAGTGGCTCCTGTGGCTTGAGGTGGGCCGGCGCGAAGGCGCCCAGGGTGTGGTAGCCGGTGATGACGACCAGCGTGCCGAGGGCGATGCCGCTCAGCGAGAAGGTGTCCGTGAACTTCATCGTCACGTTGCCGACGCCGATGATGATGCCCGCGGCGGCCGGCACGAGGTTGAGCGGATTGCGCAGGTCCACCCGGGCGTTGGTCCAGATCTGCGCGCCCAGCAGGCCGATCATGCCGTACAGGATGACGGTGATGCCGCCGAGGACACCGCCCGGGATCGCGGCGACGACCGCGCCGAACTTGGGGCAGAGGCCGAAGAGCAGCGCGAAGCCGGCGGCGGCCCAGTACGCGGCCGTCGAGTAGACGCGGGTCGCGGCCATCACGCCGATGTTCTCGGAGTACGTGGTGTTGGGCGGACCGCCCACCGCGGTGGACAGCATCGACGCCGCGCCGTCGGCCGAGATCGCCGTGCCGAGCTTGTCGTCCAGCCGCTCGCCGGTCATCTCGCCGACCGCCTTGACGTGTCCGGCGTTCTCGGCGACCAGGGCGATCACGACGGGGAGCGCGACGAGGACCGCCGACCACTGGAAGGACGGTCCGTGGAAGGAGGGCAGCCCGATCCAGTCGGCCCTGCCGACACCGGAGAGGTCGAGTCGCCAGTGGTCGGTGACCTTGCCGCTCGCGTCCGCCGAGTGGATCTTCCCGAGCACCCGGTCGGAGGCCCAGGAGAGCCCGTACCCGAAGAGCAGGCCCAGGAAGATCGCGATGCGTGACCAGAAACCACGCAGACAGACGACGGCCAGTCCGGTGAACAGCATGACCAGCAGGGCCGTCCACTGGTCCTGCGGCCAGTACGTGGAGGCGGTCACCGGGGCGAGGTTGAAGCCGATCAGCATGACGACCGCGCCGGTGACGATCGGCGGCATCGTCGCATGGATGATCCGGGCCCCGAACCGCCGTACGGCGAGCCCGACCAGGAACAGTGCGACGCCGACCACGAACACCGCGCCGGTCACCGTCGCGCTCGTGCCGCCCTGTGCCCGGATCACCGCGGCCACGCCCACGAAGGAGAGTGAGCAGCCCAGGTAGCTGGGGATATGGCCACGCGTCGCGAGCAGGAAGATCACGGTCGCGACGCCCGACATCATGATCGCCAGATTCGGGTCCAGACCCATCAGTACCGGGGCGACGAAGGACGCACCGAACATGGCGACCACATGCTGGGCGCCGAGTCCCACCGTGCGGGGCCAGGTGAGCCGTTCGTCGGGGCGTACCACCGCTCCGGGCGCGGGCGTGCGCCCGTCGCCGTGCAGCTTCCAGCGCACGCCGAGGTTCATGGTGAGGCTTCGCTTTCTCTGTACCGAAGATGGTACGGACCATTGTCAGGCGTATCCGGCGGTTCTACGCTCGCACGGTCCTACTCATGAACTGCGTTCACATCTATGATCGGAGTGTCTGGTGAGTGGAAGATCCCGTGCGGCTGTGCTGCTGGCCGTGATGGTGGCGTTCGCGGCCGTGCTCGTCCCCGCGGCGCACGCGGCACCGAAGGCTCCCCGGACGGCTGTCCTCGACGGGACCCGTCTCCAGCGGACGAAGGCCCGACTGGACCGCGGAGACCCCCGACTGCGCCGCGCGCTCCAGGACTTGACCGGTCGCGCCGACGCCTGGCTGGACCAGGGCCCCTGGACGGTCGTCGACAAGCCGAGACCTGCCCCCGGCGGCGACGTCCACGACTACCTGAGCCAGGCCCCCTACTGGTGGCCGACGCAGGCCCCGACGGCCGACAACCCCTGGGGCTGCCCGTACGTCCAGCGTGACGGGCAGCGCAATCCCGAGGTCGACAGCGGCACCGACCGCCAGGACGTGGAGCGGGTCTTCGACTCGACGTACGACCTTTCGCTCGCCTGGTACTACACGGGGAAGGCGCAGTACGCCCGGAAGGCCGGGCAGATCCTGCGCACCTGGTTCCTCGACCCGGCCACGCGCATGAACCCGAACCTGAACCACGCGCAGTTCATCCCGTGCAAGTACGACGGCCGGGCCATCGGCATCATCGACTTCTCGCAGTCGTACACCGGCGTCCTCGACGCGCTCGCCATCCTCGCCACCGGTGCCCCTGGCTGGACGGCCGCGGACCGCTCCGGAATGGCGCGGTGGAACTCCGGCTTCCTCGGCTGGCTGAAGGAGAGCGACTTCGGCCGGCAGGAGGGCGCGGCCGGCAACAACCACGGCACCTTCTGCGACATGCAGCTCGCCGCCCTCGCCTACGCGACCGGCGACGAGGACCTCGCCCGGCGCGCGGTACTCGACGCACGCGCGAAGCGGATCGACCCGCAGATCGCCGCCGACGGCAGTCAGCCGCAGGAGCTCGCGCGGACGCGCAGCTGGCACTACTCGGCCTTCGACCTCGTCGCCTACACGCGCCTCGCGGCCATCGGCCGGCACGTCGGCGTGAACCTGTGGACCTATCTGGGGCCGGACGGGCAGGGCCTGTTCAAGGCCGTGGACTATCTGCTGCCCGCGGCCACCGGGGCCGCCGCCTGGTCGCATCCCGAGCTGGAGTTCCACCGGTACGCGGCGAGCGACGTCGTCCACGCGGCCGCCGACGCGGGCGACGCGGCGGCGATGAAGGCCGTCGCCGGGCTGGAGGCGCCGCCCGGCGGGGACCTCTGGGCGCTGCGGCCCGCCGCCGAGCAGCTGGACTCGATAGCGGGCTGACCACGGCTGACTCGGGGGCTTCCCGGCCGGGGCTCCTGAGCGCTCGCTTAGGATAGGGGTGCCCCCACCACCCCACCGCACCACCAGCGACGCCCAGGAGCCCCACCCGTGACCGCCGAAGCCCCGATCGCCCCCGCCCTGTCGTACGGCCGGCTGATACCCGTCACCGTCCACTTCGACGACCTCGACGCGCTCGGGCTGCTCCACAATGCCCGCTACCCGCTGATGGTCGAGCGGGCCTGGACCGATCTGTGGAACGAGCACGGCGTCCGCTTCGACGGCGACTGGGAGGCCGCCGGCGACGCCTGCAACGCGGTCAAGGAGCTGCGCATCGGCTACGAGGCACCGGTCACCAGGCCGGGCGCCTACGCCGTCCACCTCTGGCTGGAGCGGCTCGGCAACACCGGCCTGACCTACGGCTTCCGCTTCTGCTCGACCGACGGAGCGGTCACCTACGCGCACGGCACCCGGGTCCTGGTCCGGCTGGACGCGGCGACGCTGCGCCCGGCGCCGTGGAGCGAGGGCTTCAGGGTCGCGGGCCGGGAACTGCTGCGGCCCGCGGACTGACCTCGGCCCGGTCGCCACGCCCGCCGGTGCGCAGCACACCCGCGAAGACCACGAGCCCGCACGCCAGCGCGGCGACCAGCCCGAACGACACCACCAGGCTCGTCGCCTGCGCCACCCCGCCGATCAGGCTCGGCGCGATCAGCCCCGAGGTGTAGGTGATCGTCGCCACGCCCGCGATGGCCTGACTGGGATTCGGGCCGCTGTGTCCGGCCGCCGCGAAGCACAGCGGTACGACCACCGCGATGCCGAGGCCCATCAGCGCGAACCCGGTCATCGCCACCGCCGGATGGCCCGCGATGACGATCAGCAGCCCGCCGAGGAGGGCGAGCACGCCGCCCGCGCGCACGGTGCGGACCGCGCCGAATCGGTTCACCACCGCGTCCCCGGCGATCCGGGCCACCGCCATCGTCAGCATGAAGCCGGTCGTCGACGCCGCCGCCAGCCCCGCGGAGCTGCCCAGGCGGTCGCGCAGGAACACCGCCGACCAGTCCAGGCTGGCGCCCTCGGCGAACACCGCGCAGAAGCCGACCGCGCCGATCAGCAGCGCCGACCTGGGCGGCAGCGCGAACCTCGGCGGCGGCTCCTCGTCCTCGGCCGGCTGGAGGTCCAGTACCCGGCCGGCGGCCAGGACGCCGAGCGCGGTGAGCGTGGCCGCGGCCAGTGCGAAGTGCAGGCGGGCGTCCGCGCCCAGGTGGGCGGCGAGGGTACCGGCCGCGGAGCCGATCAGGGCGCCCGCGCTCCACATGCCGTGCAGCCCGGACATGATCGACCTGTCGAGCAGCCGCTCGACCTCGACACCCAGTGCGTTCATGGCGACGTCGGCCATGCCCGCGCTCGCCCCGTAGGCGAACATCGCCAGGCACAGCGTGTACATGTTCGGCGCCAGGGACGGCAGCACCAGGGACAGCGTCCACAGGGTGATCAGCACGCGCAGGGCCGTCCGGCTGCCGAGACGGTGGCTGATCCGGCCCGCCAGCGGCATCGAGCACGAGGCGCCGAACGCCGTGAAGGCCAGGGCGAACCCGAGCTGCCCCGCCCCGAGCGAGGCGTGGTCCTGGATCCACGGCACACGGGTCGCGAACGAGCCGGTGACGGCGCCGTGCACGGCGAACACGGCCGCCACGGCGTACCGGGCGCGCCGTATCTCGTGCTGTTCGTAGCCCACGTCTTTCATGGTCCTTCCCCTCCCCGGACGGGTGCCGCTCCGCTGTACCGCCGTAAACTATCAGGGACCCTGCCTGATAGATAGGCAATTAGTGGCCGGTCCAGGGATCGCCGATCTGGGAGGATTCCCGTCATGCCCGCATCACCGAGCACCGCCCGGGCCATCAACGACCGGCTCGCCCTGCGTCTGCTGCAGCAGGAAGGCCCGCTGACGGCCGGGCAGTTGAAGCAGTTGACCGGACTGTCCCGGCCCACGGTCGCCGACCTCGTCGAACGCCTCACGGCCTCCGACCTGATCACGGTCGTCGGGGAGTCGGGCGAGCAGCGCCGCGGCCCGAACGCCCGGCTGTACGGCATCGTCGCCGACCGGGCCCACCTGGCCGCGCTCGACGTCCGCACCGAGAGCGTCTCCGTGCTCGTGTCCGACCTGCTCGGCCGGGTGCTCGCCGAGGCGTCGGTGCCGATCGGCGGCGACACCGGGACCGGCCCCGCTCTGGACCGGGCAACGGCGCTGGTGGAGCGGGTGGCCGAGGAAGCCGGGGCCATGGGGGTGCCCCCGCGTGAGTCCGATCGGGTGTGGGGGAGGCTGCACACCGTCGGCATCGGCGCGCCGGGGCTCATCGACCCCGCCACGGGCGAGTTGCGCGACTCGGCGGGCCTGCCGGCCTGGCACCGCCGACTGGTCGCCGCCCTTCAGGAGCGCTTCCCGCAGGCCCGCGTCAGTGTCGAGAACGAGACCAACCTCGCCGCCATGGCCGAGCAGCAGGAGGGCGCCGCCCGGGACCGGGACACGTTCGTCCTCCTCTGGCTCGGCCACAGTCCGGGCGCCGCCGTCGTCCTCGACGGCAGCCTCCGCCGCGGTGCCTCCGGCGGCACCGGCGAGATCGGCTTTCTGCCGGTGCCGGGCACGCATGCCCTGCCCTCGGCCACGGACTGCGAGGGCGGCTACCACTCGCTGGTCGGGGCGGCGGCGGTCGCGGAACTGGCCGGTGAACACGGGCTGGCGGGGGCCGCGGCGGACCCGGGCGCGGCGGCGGTGGCGGTGCGGGAGGCGGCACGGGTCCTCGGCGAAGGCGGCACGGAGGACGACGCGGCCCGCTCCGCCCGCTTCCTCGATGCCCTCGCCGACCGGATCGCCATCGGTGTGGCGTCCGTCGTCGCCATCCTGGACCCGGGGTGCGTGGTCCTCGGCGGAGAGCTCGGGCAGGCCGGGGGAGAGGCGCTCGCCGCGCGCGTGGCGGAACGGATCCACCGGATGTCCCCACTGGCCACCGAGGTACGGGCCAGCGGCCTCGGCGGCACGGCCGTACTGCGCGGAGCGCTCCTGACGGCCCGCGAGCGAGCCCAGGACGAACTCTTCGCACCACGGGAGCGTTAGCCGGAGCCACGGAGCCACGGAGCCACGGAGCCACGGAGCCACGGAGCCACGGAGTCACGGAGCCACGGAGTCACGGAGCCACGGAGTCACGGAGCCACGGAGCCACGGAGCCACGGAGCCACGGAGCCACGGAGCCACGGAGCCACGGAGCCACGGAGCCACGGAGCCACGGAGCCACGGAGCCACGGACCCACGGAGCCACGGAGCCACGGAGCCACGGACCCACGGACCCACGGACCCACGGACCCACGGACCCGCCCCGCCCTCCTCGGGGGCGCTGCGGAGCGGTGGATGTCCCGGCCGGAGCGAGCCCGGGACTGGCTCTACGCACCACCGGGCGTCAGCCGACCCGCCGGCCGGTCCTCATCGGGTGGTCCGGAGTCGCGGGTCCGTGCCCGGCCCCGTCCGTCTCACCGGGCGGTTCCGTCCGCGAAGCGGTGGGTCAGGTACGCCTCGAACGTCCCCTTGCCCACCGCCTGCTCCGGGGTGAGGTGGCCGCCGTTCCGGAAGGCGCGGGCCGTCCGGCCGGGCAGGGGGACGCTCAGCAGTGGCCGCCGTCGGCCGGTCGCCCTGAGGTAGGCGCGGGCCAGCGAATCGAGCGTCCGTACCTCCGGGCCGCCCATGTCCGCGACCCGGCCGGCGGGCGCTCCGGTCGCCAACTCGGCCAGCCTGGCCGCCACTTCGGCCACCTCAATCGGCTGGTCCGACGTCCCGGCCGGCAGCGGCATCACCGGCGGCTTGGCCAGCGTCTGGAACAACTGGACCAGCAGATCGTGGAACTGCGTCGTCCGCAGCACCGTCCAGCCGAGGCCCGACTCCGCGACCAGATTCTCCACGGCGAGCTTGGTCAGGTAGTAGCCGAGCGGCACCCGGTCGACGCCGACGATGGAGATGTACACGAGGTGGCCCGCGCCCGCCCGGCGCGCGGCCGCGATCAGGTTCTCCGCCGCCCGTTCGTCACCGCCCTTCGGCGAGCTCGCGCAGTGCACGACCGTGTCCACGCCCGCGACGGCCGCGTCCAGACCGGCACCGCCGGCACGCAGGTCGACGGCGTGGGACCGGGCGTGCCGGCTGAGCACCCGCACCTCGTGCCCGTCCGTGCGCAGCCGCTCGACGACGAGCCGGCCGAGGGTTCCGGTCCCGCCGGTCACCAGGATCGTGGTCATGCTGTTCAGCCCCTTCGCAGGCCGGGCGCTCCCGGGTGGAGCCCCCTTCGCCAGCTGAGACCGGACAGCTCCCGCGAAATGTGACAGTCCGGCGGGACTCTCTTCAGGGGCGTGCCAGCCGGCGTCGTACGAAGTCCAGCTTGTCCGGGTTCACCACGGCCCGCACCCGCGCGATCAGCCCGTCCCGCTCCTCGAAGCAGACGACACCGACCAGCGTGTCGCTCGCCCACGCGGCCAGCGCGGTCGCGCCGTTGACCTCGGCCGCCGTGTACTCGAAGCCCGCCGCGAACCGCTGGGACGCACCCACCAGGAAACGGAGGACCTTCTCGCGGCCCTCGATCGGCCGCCGTGCAGCCGACACCTTGCCGCCGCCGTCGCTCCACCAGGTCACATCGGCCGCGAGCAGTTTCTCCAGGCCGACCAGATCGCCGTCCCGGGCCGCCGTGATGAAGGACGCCACGAGCTTCTCCTGCCGCTCGGGAACGGCATCGAACCGTCCTTCGGGCGCGGCCACCCGCAGCACCGCCCGCCGGTACAGCTGACGGCAGTTGGCCTCGCCCAGGTCCAGTACGTCCGCGATCTCCCGGTGCCCGTACCCGAACGCCTCCCGCAGCACGTACACCGCCCGCTCGGTCGGAGTCAGCCGCTCGAGCAGGACCAGCATCGCCATCGACACGGAGTCCCGCTGCTCCGCCGACTCCAGGGGCCCGAGGGTGCCGTCGGAGGTCACGACCGGCTCCGGCAGCCAGTCCCCGACGTACTGCTCGCGCCGGGCGCGGGCCGAGGTCAGCCGGTTGAGACAGAGGTTGGTGACCGTCCTGGCCAGCCAGGCAGACGGATGTTCGATGGCTGTGCGGTCGGCGCCGTCGAAGCGCAGGAACGCGTCCTGGACCGTGTCCTCGGCCTCCTCCGCGGAGCCGAGCATCCGGTAGGCCAGGCCGAACAGACGCGGGCGGTGGGTCTCGAACTCCTCGGCGGTCGGCGTCGTCATGCGCTCAGCCTGCCAGAGCGCCCGAAGACCCGGCGGCGGGCAAGGGCCGTCGTCACCGCCGCCGGGCCCACCCGAACCCTAAAAGGACTAGACCATTCGGTCAATGGGTTCCGGCCGGGTTCCGACGGATCGTCAGCGGCCCACGGAAGGCGGGCAATGCGGCCTGTGAGCCACCCCACACGGGCCGCCTGCATGGATGACCATCGGGCGTGGCACACTGGATCTGTACCAGAAGCAGCGCACTCCGGGGTCGGTGAAAGTCCGAACCGGCGGTTACAGTCCGCGACCCGGTCGCTTCCAGCGGCCGGTTGACCAGGTGAAATTCCTGGACCGACGGTTAAAGTCCGGATGGGAGGCAGTGCGCGGCGGGCGGGCATACACATATGCGCGCCGCCGTATCTGGGCTCGTCCGCAGTCGGACGAGTCCTTTTCGGCGTCGCTCTCGGTGTGCTCACCCGTAGATTCTGTCGTCATCGACAGGCCCCGGAGTCCGTGCCCTATTGAGGCAGGAGGACCCGGGAAGTGTTCACCGGAATCGTCGAAGAACTGGGTGAGGTCACCGCCGTCGAGAATCTCGGCGACGCCTCCCGCTTCAGGCTCCGTGGCCCCGTCGTGACCGAGGGCGCGCAGCACGGCGACTCCATCGCCGTGAACGGCGTCTGTCTCACCGTCGTGGAGCACGAGGGCGACGAGTTCACCGCGGACGTCATGGCCGAGACCCTCGACCGCTCCAGCCTGGGCGTCCTCGCCGTCGGCTCCCGCGTCAACCTGGAGCGCCCCACCGCCGTGGGCGCGCGCCTCGGCGGGCACATCGTGCAGGGGCACGTGGACGGAACCGGCCAGGTGCTGGAGCGCA
The DNA here is from genome assembly GCF_044746205.1 of Streptomyces sp. NPDC086549. Taxonomy (NCBI): domain Bacteria; kingdom Bacillati; phylum Actinomycetota; class Actinomycetes; order Kitasatosporales; family Streptomycetaceae; genus Streptomyces; species Streptomyces sp. NPDC086549. The sequence goes on along the minus strand of NZ_JBIVBS010000006.1, from coordinate 78,642 downwards.
AGCCGTCCGAGAACTGGGAGATCGTGAAGGTCTCGCTGCCCGCGGACCTCGCCCGCTACGTCGTCGAGAAGGGCTCCATCACCGTCGACGGCATCAGCCTCACCGTCGTCGAGGCCGGCCCGGACTACTTCTCCGTCAGCCTCATCCCCACCACCCTCGCCCTGACCACGCTCGGCCTCAAGCAGCCCGGCGACCCGGTCAACCTCGAGGTCGACGTCATCGCCAAGTACGTCGAGCGGCTCCTCGCCGCCGGGCAGGGGGCCGGCCAGTGAACTGGCTGAACAAGGAGGCCTTCGTCCTCTTCGACCAGCACATCCTCTGGTCGGACATGATCGGCAACATCTTCGGCCTGGTCGCTCTCGCCCTCGGCTGGCGGCGGTCCATCTGGAGCTGGCCGGTGCAGTTCCTGTCCGGACTGATCCTCTTCGGAGCCTTCTACGGTCACCTGACCGGCAGCGCCGGCAAGCAGGCCGTCGTCATGACCGTCGCGCTGTACGGCTGGTGGCAGTGGCAGCGCGGCAAGGGGCAGAGCGAGGACGGCCACATCTCCGTCCGCTTCGCCACCTGGCGCGAGCGCGCGGCGATGCTCGGCGCCGCGGCGGTCGGCACCGTCGCCGTGGCCCTGCTGTTCAAGGCCTACCCGTCCCTGTCCTGGGACCCCTGGCCGGACGCCTACATCTTCGTCGGCACCGTCGTCGCCATGTACGCCCAGGCGCGCGGCATGGTCGAGTTCTGGTTCGCCTGGCTCCTCGTCGACCTGGTCGGCGTGCCCCTGAACTTCGCCAACGGCTACGCCTTCTCCGGTTTCGTCTACGTCATCTACGGCGCACTCGTCCTGTGGGGCATGCGCGACTGGTGGCTGCGCTCCCGTCAGGGCTCGCAGCCCGCTCTGGAAGGAGCGCCCGCATGAGCGCGGCACCGATCCTGTACAGCACCGAAAGCATCGAGGACTTCACCCTCGACCCCGTCGAGCGGGCCATCGCCGACATCGCGGCCGGCCGCCCCATCGTGGTCGTCGACGACGAGGACCGGGAGAACGAGGGCGACCTCGTCGTGGCCGCCGAGAAGGTGACCCCCGAGATCGTCGCCTTCATGATGAGCGAGTGCCGCGGACTGATCTGCGCCCCCATGGAGGGTGAGGAGCTGGACCGGCTGCGGCTGCCGCAGATGGTCGAGGACAACACCGAGTCGATGAAGACCGCGTTCACGGTCTCCGTGGACGCCTCCGCCGCTCATGGCGTGACCACCGGCATCTCGGCCGCCGACCGAGCGACCACCCTCCAGCTGCTCGCCGACGGCACGGCGGAGCCCGGCGACTTCGTCCGCCCCGGCCATGTCTTCCCGCTGCGCGCCAGGCCCGGCGGCGTCCTGGTCCGCAACGGCCACACCGAGGCGGCCGTCGACCTCGCCCGCCTCGCGGGCCTGCGCCCGGCCGGCGCGATCGTGGAGATCGCCGGCGAGGACGGCCGCATGCTGCGCCTGCCCGAGCTGATCCCGTTCGCCCGCAAGCACGGCCTGACGATCATCTCCATCGAGGACCTGGTCGCCTACCGCCGGGACTCCGAGCCCACCGTCCACCGTGAGGCCGAGGTCCGCCTGCCCACGAAGCACGGCACGTTCACCGCGTACGGCTACCGCTCCGCCGCCGACGGCGTCGAGCACGTCGCCCTCGTCCACGGCGAGATCGGCGACGGCGAGGACGTCCTCGTCCGCGTCCACTCCGAATGCCTCACCGGAGACGTCTTCGGATCCGCGCGCTGCGACTGCGGCCCCCAGCTGGACGCCTCCCTGCAGCGCATCCAGGCCGAGGGCCGGGGAGTGGTGGTCTACCTGCGCGGGCACGAGGGCCGCGGCATCGGCCTGCTGTCCAAGCTGCGCGCCTACGAACTGCAGGAGCGGGGCCACGACACCCTCGACGCCAACCTCGAACTCGGCCTGCCCGCCGACGCCCGCGACTACGGCGCCGGCGCGCGGATCCTGGCGGACCTCGGCGTCCGCAGCCTGCGCCTGATGACCAACAACCCCGAGAAGACCGACGCGCTGCTGCGCCACGGCCTCAAGGTCACCGCGCGCGAGCCGATGCCCGTACAGGCGGGCGAACACAACCTCCGCTACCTGCGCACCAAGCGGGACCGGATGGGACACGACCTGCCCTGGCTGGACACGCCGACCGCGGCAGCTTCCGCGGCCGTGTCGGCGGCCACCTGTGGCAACCAGTAAGAAAAGCACTGAAGGAGAGACGTGAGCGGCAAGGGTGCACCGGAACTGTCCGTACGCAACGCGAGCGACCTCAGGGTCGCCGTCATCGCGGCACAGTGGCACGAGAAGGTGATGGACGGTCTGGTGAACGGCGCCCTGCGCGCCCTGCACGAACTGGGGATCGACGAGCCGACCCTGATCCGGGTCCCCGGCTGCTTCGAGCTGCCGGTCGCCGCCAAGGTCCTCGCGGGCCGCGGCTACGACGCGGTCGTCGCGCTCGGCGTCGTCATCCGCGGCGGCACCCCCCACTTCGACTACGTGTGCCAGGCCGCGACCCAGGGCCTCACCCAGGTCTCCGTCGAGACCGGCGTCCCCGTCGGCTTCGGCGTGCTCACCTGTGACACCGAGGAGCAGGCCCTGGACCGGGCCGGCCTGGAGGGCTCCAACGAGGACAAGGGGCACGAGGCGGTGACGGCGGCCGTGGCGACCGCGTGCACGCTCCGCTCAGTATCTGAACCCTGGCACTAGGGGGTCGCGCAAACCGCGTAGGGTGGGATCACCATGTCCAAGAAGACGTTCGAGGAGCTCTTCACCGAGCTCCAGCACAAGGCCGCCCAGGGCGATCCCGCCACGTCCCGCACCGCAGAGCTGGTCGGGAAGGGCGTCCATGCCATCGGCAAGAAGGTCGTCGAAGAGGCCGCAGAGGTCTGGATGGCCGCCGAGTACGAGGGCAAGGAGGCGGCCGCCGAGGAGATCTCGCAGCTGCTCTACCACGTCCAGGTGATGATGGTCGCCCGCGGGATCTCCCTGGACGACGTCTACGCCCACCTCTGAGCCGTAAGAGCCACCCTTCACACCGCACGCACGAACAAAGGAAGCCGACCTCATGCTGCGCATCGCCGTCCCCAACAAGGGTTCACTGTCCGGCCCTGCGGGGGACATGCTGCATGAGGCCGGCTACCTGCAGCGCCGGGAGTCCAAGGAACTGCGGATCGTCGACCCGGCGAACGAGGTCGAGTTCTTCTACCTCCGCCCCCGCGACATCGCGATCTACGTGTCCTCCGGCCGCCTCGACATCGGCATCACCGGCCGCGACCTGCTCATCGACTCCGGCGCCAACGCCGAGGAGATCCTGCCGCTCGGCTTCGCCCGCTCCACCTTCCGCTACGCCACCAAGCCCGGCACGGCGAAGGGCGTCGAGGACCTGAACGGCCTGACGGTTGCCACGTCCTACGAGGGCATCGTCGCCAAGCACCTCGCCGACAACGGCATCGACGCCTCCGTCGTCCACCTCGACGGCGCCGTCGAGACCGCCATCGAGCTGGGGGTCGCCGAGATCATCGCGGACGTCGTCGAGACCGGCACCTCGCTGCGCAACGCGGGCCTGGAGGTCATCGGCGAGCCCATCATGAAGTCCGAGGCCGTCGTCATCCGGCGTACCGGCGCGGACACCGAGGAGCACAAGGTCCAGCAGTTCCTGCGCCGCCTGCAGGGCGTCCTGGTGGCCCGGACCTACGTGATGATGGACTACGACTGCCGCGCCGAGCACCTGGAGGCGGCCGTCGCCATCACCCCGGGCCTGGAGGGTCCGACCATCTCCCCGCTGCACAACGAGGGCTGGGTGGCCGTCCGCGCCATGGTCCCCGCCAAGGACGCCCAGCGGATCATGGACGACCTGTACGCCATCGGCGCGCGGGCCATCCTGACCACGGCCATCCACGCCTGCCGCCTCTGATCCCGGGGGCCGCACACCGATGTCCGAACCCACACCCCTTCCCGCCCTCCCCGTCACGTTCCGGCCGGGCCGCACCCGTGTGGTCCTGCTCACTGCCGGAGTCGCGATCTTCGCGGTGCTGTCGGGGGTGTCCCTGCTGCTGGATCAGCTCGGCCCGGGGGACCGGCTCACCTTCATCGTCACCGGCGGCCTCAGCTTCTGGGCGCTGGCCCAGCTCGCCCGGGTGAAGGTGGTCGCCGACGAGACCGGCGTCACCGTCGTGAACATCGTCACCAGACGGCGCCTGGACTGGGCGGAAATCCTCCAGGTGAACCTCCGCCCGGGTGACCCGTGGGTGTTCCTGAACCTCAGCGACGGCACCAGCCTGCCCGCGCTCGGCATCCAGCCGGGCATCGCCAAGAAGCGTGCCATCGCCGACGCGCGCACGCTGCGGGCGCTCGCCGAGGCTCGCGCCACAAGGGATTCCGGGCAGGATGAGGGCTGACTCAGGGGCGTTCGCCCTGCCACATTGACGCGTGTCTTGATTAATCTGGTGACGGAGGCGTTTTCGTTGCGCCTCCGCCCCTGTCGTGCCGCCCGGCGCACAGGGGTTCCTGCTACCCGAGGAGTGACCCTCTCCGGCGATGGACGGATCGTCCTGTAGTACCTGCGCCGCCCCCTACCGACATAGCGCGGAGGCGGCGGCATCATGAGCATCCCCCTGCTGCTCCTCGGAGCGGCGTTCCTGCTGATCCTCGCCAACGGCTTCTTCGTGGCGGCAGAGTTCGGCCTGGTGACGGTCGAGCGCCCGGAGGCCGAGAAGGCCGCCGCCGAGGGCGACAAGCGCGCCCGTACGGTCGTCGAGGCGCTCAAGGAGCTGTCCTTCCAGCTCTCCGGCACCCAGCTCGGTATCACCATCACCTCGCTTGTCGTCGGCATGCTCGCCGAACCGGCCCTCGGGCAGCTCCTGCGCGGCCCGTTCGCCGCGATCGGCATCCCCGACGGCGCGGCGTCCGGTGTCGCCGTGGTCGTCGGCATGCTGCTCGCCTCGGCGATCCAGATGGTGATCGGCGAACTCGTGCCCAAGAACTGGGCGGTGTCCAAGCCCCTGCAGGTCGCGCGCTTCGTCGCGGGCCCGCAGTACCACTTCTCCCGCCTGTTCCGCCCGGTGATCGCCGCGCTGAACACGGTCGCCAACCGGCTCGTCCGCGCCCTCGGTGTCGAGCCCGCCGAGGAACTGGCCTCCGCCCGCACCCCCGGCGAGCTCGTCTCCCTGGCCCGGCACTCCGCCCAGGCCGGCGCGCTGGAGCAGGACACGGCCGATCTCTTCGTGCGGACACTGTCCCTCGGCGACCTGACCGCGCAGCACGTCATGACCCCGCGGGTGAAGGTCAGCGCGCTCCAGGACTCGGCCACCGCCGAGGACGTGGTCAATCTGACCCGGGCCACCGGCCTGTCCCGCTTCCCCGTCTACCGGGAGAAGATCGACGAGATCGTCGGCATGGTCCACCTCAAGGACGCCCTGGCGATCCCGTCGCACGACCGGCTGCGTACCCCGGTCGGCCGTATCGCGAGCAAGGCGCTGCTGGTCCCCGAGACGCTTCCGGTGCAGCCGCTCCTCGCGCGCCTGCGCAGCGAGCAGCCCATCGCCGTCGTCGTCGACGAGTACGGGGGCACGGCGGGTGTGGTCACCCTGGAGGACATCGTCGAGGAACTCGTGGGTGAGGTCCGCGACGAGCACGACCGCCAGGACGTCCCCGAGCTCGCCGCCGCTCAGTCGGAGGACGGCAGGCCCGCGTGGGACGCGGACGGCAGCTGCCGCGTCGACATCCTGCAGCGCATAGGCCTCGACGTGCCGGAAGGCCCGTACGAGACGGTGGCGGGCCTGGTCGCCGACCTGCTCGGCCGGATCCCGGCCCCCGGCGACAAGGCCGAGCTGCCGGGCTGGCGGCTCTCCGTGCGCCAGGTCCGGCACTACCGCGCGGAACGGGTCCGCCTCGTGCGGACGACCCCCGTGGCTCCCGCTGTGGAGGCCGCCCGATGAGCCTGCTCCAGCTGATCTTCGCCGCGCTGCTCGTGCTCGCCAACGGATTCTTCGTCGGCGCCGAGTTCGCGCTCGTGTCCGTCCGACGCAGCCAGATCGAACCGCTCGGCACCGCGCGGGCCCGTCAGGTGCTGTACGGCCTGGAGCGGCTGCCGCAGATGATGGCCGCCGCCCAGTTCGGCATCACCGTGTGCTCGCTGACGCTGGGCGCGGTCGCCGAGCCGACGGTGGCCCATCTGCTTGAACCCGTGTTCGAGGCGATCCATCTCCCCGACGGCGTGGTTCACCCGCTCGGTTATGTCATCGCCCTCGCCGCCGTGGTCTTCTTCCACCTCGTCATCGGTGAGATGGTCCCGAAGAACCTCGCGATGGCGGCGCCGGAGAAGGTCGCGCTGTGGCTCGGCCCCGGCCTGGTCGCTTTCGCCCGCCTCTGCCGGCCGATCACGGTGGCTCTCGGCGCCTGTGCCCAGGGCATCCTGCGGCTGTTCCGTGTGGAGCCCAAGGACGAGGTCGAGGCCGTCGTCACGAGTGAGCAGCTCAACCGTCTGCTGGAGGACTCCGGCCAGGCGGGCCTGCTCGCCCCCGAGGAGCAGGAGCGTCTGGAGGACGCGCTGGAGCTGGGCTCCCGCCCCGTCACCGACGTGCTCCTCAAGCGCGAGTCACTGGTGACCGTGACTCCGTCGGTCACGCCGGGGGAGATCGTCCGGCTCACCGCCCGGACGGGGTACTCGCGGTTCCCGGTAGCCGCGGAGAAGGGCGCCTTCATGGGGTACGTGCACGTGAAGGACGTACTGGACCTGGAGGACTCGGACCGGGCCGTACCGCAGCACGTCTGGCGGCCCATGACGACCCTCCGGTCCGAGCTGCCCCTCGACGACGCGCTCACGGTCATGCGGCGGGCCGCGACGCATCTGGCCCAGGTGGCCGACGCGTCCGGCAAGGTGCTCGGCCTCGTGGCGCTGGAGGACGTACTGGAGCTGCTGGTCGGCGAGGTACGGGACCCGGCGCACCGGGAGACTCCGGAGCCGAGGGTGACGGAGCCGCGGGCGAGCGGGGAGCCCGAGGGGGTGCTGGCCACCTAGCCACCTGGTTGCGGGCAGCCGTGCCTCCCCCCGGGCTCTTCGAGCTGGGCCGAGAACTCGGGGCAGGCGCCCTGCCGGCGCGGGCGAGCGTGCCCACGCCCGCCCAGCCCGGAGCCGGCACGCGGCACCTACATGGCCGACGGATCCTGCGGCCCCCGCCCCGACAGCACCTCGCCGTACGCCTGCATCAGGTCCGGCAGCCGGAGAGTCGCCAGGTCGTCGCGGGACAGCAGCCCGGGGTACGCCGACAACCGAAGGTCCCGGTAGGCGCAGCTCTTCTCGTACAGCGTCCGCAGGAACCGCCCGTTCCCCAGCTCGTCGATCCACCCCTGGTCGACGACGTGCCCGGCGATGGAGCGCAGCTCGTCCAGCGCCTCCTCGTCCCACACGTCACCGTTCTCCCCGGCGAGCACCTCGCCGATCGAGGTGAGTTCGAGGGGCCGGTACGAGGGGAAGTCGACGCGGCTCGTGAACCGGGAGGACAGCCCCGGGTTGGCGGCCAGGAGCCGGTCCATGCCCTCCGGATAGCCGGCCAGGATCACCACCAGGTGGTCCCGGTTGTCCTCGGCCCGCTTGAGCAGGACCTGCAGGGCCTCGTCGCCGTACGCGTCGCCCTTGCCATAGCCCGAGTTGGAGAGCGAGTACGCCTCGTCGACGAACAGCACTCCGCCGATCGCGGAGTCGATCAGCTCGTTGGCCTTGACCGCGGTCTGGCCCAGGTACTCGCCGACGAGATCCGCCCGCTGGGCCTCCACCAGATGGTCGCCGCCGAGCAGACCCAGGGCGTAGAAGACACGGCCCAGGATGCGGGCGACCGTGGTCTTGCCGGTGCCCGAGGGGCCGGAGAAGACGAAGTGGCGCTTCGGCGGCTGCACCGGCAGACCCTGCCCGGCCCGCAGCCGCGCCATGTTCAACTGGGCCGAGAGCGCCTTGACCTGGCGCTTGACGGGCTCAAGGCCCACCATGCGCTCCAGTTCGGCGAGCGCCTCCTCCAGCAGGGCGGGGTCGGTGGGCCCGGCGGGCAGCGGCGCGGCTCCGATGGTCTTCTCGCGCACCGCCGGATCTGTCACCGACGGCAGTGCACCGGTGGGCGGCAGGTCGGGCTCGGAGAACCGCAGGTCGCGGCCCTCGATGCCGAAGAGGGGGTCGAACGTGTCGGGGCCGTCCACGCTGTCCTGCCCGGCGCCGGTGAGCGTGATCGCCGCCAGACCGGCCGCATCGTCGTACCCGTCGGCCTCGGCGATCGCGGCCAGACGGGCCGAGGTGTCCATGAAAGCGGGGTCGACGCGGTGCACGGCCCGGTACAACGGCAGTGCCGCCGCGCTGCGCCCGGTGCCCTCGTGGGCGCGGGCCAGCCAGTACCGCAGCTCCTTGCGCTGGGGCTGTTCGCTGCGGCAGCGCATGAGGGCCACCGCCAGGAGCGGCTCCGCCTGCCCGTACATCTCCAGGCGGACCCTGGCCATGCCGCCGAACAGACCGGCCTCGATACCGAGCATCGGGTCGTCGAGCAGCGAATCGGTGTGCCGGACCAGTTGCTCCCAGTCCTTGACCAGATAGGACCGGCAGGCGTGCAGGAAGCGCACCTGCGGGTCGGCGTCCACGGGCGGGAGTCCGGCGAGCGCCCGGTCCAGCTCCGGCACGTGCCGGCCGTCCAGCCAGTGCGAGGCGTGCGCGAGCAGCAGGTCCCGCGGGCTCTCCAGCACCGGCTGCACCCACCAGCCAAGCCAGTACCAGGAGTTGAGGGTGCGGCGGTGCCGGGCGCGCTGCTCCCCGAAACGGTCCCGGTGCCGGAACATCCTGAGCAGCGCGGTCGTCGTGTCCACGCGCAGCGCGTGCAGCCCGAGCCAGGCGTCGGCCATCCCGGGATCCATCCGCACCGCGGTGCGGAACTCCTCCTCGGCCTGCGGATAGGCGCCCATCGTGTAGGCGTCCACGCCTCGCAGCCAGGCGAGGTCGGCCGGGGCCTCCAGGCCCTGCGTGCCGAAGTCCATCACGTCCCCCACAAACCGTGCCCCCGTTGGTTCACCACCGAGCAGTCGCCCGGCGGCTTCCTTGGTCGAACCGCTGTGCCGCGGACCGGAGTTGAAGGTGCGCGAAGCAGCCGTTCGAAGGTCGCACCGAAGGCATCGTACCTGCGGGTCGGGTGCCCGCCGAAGGGTGCCGCACGGCTCGTTTGGCGAGGTGGGAGCAGACGGGGCGCAACCGGTTCGGTGACTGAGGGTGAGCGGATCTATGCGCGCGGCGCCCGAAAAAGGCGCGGAGGGCAGAACGAAGCCCCCGATCACGGGGGAACAACCGGGGGCTTCGCGTCTGTGGGGCGGCTCCGAATGGCCGCACATTGAGAACGTAAGTCCTGTACGGCCCCCGGGTCAAGCCGAGTTGAGGCACTCGAACAAGTTCTCAGACAAGGGTCTTCACAAGTTCAGCACACAGCGGACGGGCCGTCACCGTGAGTGACTTCCTGGTCCGGTCCATTGGCCACGCCGGGCCCAGGCAGTACCTCGTACCCCTTCTGTGACTGCAACACCAGAAGGTCGGCGTACGCCCGCGACGGGTCCGTGGTCAAGTGCCGGCGTTCCGCCCGGACCCACCCGGCCCAGAAGTCCCGCTGCTCGGATCCGTCCCGCAGGCGCCCGCGGTTCCAGGACTCCTCGTGCGGCAGCTCCATCCACAGCAGCCCCGCCAGATGCGGGCGCAGCGCACGGCGGCCGGCGCCGACGCCCTCCACGAGGACCACGGGTGCGGGCGGCAACGCGCGGGGCGGGCCGAAGCTCCGGGCGCGCCAGTCGTAGGGCGCGTACGCCGCGGTCTCGCCCCGGCCGAGCGGCTCGATCACCTGGGCCAGCAGCCGTCCGGTCCACTCGAAGAGCTCGTCGTGGCTGGCGATGTCGTCGAGGTGCAGCACCGGGGCCCCGCCCAGTGCGGCGGCCAGGTGGCCGGCGAACGTGGACTTCCCGGAGCCGGCGTGCCCGTCGACACCGATCAGGCGCACCGGTCCGCAGGACGGGGGGAGTTCGCGCAGGCGGGCGGCGAGGTCGTGAATGGTGATTCCCGAGGTGTGATGCGGTGTGGGCGGTTTTCCGGAAACATTCTAATGGTGCCGCGCGGCGGCCGCGGAGGCGGTCGGAAAACGTATCGCCTTGAACTACCCCCGAGGCGGTCGGTAATCGTTTCATTAATGTTCCGAATCGGTTGACCGATATGTCGAAATCGCCGTTCCCGGTGTGCCCGGTGGTGAGTAGAGTGCCTCGTGTGCAACCGCGATGCGCCGTAACGGGGACGGACAGGGGAAGATGGCCGCGGAGTTATTCGAAGGGCAGTATGTGTGGCATCCGGCGGCCGACGACCGTGTCCTCGCGAGCGTATGCGTCGACGTGCGCGCCGGACGTTATCTGAACGCCCGCGAAGCCTTGGTCGAGACGCGCTCCGACTTCGGCCTCCGCGCCCATCGCTCCCTGGTCATGGCCTCCGAGGCCGCCGGCTCCGACCTCGTCGAGCGCTGGCTGGCCGAGGAGCCGACCCCGGAGGCGGCCCTGATGTGGGCCAGGGTGGCCGTGCTGCGCGCGGTCCGCGCCGCCGACGCCCGTGACGGACGGGCCGAGGCCCTGGAGCGGATCGCGCTGGGCGCCTGCGACCGGGCCGCCGGCCTGGCCCCCGCCGACCCCACGCCCTGGGTCGCCAAGCTGGCCATGGCCCGGCTGCACCGGCTGCGCGATCCCGCCCCGGGCGGCCTGCTCACCGCCCCGCCCGGCCCTTGGCGGCTGTTCGCCCACGTCCTGACGCTCGACCCGTTCAACCGCGAGGCCCACCACCGCTTCCTCTCCTTCTTCTTCACGCGGTACGGCGGCTCGGTCAACGCGGCCTGGGACGTGGCCGCCTTCCTCAGCCAGCGGGCGCCCGCCGACTCCGTGCTGCGGCTGCTTCCCCTGGTCGCTCTCGTGGAGAGCTACAACCCCACCCGACTGCTCGCCGACCGTGTCTGGGAGCAGCCCCAGTGGCGCTCCACCGCCCTGGCGATCTACCACAACTGGCTTCCCGCGGTGGCCGGTTACCGCTTCACTCCGGTGCTCGACCTGGCCTACCTCGCGCACGCGCTGGTCATGGCCCAGCGCGAGTTCGAGGCCCGGGCGGTCTTCACGGTGATGGGGCCGTACGCCTCGCGCATGCCCTGGAGCGTCTTCGGTGAACCCGCCGAGCAGCTCTCCCGGGCCCGGCGTGCCTGCGGCCTGCCCGTGCCGGGGGCCGCCTGACGTCCTGCTCGACCCCTACTGAGAGAAAGGCCGATCAGTGTCAGAACGGATATCCACTCCACGGGCCGGAGCTCGCGGGGGAGAGGACCCGATCGCACTCGACGACGATGCGACCCTGCATGCGATGGGTTATCCGCGGAAACTCACCCGCCGATTCCAGGCGTTCGACAATTTCGCGATCTCCTTCACCATCATCAATATCCTCTCGGGTATTTTCTCGTCCTTCGGCTACGGTATGAACGCGGGCGGACCCCGCATTCTCGTCTTCGGCTGGATCGGTGTCTCCGTCATGGTGCTGTTCATCGGTGCGGCCATGGCGGAAATCGCGTCGGCCTATCCGACGAGCGGGGCGCTGTATTTCTCCGCCGGTAAACTCGCCAAGCGGCACAAGGGGGCCTGGTCCTGGTACACGGGCTGGCTGAACTTCGTGGGCCAGATCGGCGGCACCGCCGCCACCGGGTACGCGGCCGCCACCTTCATCCAGGCCTTCATCGCCCTGCAGTGGTCCTCGTACGAGCCGACCGCGCACCAGACGGTCCTGATCACGGCCCTGATCATCGTTCTGCAGGGGCTCGCCAACACCTACACGGTCCAGCTCGTCGCCGTCCTGAACCGGATATCCGTGTGGTGGCTGCTGATCGGACTCGTGGTGATCGTGACCACACTGATCGTGATGCCGGACCACCACCGGTCGGCGTCCTTCGTGACGCATTTCGTGAACAACACCGGTTTCACGAACGGGCTTTACGGCGGCATGCTCGGCCTGCTCGTCACCAGCTGGACCTTCACCGGCTTCGACGGCAGCTTCCACATGTCCGAGGAAACGGTCCGGGCGACGGTCAACGCCCCGAAGGGGATCACCCGTTCGATAGGTTATTCGGCGATCACCGGCCTGATCCTGATGCTGGCGCTCGTCTACAGCATCGGCGACTACGACAAGGTGGCGGGCTCGCCCGCGCCGCCCGTCCAGATTCTCATCGACGGGCTCGGCCTGGGCTGGGCCAAGGCGCTGCTGCTGATCGTGATCGGCGCGATGCTCTTCTGCGGCCTCGCCAACCTCACCAGCAACACCCGGCAGATCTTCGCGTTCTCCCGGGACGGCGCCATGCCCGGCTCCCGCCTGTGGCACTCGGTCTCGCCGCGCACCCGTACGCCGGTGAAGGCCGTATGGCTCGCGGTGGCCTGCTCCCTGGCCCTGGTGCTGCCGGGCTGGTGGTCGCACACCGCGTTCACCGCCATCGTCAGCGTCAATGTCGTCGGGCTCTTCCTCGCCTACGCCGTGCCGGTCTTCCTGCGGCTGCGGCTCGGCGACGAGTTCCGGCCCGGCCCCTGGCACCTGGGCCGCTGGGGCAGGCCGGTCGGCTGGGTCGCGGTCATCTGGGTCGTGCTGAGCAGTGTCCTGTTCATGCTGCCGCAGGCCTCGCCGATCACCGTCGACTCCTTCAACTACGCGCCGATCGCCCTGGCCGCCGTCCTGGTCGTGGCCACGGTGTGGTGGTTCGCCACCGCCCGCCGCCGCTTCCAGGGGCCGGTCAGCTACGGGCGTCCGGACGAGGTCGCGGCGATGGACCTCATCTGACCCGTGCGGCGCGGATCCCGGCGCACGTCATGCGCGTGCGCCGGGCCCGTCCGGCGTACCGGCCACCGCCAGTGGGTGAGACCAATGTTCGTGGGCGTGGCATGGGCCGAAGTGCTGGCAGGGGCATGCTGCCTCGGCCATAGTTGGCGCACAGCTGCCACTCGGACACCGGGGGTCTTCCACCCATGAGCAGAGCCGAACAGCCGTCCCGCAGAACCGTTCTGGCCGCAGCGGTCGCCGCCGCCGTGGCCGGTGGCTCGGGCCCCGCGGCCGCCGTCACCGCGTCCGTGCACGACGCGGACGACTCCGGCCAGGCCCGACCGGTCGACAACCGCGCCTGGATCACGTACTCCGACTGGCGCTCCGGTGCCGCCAAGGGAGTGCGGGCCGTGCCGGGCGCCCGGCCCGGGGTCGTGATCGCCACCCCGGCGGGCACCACCGACTACACCGATCCGCACACCGGCACGACCGCCGCCTGGGAGTACGCCACCTGGACCTCCCCGGTCCACCGGCTCCGCGTCCCCGCGACCGAGGCGATCGCCTCCTGGAACGCGCACACCCCGGCCGGTACCTGGCTCCAGGTCGAGCTGCAGGGCACGTACTCCGACGGCACGGACACCCCCTGGTACGTGATGGGCCGCTGGGCGGCCGGCGACCAGGACATCAAGCGGACCTCGGTGGACGGCCAGACCGACGGCAAGAGCACCATCTGGACGGACACCTTCGCCGTCGACGACGCCACCACCGGTCCGCGCCTGGACTCCTACCGGCTGCGGCTGACCCTGTACCGCAAGCCGGGCACCAGGCTCACCCCCACCGTATGGCGGCTCGGCGCCATGGGCTCCGCTGTCCCCGACCGCTTCACCGTCCCGGCCTCCACGCCCGGCCTGGCCCAAGAGCTGATCGTCCCGCGTTACTCCCAGGAGATCCACAAGGGCCAGTACCCCGAGTACGACAACGGTGGCGAGGCCTGGTGCAGCCCCACCTCCTCGCAGATGATCATCGAGTACTGGGGCGGCCGGCTCACCCCCGAGCAGCTCTCCTGGGTCGACCCGAGCTACGCCGACCCGCAGGTGGACCACGCGGCCCGGTACACGTACGACTACCAGTACGCCGGCTGCGGCAACTGGCCGTTCAACGTCGCCTACGCGGCCACGTACAAGGACCTGCAGGGCGTGGTCACCCGGCTCGGTTCGCTCACCGACCTGGAGACGCTGATCGCGGCCGGTGTCCCGGCCATAACGTCCCAGTCCTTCCTCAAGACCGAGCTGACGGGAGCCGGTTACGGCACCTCCGGCCATCTGATGACGGTGATCGGCTTCACCGCCGAGGGCGACGTGATCGCCAACGACCCGGCCTCGCCGGGCGACGAGGCGGTGCGGCGGGTGTACCTCAGGAGGGAGTTCGAGAACATCTGGCTGAGGACCAAGCGGTACAACGCGAGCGGCAAGGTCGTCTCGGGCACGGGCGGTGTCTGCTATCTGTACTTCCCGGCGCGTCCGAGCTCCCACCAGCGCAAGGCGCTCGCGGCGGTGGGTGTGTGCTGACCGTGTGACCAACCTCTCTGCCGCAAAAGCCGTCGCGGGTGGCAAGGTGGACAGATCGGTGGGGGATTCCACCCAGTACGTCCGACCTCAGTGAGAGACCATGACCGCACACTCAGCCACCGCCACCCGCGCCCGCACCGGCGGCCCCAAGGACGACGGCCCGAAGATCGTCGAGCACGTCATGGGCTGGACCCTGGTCGTGGTCATCGCGATGCTCGTGACCCAGCTCGGCCTGGTGTGACCCCGGGCCGCCCGAACGGGTAATGGCGTTCTGACATACTGCGGATGTCCCGCCGCCCGTTGAGACCAGGGTCTGAATTGAATATTAGTCAGCAGCCCGCCGTCGTCCGCCCCAGGGCGCGCGGCACCGAGCGCTCCATGGCGCGTCGTGCCGAACTCATCACCATCGGGCGGAAGCTGTTCGCCGACACGTCCTACGACGCGCTTTCCATGGACGACATCGCCCGGCAGGCGCATGTCGCCAAGGGGCTGATCTACTACTACTTCCAGTCCAAGCGCGGCTACTACCTGGCGATCATCCAGGACTCCGTCGCCGGCCTGGTCACCTTCGCCGCGAGCGGGCTCGAACTGGCGGCCGTGGACCGCGTCCACCGCACCATCGACAGCTACCTGTGCTACGCCGAGCACCACCAGGCCGCCTTCCGGACCATCGTCAGCGGCGGGGTCGGCTTCGACACCGAGGTGCACTCCATCCGGGACGGGGTGCGCGAGGCGATCGTCGCGACCATCGCCGAGGGGGCGTACGGGCGCAGCGACATCGCACCGCTCGCCCGGATGGGCCTGCTCTCCTGGGTGTGCAGCGTCGAGGGCGCCACCCTGGCCTGGATCGACGACCCCCAGCTGTCCCGTGACACCATGCGCGAACTGCTGGTGAAGACGCTGGGCGGAGCCCTGCGCGCCATCGAGGAACTGGACCCGTCCTACCCGGCTCCGCAGCCCGCCCGCCGGGAGCCCTGACACCGCCGGGAGCCCTGACACCGCCGGGGCGAAGGCCGCGGCCTCCGCCCCGAACCACGCGCGCAGCTCAGTTGATCGCCTTGATCAGCTCACCGCCCGCGGTGTCCCCGCTCAGCTCCCAGAAGAACGTGCCGCCCAGGCCCTGCTGGTTCTTGTACGCCATCTTCGTGGCGATGGTCGACGGGGTGTCGTAACTCCACCAGTTGTTCCCGCACTTGGCGTACGCGGTGCCGCCCACGGTGCCGTTCGCCGGGCACTTGGCCTTGAGCACCTTGTAGTCCTCGATGCCCTGCTCGTACGTCCCCGCCGCCGGTCCGGTCGCCGAACCGCCCGGTGCCGCCTGGGTGACGCCGGTCCAGCCGCGCCCGTAGAAGCCGATGCCGAGCAGCAGTTTCGAGGCCGGGATGCCCAGGCCCTTCAGCTTCGCGATGGTCGCCGAGGTGTGGTAGCCGGCCTTCGGGATGCCGGAGTAGGAGTTCAGCGGTGAGTGCGGGGCCGTCGGGCCGGTCGAGTCCCAGGCGCCGAAGTAGTCGTACGTCATCGGGTTGTACCAGTTGACGTACTGCGCCGCCCCCGCATAGTCCGCCGCGTCGATCTTGCCGCCGCTGGTGGCGTCGGCGGTGATCGCCGCGGTGACCAGCGCGCTGCTGCCGAACTTGGAGCGCAGCGCCGCCATCAGGTTCCTGAAGGCGGCCCGGCCGCTGGTGTCGCAGGTGTTGCCGCAGGCGTTCGGGTACTCCCAGTCGATGTCGATGCCGTCGAAGACGCCGGCCCACTTGGAGTTCTTCACCAGGTCGTAGCAGGACTGGGCGAATGCGGCGGGGTTCCTCGCGGCTTCGCCGAAGCCGCTCGACCAGGTCCAGCCGCCGAACGACCAGAGGATCTTGAGACCCGGATGCTTCTTCTTCAGCTTGAGGAGCTGGTTGAAGTTGCCGCGCAGCGGCTGGTCCCAGGTGTCGGCGACGCCGTCCACCGATTCGGCCGCGGTGTAGGCGCGGTCGGTCGCCGCGTAGGAGTCGCCCATCGCGCACTTGCCGCCGGTCACGTTGCCGAAGGCGTAGTTGATGTGGGTCAGCCTGGCCGCCGAGCCGGAGGTCTCGATGTTCTTGACGTAGTACTTGCGGTCGTAGGTGCCCCACTCGGTGAAGTAGCCGACGACCTTCGAGCCGGCGGCCTTCGGCGCGGTGGGAACGGCGGCGGTGGCCGTGCCCGCGCCGGCCGGCAGCCCGGCGCAGAGGGCGGCGCAACAGGCGGCGGACAGCAGCGCCCGGACGGACCTGCGGGGAGTGTGCATCGGTGTCTCCTCTTGGGGGGAGGGGAACGCGCGCCGATTGGCATGAACGCGATCAAGCGTTGGCCTGTGAGCGTAGGAGGACTAGACCACTTGGTCAATGGTTCGTACCAATTTCGGGCACGGGAAAGTCTGGGGTGGACTGTTGAAGTAAGCGGTCGTTAACTGGTGACTGGAGGTCGCTGATCGGGCATACTCACAGCGCACAGCCGCTGGTCAGCAGCTTCCGAGACCCGGGAGCGCGCGCAACGGCCGGGCCCACGAAAGATCAGGCGGCGCCGCCTCACCCAAGGCGCACGTCCGCCTATGCGCCCGACAGGGAGGAGACCGTCGCCATGTCCGACCGCGCCCCGCAACCGGTGGAGCGTCAGCTGCCCACAGACGAGGCCAGGGACCTGATCTCACTCGTCCGCGACATCGCGCAGCGTGAGATCGCCCCGAGGGCGGCCGAGGAGGAGGACGCCGGACGCTTCCCGCGCGAGGTCTTCACCCTGCTCTCGGACTCCGGACTGCTCGGCCTGCCGTACGACTCCGAGTACGGTGGCGGCGACCAGCCGTACGAGGTCTACCTCCAGGTCCTCGAGGAGCTCGCCGCTGCCCGCCTCACCGTCGGCCTCGGTGTCAGCGTGCACACCCTGTCCTCCTACGCGCTGGCCGCCTACGGATCCAAGGAGCAGCAGGTCGAGCACCTGCCCGCGATGCTCGGCGGCGGACTGCTCGGCGCGTACTGCCTCTCCGAGCCGGCCTCCGGCTCGGACGCCGCCTCACTGCGGACCAAGGCGGTGCGTGACGGCGACGAGTGGGTGATCAGCGGCACCAAGGCCTGGATCACCCATGGCGGGATCGCCGACTTCTACACCGTCATGGCGCGCACCGGCGAGGAGGGCTCCCGCGGGATCACCGCGTTCCTGGTGCCCGGCGACGCCGAAGGGCTGAGCGGCGCGATGCCGGAGAAGAAGATGGGCATGAAGGGCTCGCCCACCGCGCAGGTCCACTTCGACGGCGTGCGCGTCTGTGACGAACGGCGCATCGGCGAGGAGGGGCAGGGCTTCGCCATCGCCCTGTCCGCGCTCGACTCAGGGCGGCTCGGCATCGCGGCCTGCGCGATCGGACTGGCCCAGGCCGCGCTGGACGAGGCGGTCGCCTACGCCACCGAGCGGCGCCAGTTCGGGCACCCGATCTCCGACTTCCAGGGCCTGCGCTTCATGATCGCCGACATGGCCACCCAGATCGAGGCCGGCCGGGCGCTCTACCTGGCGGCGGCGCGGCTGCGGGACGCGGGCCGCCCGTTCGCCAAGCAGGCGGCCATGGCCAAGCTGCACTGCACGGACACCGCGATGAAGGTGACGACGGACGCCGTGCAGATACTCGGCGGGTACGGCTACACCGCCGACTTCCCTGTCGAGCGCTACATGCGCGAGGCCAAGGTCCTGCAGATCGTCGAGGGCACCAACCAGATCCAGCGGATGGTCATCGCCCGTCACGTGGCGGGTCCCGAGGCCCGCTGAACCGGTCCGGCCGCGCCGGACAGGGGTTCAGCGGTCCGAGAGCTCGCTGAAATACCCCTGCAGGATCGTGGGGGCCGCCAGCCTGATCCACTCCGGATCGTGGCGGCCCGGCAGGGTGCGGCCCCCGTCGGCCCAGACACGCATCAGATCGCGGTAGATCGGCGGATCCTGCGGCTGGGGCGGCGGAACCGATCCTGCGGGCGGGGGCACGAAGAGCCGGCGCTGACGCCCGGTCACCGTGTACGTGGGGCTCATGCCTGGGCAACGCCGGGGCGGTCGTACAGGTCACCGGCGCGCCGAATCGCGCGTGAGTTCACCGACGTCCGGCCGCACCTCTGGCCACCCCGGGCTGTCTGACGTACCGTCAGCGGCACTTCCTCAAGGGGGTCTGCCGGTGGTTGACGACCGTCCAGTACCGCTCGACGAATACCCCGTGCACCAGGTCCCGCTGTCCATGAAGCACGTGGCGACCGGGGACCGGAACGCCTACGACCGCTGCATCTTCCACGTCCTCGACCACGAGGGACGCGCCCTGCTGATCCTCGGGCTCGGCGTCTACCCGAACGCCGGCGTGATCGACGCCTACGCGACCCTGCGGACCGGCGACACCCTGCACGCCGTACGGGCCTCCGACGCGCTCGGCGACGACCGGATGCGGCTCACCGTCGGCCCGCTGCGCATCGAGGTCGAGGAGCCCCTGCGGCGACTGCGCCTGACCTGCGAGGACTCCCTCTCGTACGACATCGTCTGGACCGCCGGCTTCCCGGCCCTGTGGGAACCCCACCACGTCCAGCGCCGGGGCGGCCGGCTCACCCTGGAGGGGCGCCGCTTCGTCCAGGCGGGCCGGGTGGAGGGGGTGATCCGCACGGAGGACGAGGAGTTCCGTGTCACTGCCACGGAGTGGACCGGCACCCGCGACCGCAGCTGGGGCGTGCGGCCCATACCGGGCGAGGAGGGCGGACGGCTCGCCGAGGACCACCCGGCCGAGGGCTTCCACTGGATCTGGTGCCCTGTCCGCTTCGAGGACCGCTTCCTGATGGTCATCGTCCAGGAGGACGCCGACGGCTACCGCACACTGAACGACGCGACACTCGTGGTCCCGGGCCGGCGCGACCGCCAACTCGGCTGGCCCCAGGCGGAGATCACCTACCGCTCGGGCAGCCGCCACCCGGAACGCGCCCTCATCCACCTCGGTGACCCACGCAAACCCCTGGAGCTGGAGGCGGAGATCCTGACCTCGTCCCCGCTCGCCATCGGCGCCGGCTACCCGCCCGCCGACGACTGGCAGCACGGCATCTGGCGCGGACGCGGCTGGACCGACCGCCGTACCTATGACCTCTCGGACCCCTCGGCCCACCCCCGCGCGGCCTTCGGGGTCACCGACCACGCGGCCCGCTTCCGGCTCGACGGCCGACTCGGGTACGGCATCTTCGAACACGGCTCGTTCGGGCGGCACGACCCGAGCGGCTTCACCGGCGTCGACTCGGTCGCGCCCTGAGGGAGGCGGAGATGGCCACGGCACCCCGACCCCGTACCACCACCCGCGACCCCGAGGAACTCACCCGCCGCCTCACCTCCTGGCTCGGCACCCGGCTGCCCGGCGCCAAGGCTGTCGGGGTCACCGTCCCGGCCTCCAACGGCATGTCCAGCGAGACCCTGCTCTTCGACATCGAGCACCCCGAACCACCCTTGCGTGCCTGCGCGTTGCGGCTAGCGGCGGACCCGGCCGCGTACACGGTGTTCCCGGAGTACGACATGGTCCGCCAGTACCGCACGATGCGCCTGGTGGCGGACCGCTCGGACCTCCCCGTGCCGAAGGTGCTCTGGCTGGAGGAGGATCCCGGACCGCTCGGCGCGCCGTTCTTCGTCATGGAGCGGGTCGCAGGACGTGTCCCGCCCGACGTCATGCCCTATACGTACGAGGGCAGTTGGCTGCACACGGCGACCGACGCGCAGCGCGAGCGCCTGGAGGCGGCCTCGGTCGCCCTCCTGGCCCGGCTGCACGACCAAGTCCCGGTCGCGGAAGCCCAGTTCCTCGCTCTCCCGGGAGAGGGCGACGCACTCCGCAACCATGTCGAGGCCCAACATGCCTACTACGCATGGGTTGTTGACGGACTGGCCCGCTCACCGCTCATCGAGGCCGCGTTCGACCGGCTGACGGAACTGTGGCCGCGAGAGGTCGGCGAACCGGTGCTCAACTGGGGCGACGCACGCATCGGGAACGTCGTGTACGACGGCTTCGACCCCGTCGCCGTCCTCGACTGGGAGATGGCGGCACTGGCCCCGCGCGAGGTGGACCTCGGCTGGACCGTCTATCTGCACCGTTTCTTCCACGACCTCACGGCCGCCTCCGGCCAGCGCGGACTGCCCGGCTTCCTGCGCCGCGACCGAGTGGAGGCACGGTACGCGCGGCTCACCGGCCACACCCCGCGGGACATGGACTTCTACACGCTGTACGCCGCCCTGCGGCACGCGATCGTCATGCTGCGCGTCGCCTACCGCCAGGCGTACTTCCGTGAGGTCGCCGTCCCGCCGGACCCGGACACACTGATCCTGCACCACGGCAGTCTGCGCGCCATGGTGCAGGGCAGCTACTGGGACTGAGCGAGGCCGGTGGGCGGAGCCGATCGGCTCAGGCGGCGGCCTGCCGGCGCATCGCCGGTACGCGCATCGGGCGCGAGCCCGGGCCGCCGACGTGCGAGAAGGGCTGCGTCCGCCAGTTCAGGCCCTGGGGAAGCGTCAGCAGGAGGGCGGTGCCCTGCTCCTGCGGCTCGAAGGACTCGTCCGCGGGGCGGGCCTCGGTCGCCGCGCGGCCCGTGCCGGCACACACCGTGAGTCCGAACGGGTTCCACGGCGAGGCGCACAGCGCGTGCTCCGGCAGGACGTCCTCGTCCGCCAGCAGGGCGATGGGCTGCGCGCAGTCCGGGCAGATCACCCGGTACATCTCGAAGGTGTCGTAGTCGTCGGTTTCCTCGGCCTCGAAGGCGTCGGGTTCGACGCCCTCCGGCTCGGGCGCGACGACCGGCTGCTGCCGCTTGGACGTGGTACGACCAGGGCGCTTAAGACTCTGCATGGGATTCTCCCCCTCGGGCTGGGCCGTGAAGGCGCTGCGGCCTCGACCACAGCAAGCACTTCCCGTCCCGTCTGGGCGGTAATCACGAGTGCATCACGGAGCGCGTTCGAGCGCTGTGGCGTTCGTCACATGCCGGTTGCAGGTGCCCGGTGCGGCGGGTTTGTCCCTCAGGCAGTTCACAGACGGCTCTCCGGGACATCACGAACCGGGTGTGACCTGCGCTGCTCGGGTATCCGAGGAGATCAGGCGCACTGTAGGTTCTTGCGTCATGGAGGAGCTGGACCGTCAAATCGTGCAGCTGCTCGTCAAGGACGGGCGGATGAGCTACACAGACCTGGGCAAGGCCACGGGCCTGTCCACCTCGGCCGTGCACCAGCGGGTGCGCCGACTGGAGCAGCGTGGCGTCATCCGCGGCTACGCCGCGGTCGTCGACCCCGAGGCGGTGGGGCTGCCCATGACCGCGTTCATCTCGGTGAAACCGTTCGATCCGAGCGCCCCCGACGACATAGCGGACCGCCTCGCCGACGTCCCCGAGATCGAGGCCTGCCACAGCGTCGCGGGCGACGAGAACTACATCCTCAAGGTCCGCGTGGCCACGCCGCACGAACTGGAGGAGCTGCTGGCCCGCGTGCGGACGCTCGCGGGCGTGTCGACGCGGACGACGGTGGTCCTGTCGACGCCGTACGAGGCACGACCGCCGAAGATCTGAGACGACGGATCCGAGACGACGGATCCGAGACGACAGGGCGGAGGGGGCGGGGCCGGTGGCCGCCGGCGAGGTGCCGTAGTCACGCCAGGTCCCGCAAGTTCACGCCCCGGCACGCGCCACGGGCGGTAGAGGGGTCGGAGCCAGGCAGGTCGCCCGCTCGCGAGTCGCACCGGCGCCACGCGCCACGGATCTGCCCCGAGTGCGATGTGTGCCGCCTCACGCGAGAGACTGTCCGGCATGAGTGAGCGCCCCACCGACCCGAAGACCGTCCTGCTGCGCCGCGGGGAGGTCCACAGCCCCGCCGACCCCTTCGCCACCGCGATGGTGGTGGAGCGCGGCCAGGTGGCGTGGGTCGGCTCCGAGGGGGCCGCGGACGCCTTCGCGGACGGTGTCGACCAGGTCGTCGACCTGGACGGTGCCCTCGTCACCCCGGCCTTCACCGACGCCCATGTGCACACCACGTCCACCGGCCTCGCCCTGACCGGCCTCGACCTGTCCGACGCGCCTTCCCTGGAGGCGGCTCTGGCCCTCGTACGGGACTTCGCCGCCGCCCGCCCGGACGACCGCGTCCTGCTCGGCCACGGCTGGGACGCCTCCCGCTGGCCCGGCGGCCGCCCCCCGACACGCGCCGAACTCGACGAGGCCACCGGCGGGCGCCCGCTCTACCTCTCTCGCATCGACGTCCACTCGGCGGTCGTCACGACGGCCCTGCTGGACCTGGTCCCGGGCGCCGCCGTCCGCGAGGACGCCCCGCTCACCCGCGACGACCACCACGCCGTACGCGCCGCCGCGCTCGACGCCATCACGCCCGCCCAGCGCGCCGAGGCCCAGCGGGTCGCCCTCGCGCACGCCGCCTCCCTCGGCATCGGGTCCGTCCACGAGTGCGGCGGCCCCCAGATCTCCTCCGAGGACGACTTCGCGGACCTGCTGCGGCTCGCCGCGGAAGTGCCCGGCCCCCGGGTGGTCGGCTACTGGGCCGAGCAGTCCGACGAGGGCGTCGCCAGGGCACGGGAACTCGGCGCGCTCGGCGCCGCCGGAGACCTGTTCGTCGACGGCGCCCTCGGCTCGCACACCGCCTGCCTGCACCAGCCCTACGCCGACGCCGGTCACACCGGCACCGCCTACCTCGACGCGGACGCCGTCGCCGCGCACGTCCTGGCCTGCACCGAGGCCGGCCTCCAGGCGGGCTTCCACGCGATCGGCGACGCCGCCGTGACCGCCGTGGTCGAGGGCGTGCGCACCGCCTCGGAGAAGGTCGGCCTGGCCCGTGTCCGCGCCGCCCGCCACCGAGTCGAGCACGCCGAGATGCTCACCCCCGAGACCGTCGCCGCCTTCGCCGAGCTGGGCCTGACCGCCTCCGTCCAGCCCGCCTTCGACGCGCTGTGGGGCGGCGAGGACGGCATGTACGCCCAGCGTCTGGGCGCGGAGCGGGCTCGCACCCTGAACCCGTTCGCGGCCCTGCTGCGCGCGGGCGTCCCGCTCGCCTTCGGCTCCGACAGCCCGGTGACGCCCCTCGACCCATGGGGCACGGTCCGCGCCGCCGCCTTCCACCGGACCCCCGAGCACCGTGTCTCCGTACGCGCCGCCTTCACCGCGCACACGCGCGGCGGCTGGCGGGCCGTCGGCCGGGACGACGCGGGCGTCCTGGTGCCCGGAGCGCCCGCCGACTACGCCGTGTGGCGTACCGAGGCGCTGGTCGTCCAGGCCCCGGACGACCGCGTCGCACGCTGGTCGACCGATCCCCGTTCGGGCACCCCTGGCCTGCCCGATCTGACCCCGGGCAACGACCTCCCGGTCTGCCTGCGCACGGTGGTCGGCGGCCGGACGGTGTTCGTACGGCCGGGCGAGTGATCTAACGGGGTGGCGGGGTCGTGATCGCCCGCCGCCGCCCCGTCGCGCGACCTGCGCATCCTCCGCACTGACCAGGCATTTGGGGGTGTCTTCGCAGGTCAGGCGACTGTTGACAGCCAGCCGCAGCGGGCCGGTAGGTTCTGCCGAGTCCACCACCGGACGCCCGACCGGAGAGCCTCCGCGCACTCGTCGCAGCGCCGCTGGGTCAGGGACGGTGTGCCGCACCGGGGCATCGTCACTGGGAGCCAGGCTCAGCGCCCGCGCCGACGAGGGGACGTTCCGGCCGGTCGGGGAGGTGTGACCCGGGTGGGGCCCGGACGCTCAGTAGACAACGGCTTTCGGTCGACCCGCAGCCAGCGGGTCCCAGGTCGGCCCGAAGGGTGCCGGGCCCCCATCCGCAGAGCACACAGTCGCCGAAAAGTCACCCAAAACCACGTTCTTACCCCACTCTTGTGGAATCGACACCACCATACGAATGAGCTGTGGCTTCGGCGCAGGCCGTGGCCACTATGGTGGTCCCCTGCGTACGACATGAAGGGGCAGCAGTGAACGACGGCGACGGGACCCTCGCGGCCCAGGCCCAGGGGAGGCAGTTCGGCCCGCTCGGTACGGCCTTGGTGATCATCCCGACCTACAACGAGGCGGAGAACATCAAGACCATCGTCGGCCGGGTGCGGAAGGCCGTTCCCGAGGCGCACGTTCTCGTGGCGGACGACAACAGCCCCGACGGCACCGGCAAGCTCGCCGACGAGCTGGCGGCCGAGGACGACCAGATCCAGGTGCTGCACCGCAAGGGCAAGGAAGGCCTCGGCGCCGCCTACCTCGCGGGCTTCCGCTGGGGTCTGGACAACGGCTACGGCGTGCTGATCGAGATGGATGCCGACGGCTCCCACCAGCCCGAGGAGCTGCCGCGCCTGCTCACCGCCCTCAAGGGCGCCGACCTGGTGCTCGGCTCGCGCTGGGTGCCCGGCGGCCGGGTCGTGAACTGGCCCAGGAGCCGCGAGTTCATCTCCCGCGGCGGCAGCCTCTACTCCCGCCTCGCCCTCGACCTGCCGCTGCGCGACATCACCGGCGGCTACCGCGCCTTCCGTCGCGAGACCCTTGAGGGCCTCGGCCTCGAAGAGGTGGCCTCCCAGGGCTACTGCTTCCAGGTCGACCTGGCGCGCCGCGCGGTCAAGGCCGGCTTCCACGTCGTCGAGGTGCCCATCACCTTCGTCGAGCGGGAGCTGGGCGACTCCAAGATGAGCCGCGACATCCTCGTGGAGGCGCTGTGGCGGGTCACGGCGTGGGGCGTGGGGGAGCGGGTCGGCCGGATCACCGGCAAGGGCAAGCAGGCATAGCCGGCTCCCGTGGGCCTCACAGGCCCCGGTGATCGTCCCCTTATCCCGCACTGAGCCGGGCCCAGGCACACTGGGAGCATGACGACTGGCGCTCCGACCTCTTCGCACCCCACCCGGGCCCGGCGTTCCCGGCTGCGCAGGTTCCTGCCCTTGGGCGTGGCCGCGTGGCTGGTGCTGGAGATCTGGCTGCTGACACTGGTCGCGGGCGCGGCGGGCGGCCTCACGGTGTTCCTGCTCCTGCTCGCGGGCTTCGTCGCCGGTTCCGTGGTGATCAAGCGGGCCGGCCGACGCGCCTTCCGGAGCCTCAACGAGGCGCTCCAGCGCGGGGGCTCCCCGGAGCGCGGCGGCGGCAACGGGTTCATGATGCTCGGCGGCCTGCTGCTGATGATCCCCGGCCTGATCTCCGACGCGGTGGGTCTGCTGCTCCTGATCCCCCCGGTCCAGAAGGCCCTGAGCCGCTCCGCGGAGCGCACCGTCGACCGCAAGCTCCGCGAAGCCGCCCCCGGAAGTCTGGGCGACGCCTTCCAGCAGGTCCGTATCCACCGCCCCGACGGCAAGGTCGTCCAGGGCGAGGTCATCAGGAACGACAAGGACGAGCCGGGCGACGCCGCATGGGAACAGCGCCCCCCGCTGACCAGCTGAGCCCCTCCGGCCCGGGTCGGCGATCTCAGCCCGTCCGGCGCTTGAGGACGAGGCCGTTCAGGCCGAAGGGGGGTCCGGGGGCGCAGCCCCCAGGGCCGGTCACCCACCACGCAGAGGCAGCGGAACACGAAACCGCGGGCGCCGTACGTCGACTTCACGTACGGCGCCCGCGGTTACTTACGCGCGCTGTAATTGCGGCCCAGCCCCGCAGGGACTACGCAGACTTGCGGCTGTCCCGGGGGTGAACCGCAATGTTCATCGCCCCGGATCGCAGAACGGCCAGGCGCTCCTCGAGGACCTCTTCGAGTTCCTCGCGGGTCCGCCGCTCCATCAGCATGTCCCAATGTGTACGCGCGGGCTTGGCCTTCTTCTCCTCAGGGCCGTCGCCGTCCACGAGGAGTGCCTGGGCACCGCAAACCTTGCACTCCCACTCCGGCGGGATTTCCGCCTCGACCGAGAAGGGCATCTCGAAGCGGTGCCCCTTCTCGCATGCGTACTCCACGGCCTGGCGCGGGGCCAGGTCGATGCCGCGGTCCGTCTCGTAGCTGGTCACCACGAGGCGCGTACCGCGAAGAGCTCGCTCACTCATGAATCGTGCCTCCCGGGCTTGTCGCCCACAGGACAGGTGTCGCTGTCGTCGTCATCCGGTCAACGTCCGGTCGGCGGTAAAGATTCCCGTTCTGGGTCATGCGTCGCCGTCGTAGCCGCCCCTTGTTGTACCCACCGGCGCCCGGTTTGTCACATCTGCTAGCAGATGTCACCCAGCGTTTCGGCACCTTTGACGCGCAGTAACGGTACGCCTGGCAGGCCAAACGCGTACACTACCGCCCTTTCGCGTTGAGCGCTAAATCACTGCTAGATCTTTTCCGGAACCGGGTTGCCCGCGGCCTCGATCGCCCGCCGCACCGGAACCCGCGCGAGCAGCGCGAACCCGATGACGAAGAAGGCCACCAGCGAGATGATCGCGGAGCGGTAGCTGCCGGTCATCTGGTAGGTGATCCCGAACAGAAGCGGGCCCAGCCAACTCATGCCCCGGTCGCTCATCTCGTACGCCGAGAAGTACTCGGCTTCCTTTCCCGGCGGGACGAGATGCGAGAACAGTGACCGGGACAGCGCCTGGCTCCCGCCCAGCACCAGCCCGATCCCGGAGGCCAGCACGAAGAACCACATCGGTGCTCCGGCGGGCAGGAAGTACCCGGCACCCAGGGTGACCGTCCAGGCGACCAGCGAACCGAGGATCGTGCGCTTGGCGCCGTGCGTCCGGGCCAGCCGTCCCATCGCCAGTGCTCCCGCCACCGCCAGCACCTGCACCAGGAGCACGGCCCCGATCAGCGTCGACTGCCCGAGCCCCAGCTCCTCGGAGCCGTAGACCGATGCCTGCGAGATCACCGTCTGGATGCCGTCGTTGTAGATGAGGTACGCCAGCAGGAAGGCGAGTGTCAGCGGGTGCCGGCGCATGTCGCGGACGGTCGCCACGAGCTGTCGCAGACCGGGAGCGGTGGCCCCCGGCTCCGACCCCGGCCCCGCCGCCGTCGACCGGCGGTCGCGGAGCCGCCGCAGCGGTATGAGCGTGAAGGCCCCCCACCACAGCCCGGCCGAGGCCAGACAGACGCGGACCGCCGCCGTCTCGGACAGGCCGAAGGCGTCGTGCGCCGAGTACAGGACGAGGTTCGCGACCAGGACCAGCGAGCCGGCCGCGTAGCCGAAGGCCCACCCCCGCGAGGAGATCGCGTCGCGCTCCTCGGGCGGGGCGATCTGCGGCAGGTAGGAGTTGTAGAGCATCATCCCCACGGACTGCGCCGCGTTCGCGACGATCAGCAGCGCCCCGCCCAGCAGATACCGGTCGCCGTCGAGGAAGAACATGCCGGTCGTCGCCGCGGCGCCGGTGTACGCGGCCGCCGCGAGCAGCGGCTTCTTGCGGCCGCTGCGGTCCGCCGCGCTGCCCACCAGGGGCATCACCACGACCGCCAGGATCACCGACAGGGACACGGTGTAGGCGAAGAAGGAGCCCGCCCGCACCGGGATCCCCAGCGGATGCACGAAGCCGTCCGCGTCCGCCGCCGACTCGGCGACCGACGTGAGGTAGGGGCCGAGGAACACGGTCAGCACGCTCGTCGAATAGACGGAGCACGCCCAGTCGTAGAAGTACCAGCCGCGCTGCTCGCGCCGCCGCTCGGCCGCCTCGTCGGCGGCCCCCGTCCGCACGGTCTCGGTGCTCACCCGTGCCCTCGCCTTCCCCGCAGTGGTGCCGTGCGGAAGGCTCGGGCCGGGCCCCGGGGCGCTCAGGCCCAGACGCCTCGGTCCTCCATGACCTTGCGCAACGTGTCGATGTGATCGGTCATGATGCCATCGACGCCCAGATCCAGCAGCCGGTGCATCCGCTCCGGTTCGTTGATCGTCCACACGTGGACCTGCAGCCCGAGCGCGTGGGCCGCGCGTACGAAGCGGTGGTCGACCACCGGGACGCCCGACTGCGACTCGGGCACCTGCGCGGCGACCGCCGACCGGCGCACCGCGGCGGGCAGCCCCCAGGAGCGCAGCCGCAGGCTGAGCACACCGCGGACGCCGAACGACGTGGCCAGGCGCGGCCCGGCCAGCCGCTGGGCGCGCAGCACGCGCGCCTCGGAGAAGGAGCCCACGCACACCCGGTCCCAGGCGTTCGTGCGCTCGATCAGCTCCAGCAGGGGCCGCAGGGCCGGCTCCGCCTTGGCGTCCACGTTCCAGCGCACGTCCGGAAACGTCTCCAGCAACTCCTCGAAGAGGGGTACCGGCTCGCTGCCCCCCACGCGCGCGTGCCGTATGTCCTCCCACGGGAGGTCGGCGATCCGGCCCGCGCCGTCGGTGACCCGGTCCAGGGTGTCGTCGTGGAAGGCGACGAGCTTCCCGTCGGCGGTGGCGTGCACATCGGTCTCGATGTACCGGTAGCCGAGTCCGACCGCGCGCCGGAACTGCGCCACGGTGTTCTCCAGGCCGTCGGCGGCTCCGCCCCGGTGGGCGAAGGGGATGGGGCCCGGATGGTCGAGGTACGGGTGGCGAATGAGCGTGGTCACGGACGCAGTATCACCCGTTCGGGTGCGCCGGTGGCAACGACTGTGCTGCCGCCGGATGACGACGGGACGGCGAACACCCGCAGGAACAGCTGGGCCAGTGGGCCGATGGACAGCGCGTACAGCAGGGTGCCGACGCCGATGGTCCCGCCGAGGGCGAAGCCGGTGACCACGACTGCCGCCTCCAGGCCGGTCCGCATCAGACGGATCGAGCGGCCCGTACGGCGGTGCAGCCCCGTCATCAGACCGTCGCGCGGGCCCGGACCGAACGCGGCCGAGATGTAGAGGCCGGTCGCCGCGCCGTTGAGCACGATGCCCGCGATCAGCAGGGGGATCCGTACGGCCAGAGAGTGCACCTCGGGGACGACGGCGAGCGTGCCGTCCATGGCGATGCCGACGACGAAGACGTTGGAGACCGTGCCGAGCCCCGGGCGCTGGCGCAGCGGGATCCACAGGAGCAGCACCGCAGCGCCGACGACGATCGACACGACGCCGATGGTCAGCCCCGTGAGCTCGGCGAGCCCTTGGTGCAGCACGTTCCAGGGCTCCAGGCCCAGGCCCGCCTCGACGAGAAAGGCGGAACTCACGCCGTACAGCGCGAGTCCCACGTACAGCTGGATCAACCGTCGCCCGAGACGGCCCTGCGTGGACAAGACGTGCCCCCCTGTGTGGTGGTAGTGGCCTGACGCATGACACCCTGTGGCTTGCGAAGGAACGGCATCCATGGCCAATTCGGGGAAGGTGGACTGATCTTTATGGTGCAGTGGACCTCGGCGGTGGGTGCCGCGCAGCTCGGCCGGCTGCTCAAGTCCCAGCAGGAGCGCCCTGCGGGCCCCGGCACACGCCGCCCGCCCGCGTACCGCGCGCTCGCCGACGGTATTCGGCTGCTCGTGCTGGAGGGCCGGGTGCCGGTGGCCGCCCGCCTGCCCGCCGAACGGGAACTGGCGCTCGCCCTCTCCGTGAGCCGCACCACGGTCGCGGCCTCCTACGAGGCACTGCGCACCGAGGGCTTCCTGGAATCCCGGCGCGGCGCGGGCAGCTGGACGGCCGTGCCGGCCGGGAACCCGCTGCCCGCTCGTGGCCTCGAACCGCTGCCGCCCGAGGCGCTGGGCTCGGTGATCGACCTCGGCTGTGCCGCGCTGCCCGCCCCCGAGCCATGGCTCACCCGGGCCGTGCAGGGCGCCCTGGAGGAGCTGCCGCCGTACGCCCACACCCACGGCGACTACCCGGCCGGACTGCCTGCCCTGCGCGCGATGATCGCCGAGCGCTACACCGCGCGCGGGATCCCGACCATGCCCGAGCAGATCATGGTGACGACCGGTGCGATGGGCGCCATGGACGCGATCTGCCACCTCTTCGCGGGCCGTGGCGAGCGCATCGCCGTCGAGTCCCCTTCCTACGCCAACATCCTCCAGCTGATGAGGGAGGCGGGTGCCCGCCTGGTGCCGGTCGCGATGGCGGAGGGGCTGTCCGGCTGGGACATGGACCGCTGGCGGCAGGTGCTGCGCGAGGCCGCGCCACGGATCGCGTACGTCGTCGCCGACTTCCACAATCCGACCGGGGCGCTGGCGGACGAGGACCAGCGGCGCCGCCTGGTGGACGCGGCCCGCTCGGCGGGCACCGTGCTCGTCGCCGACGAGACGATGAGCGAGCTGTGGCTGGACGAGGACCTCGACGGCGCCGCGATGCCCCGCCCGGTGTGTGGCTTCGACCCGGCGGGATCGACCGTGATCACGGTCGGCTCGGCCAGCAAGGCCTTCTGGGCGGGGATGCGCATCGGCTGGGTGCGCGCGGCCCCGGACGTGATCCGCAGTCTGGTCGCCGCGCGCGCCTACGCCGACCTGGGCACCCCTGTTCTGGAGCAGCTGGCCGTGAACTGGCTGTTCAGCACGGGTGGCTGGGAGCAGGCGGTGGACCTGCGGCGAGGCCAGGCCCGCGAGAACCGGGACGCCCTGGTGACGGCGGTACGGCGGGAACTGCCCGAATGGGAGTTCGAGGTGCCGCAGGGCGGCCTCACCCTGTGGGTGCGGGCGGGGGGTCTGTCGGGCTCGCGCCTCGCGGAGGCCGGGGAGCGGGTCGGGGTCCGTGTCCCGTCCGGCCCCCGCTTCGGCGTCGACGGGGCCTTCGAGGGGTACGTGCGGCTGCCGTTCACCGTGGGAGGAGCGGTGGCGGAGGAGGCGGCGACGCGTCTGGCCGCGGCGGCCCGGCTGGTGGAGACGGGAGCCCCGGTCGGAGGATCCGAGGCCCCACGAACGTTCGTGGCGTAGCCGCCGTAGCCGCCGTAGCCGCCGTGCCGCCGTAACTGCGGGCAGTCGTGCCGCTGGGGCGGCACGGGTGGGCGCAGCGGCACCCCGTCAACGCCGGGCTGCGCGCCTCACCCCCCGGCACCGACTCCGGGCACCGCTCCCTGCTCCGCTCAGGAACTCTCCGCCCCCACGGCATCCGCAGCCACCGGCGCAGAATCGACCGGCGCAGAATCGACCGGCGTCCGCCGCGGCGGCAGCATCGCCAGCACCGCCTGCCGGTCGGCGTCGCTCGCCGCGTCGTCGTACGGGTCCGGGGTGGACGGCACCTGGAGCCGGAGGACGGGCCCACTGCCCAGGCGGGCGTACCCGCGCCCCGGCGGGACATGGGCGAGCGGCGTCGTGTGGGGCGGCACGCCCAGCACAGCCTCCACCAGCGCAGGCGCCGCAGGCCCGAGCACGACCCGCGCCCGCGTGTGCTGCCGTACGGCGTCGCTGAGCACGTCCGCGCCGTCGAACTGTTCGGCCACGACCACCGTCACATTGGCCGCACGGCCGTGCCGCAGCGGCACCTGCAGCAGGGCCTGCGGATCCTTGCCCCCGTCCGAGGCGGCGAGGTGGGCGAAGACGCTCGGACGGTCCAGGACGATCCACAGGGGCCGCTTGGTGTCGTCCGGCGGCAGATGCCCCGCCTGCCGGGCCCGGCCGGCCGCGATGAGCCGACGCTCGGTCTCGTGCGCGGCCCACTCCAGGCTGGCCAGTGCCCCGGTCAGCCCGCACTCGACCGCCAGGACCCCGTCCCGGCCGCTCAGGCACGCGTACTCGCCGGTGCCGCCGCCCTCCACGATCAGCACGTCGCCGTACTGGAGCGCCTGGAGGGCGACGCAGCGCAGGAGCGTCGAGGTGCCGCTGCCGGGCTGGCCCATGACCAGCAGGTGCGGCTCGGTGGAGCGGATGCCGGTGCGCCAGACGACCGGCGGGACGTCGCGCTGTTCCTCGCCGTAGGCGAGGGGAAGCGTGCGCTGGACCTCGGTGGGATCGGTGAAGCCGAGGACGGTCTCGCCCGGCGCGGTGACGAAGTGCTGGGCGGCGATGTCGGTGGGCAGGGAAGCGAGGACGGTGACCGTGAGCTGGTTGGCCTCCTCCTCCCAGGCGAAGTGGTACTCGCGGCCGCGTCCGGCCTTCGCGGCGAGCAGATGCTCGATCCGCGTGCGTTCCTGGGGCTCGCCGTCCGGGAAGTACGCCGGGTAGCGGATCACGAGGTGGGACACCCGTCCGGCGTCGTCGAACTCGCTGGCGGGGAAGGCCTTCTCCCACTCCCCGCCGTGGATGTACAGAGGTGCCGGGTCCTCGGGGGCGCAGAAGTAGGGCACCAGCGCCTCGTAGAGCGACTGCAGCCGCTCCGCCTGGGACTCGTCGGGTCCCTCGGGCTCCGGCTCGGCGCGGTCCCGGCCCTGCCAGGCTGCCGCCGCCATCAGCGCGATGACGGCGAGCAGAGGTCCGTACGGCACCAACGCCACGACCAGGAAGACCGAGGCCACCAGGAACAGCAGCGGCCCCCGTTTGTCCTTGGGTGTCTCCGCCCACTTGCGCCGCCCGGCCGAGGCCAGCCGGCGCAGTCCGCGGGTGACGGTGATCAGCGGGTGGAGTACGTCGGTGGCGCTGTCGGCCGCCGTCCGGGCCAGCTCCCGGCTCCGGGCGATCTGTGCGCTGCCGTTGCTCAGGATGCGGGGGAGGGGGCGCCGGGCCACTGATGTCTCCTGTTGGTGCGTACGGGCGAGTGGGGCGGCTTCAGAACTTGATGCCGCCGAGCAGGCTCGCCAGGCTCTCGCCGCCCGCCTTGATGCTCGGGGCGATGGCCGTGCTGGCGAGGTAGAAGCCGAAGAGAGATGAGACGCAGGCGTGCGATGCCTTGAGGCCGTCCTTCCGGAAGAAGAGGAAGACGATGATGCCGAGCAGGACGACGCCTGACATGGAGAGAATCATTTGCGGTCTCCTGGTGTCGAGGGGGGACAGTCACCATGAGTTCTTCCAGGATCACAGCATGTATCCATACGACAAAAGGTGCAACCGAGTGGATTTCGCCCATTTTCCCTCGGTCGGCCCAGGGGTTCGGGCCCGTTTGGGCAGGACTCCGGGCGTGCGGAGGGCGGGACTCTTGCGTCCGGCGGCCGCTGCGGTGATCTTTACCTCGGGCACATCGGGTCATGTGCCGCGGAAGCCAGTAGGCTGGCGATTCACCCGTACGGCTGCAACCGCTCGCTGCCGTACGCTCTGTCAGTTCCTCAGAAGCCCCCGAAGTCCGCAGGAGAGGTGG
This sequence comes from Streptomyces sp. NPDC086549, assembly GCF_044746205.1. Taxonomy (NCBI): domain Bacteria; kingdom Bacillati; phylum Actinomycetota; class Actinomycetes; order Kitasatosporales; family Streptomycetaceae; genus Streptomyces; species Streptomyces sp. NPDC086549. The sequence continues at coordinate 45,228 of NZ_JBIVBS010000006.1, read as the reverse complement.
TCCGGCCGATGACTGAAGCCCCCGGCCCCGAGGTCGTGGAGCTGGCGACCAAGATCTTCGATCTGGCCCGCAGGGGGCAGACCGAGGCGCTCGTGGCGTACGTCGATGCGGGCGTTCCGGCCAACCTCACCAACGACCGCGGTGACTCCCTGGTGATGCTCGCCGCGTACCACGGCCACGCCGACGCGGTGCGCGCGCTGCTCGCCCGGGGAGCCGAGGCGGACCGGGTGAACGACCGAGGCCAAACTCCGCTCGCCGGGGCGGTGTTCAAGGGTGAGCAGGAAGTGATCGAAGTTCTTCTCGAAGCCGACGCGGACCCCACGACGGGTACTCCGTCGGCCATCGACACCGCGCGGATGTTCGGTAAGAAGGAACTGCTGGAATTGTTCGGCGCACACTGATCCGAACGTCCTGACCAGGAACGACACGGAAAACGGGGGAGGCGGTAAAGGGCCGCCGGAAATACGGTCGCGGCAGGAGAAACCCGCGAGTCATCATGACGTCGTGATTCACGGACGTGATGGCTGGGCAGGTGTTGCCGCACCGCGCGGGCCGTGATGCGGTCCGCATGGGCCACTGACGAGAGGCAGAGAGAAATGGTCAGCAGCAAGCAGAAGACGGCGGGCGCCCCGACGTTGTGTCACGCGGCCAGGTAGTGCGTGTTCCCCGGTTGCGTCGACGCTTGATGTGAGGCTGTTTCCCATGTTCGATCCGGTCATAGCGCCCAGCGGTACGCTGCTCGGCCTGCTCCAGCGGGGCCGCGGTGACGGCACGCTGCACGCGCTCACCGCCCCGCGCGCCGAGGCGCTCGCGGCACTGAACCACTGTGTGCTGAGCGACCCCCGCCACGACTGGCAGGTGGAGAACCGCTCCCTCTACTACGCCCGGCTCTACCTCGACCTCAACGGTGAGCTGGACGCCATCGAGGCGCACCTCTTCGACGCCGAGGACATGCTCGACTCCGACGAGTCCCGCACTGGCCTCGCGCTCGCCGTCCTCGGGCACCTCGCCTCCTACGGCAGGCGGGACGCCCTCGAACTGTTGCGCAGGTACGCCGCCCTCGGTTCCAACTGGGCCTGGGCCCTCGACGAACTCGCCCTCCGGGACGACGACGCGGGCCTGCGCGCCCTCGCCGCCCCCGTCCTGGCCCGCTTCTCCACCGACGCCGAGGGCGAGGCCGAGCTGGCCGCGGCCGTGCGCGACGCCTTCGAGCCCCGGCCGTGGCGGCTGTGGGCCGAGGATCCGCGCGAATCCGTCGCCACGCGCGTGCGTGCCGCCCAGGAGGCGGGCTGCTTCGACCGCTGGCAGCGGCAGATGCGACCAAGCGGGCCCCGGCCGGGGTGGAGCGTGCAGGCGGTCTTCGAATGGGCCCAGCAGGGCATCGAGCGCGGCGCGGCCCTGCACGTCCCGGCCGCCCGCTGCCTCGTCGCCGTCGCGGGCCCCGAGGACCGGCCGGAGATCGTCCGGGCCGCCAAGGACGGCACCGAGGGAGCCCGGTGCACCGCCCTGCGGTACCTCGCCGACAGCCACGATCCCGACGCCCTCGACCTGATCGAGGCCGCGGTGACCGACGGCACGACGCTCGTGGTGGAAGCCGCCGTCGACGCCTTCGAGCGGATGCGCACCATCGCCGCCGTCGACCGCGCCCGCGGCTGGGCCCACCGGCCCGACGCCCTCGGCGCCGCTGCCGGACGCATGCTCGCCTGCCGCGGGGGAGCCCAGGACAGCGACCTCGTCCTCGGCGCCCTTCGGGAGGCCGTACGGGGCGAGGGCCCCGACGCGCCGACCCTGTGGACTCTTGTCGACGGCGCCGGACGCCTCGGCATCGTCTGCGCCGCACCCGTCCTGCGTCACATTTACCGCGAAACGGCGTCGTCCCATCTGCGCGGTCGCGCCGCCCGCGCCCTGGCCGCGACCGACCCCTCCTTCCCCGCCGGCTTCGCCGTCGAATGCCTGTGGGACTGCGAGGAGACCACCCGCGAAATCGCCGCCCGGCACGCCGAGACCGGTGATGCCAGGGTCGTCGAGCAGCTACGCCGGCTCGCCGCCGATCCTGCCGAGGAGGCCGAGGTCCAGACAGCCGTACGCAGCCGGATCGCACCTGACGGGCCCACCGCGTGAACTCGGGGTGACTCGCGGGTCAGGAGGGCATGGACGCGGTCTGACCTGCTCGGGTGTGCAGCACAACGCTCATGGGACGTTCCCCGTTCGGAAAGATCCAAGTTGACGCGGCCACGTCCGGCACGGCGAGAACACCCCTATGCGTGTCGTCATCGTGACCGAATCCTTTCCCCCCGATGTGAACGGCGTGGCCCACTGCGCGCTCCAGACCGCCCGGCACCTCGTCGATCGCGGTCACGCTCCCCTTGTCGTCGCTCCGGCTCCCGCTCCCGGTGTCAGGCCCGACGCATCCGCGCCGTGCCCTGTCGTCCATGTCCCCTCCCTCCCGCTCCCGGGCTACCCCCAGGTTCGCGTCGCCCTCCCCAGCCGACGCCTCGCCGCGGCCCTCACCGAACACCGCGCCGACATGGTCCACCTGGCCAGCCCCTTCGTCCTCGGCGTCCGCGGCATGGCGGCCGCCGCCCGGCTCGGCATCCCCGCCGTGGCCGTCTACCAGACCGACCTCGCCGGTTACGCCCGCACCTACATGGGCGCCGGCGAGGCGGCGGCCTGGCGGCGCATACGCTCCGTCCACTCCGCCGCCGACCTCACCCTCGCCCCCTCCAGCGCCGCCCTGCAGGACCTGGAGGCGCACGGCGTGCCCCGGGTGAAGCTGTGGGCGCGAGGCGTGGACACCGTCCGGTTCCGCCCCGACCACCGCGACGAGGCGCTGCGCCGCGAACTCGCCCCGAACGGCGAGCTGATCGTCGGCTACGTGGGCCGGCTCGCCCCCGAGAAGCAGGTCGAACTCCTGGCCGGTGCCTGCGGCCTGGAGGGCGTGCGGGTCGTGGTGGTGGGCGACGGGCCCAGTCGGCCCCACCTGGCGGAGGCCCTGCCGGGCGCGGTCTTCCTGGGCCGCCGCACCGGTGACGAACTCGCCCGGATCTTCGCCTCGCTGGATGTCTTCGCGCACACCGGTCCCTTCGAGACCTTCTGCCAGACCGTCCAGGAGGCCATGGCCAGCGGAGTGCCGGTGATCGCGCCCGCCGTCGGCGGCCCGCTCGACCTGGTCGACCACGGCCGTACCGGATACCTGGTGCCGCCGCGCGACGGCGACGCGGTACGGGACGCGGTGCGGGCCATGGCCGCCGATCCCAAACTACGGGCGGCCTTCGGCGCCGCGGCACGGACGACGGTCGAGGGGCGCACCTGGGCCGCGGTCGGCGACCAGCTGATCGCCCACTACGAAGACGTCCTCGCCCGCCGCCGGGCGGTGGTGGCGGCATGAGCACCGAAAGCACCGAATCCCTCCGCATCGTGCGGCTCGCCAACTTCGTCGCTCCCGCCTCGGGCGGCCTGCGCACCGCGCTGCGCGAGCTGGGCAAGGGCTTCCGCGCCGCCGGCCACGAGCCGGTGCTGATCGTGCCGGGCGACCGGTACACCGACCGGGACACCGAGCAGGGCCGGGTCATCAGCCTGCCCGGCCCGCTGCTGCCGGGCACCGGCGGCTATCGCGTCCTCACCGACAAGCGGCGCGTGGCCGCCCTCCTGGAGGAGCTGGCCCCGGACCGCCTGGAGGTGTCCGACCGTACGACGCTGCGGTGGACCGGCAGATGGGCCCGGCGAGCCCGGGTCCCCGCCGTGATGGTGTCCCACGAGACCGCCGACGGCGTGCTGCGTACCTGGGGCCTGTCGGAGAACCTGTCCCGCCGTACCGCCGACGCCCTCAACATCCGTACGGCCCACACGTACTCGCGGGTCGTGTGCACCACGGAGTTCGCCGAACGGGAGTTCGTCCGGATCGGCGCGCGGAACGTCGTACGGGCTCCGCTGGGCGTCGATCTGATGGAGCGGCACCCCGCCCTGCGGGACGCCGGGCTGCGCGCACGGCACGCAGGCCCGGACGAGACGCTGCTGGTGATGTGTTCCCGGCTGTCCGTGGAGAAGCGGCCCGGCACCGCGTTCGACGCCCTGGCCGCGCTGCTGCGGCGCGGGCGGCGGGCGGTGCTCGTGGTGGCCGGCGACGGACCGCTGCGGGTGCGGCTGGAACAGCGGGCAGGCGAGCGCGGGCTGCCGGTGACCTTCCTCGGGCACGTGTCCGACCGCGGCGCGCTGGGTGCGCTGCAGGCCTCCGCCGACGTGTGTCTGGCGCCCGGCCCCGCCGAGACGTTCGGGCTCGCCGCGCTGGAGGCCATGGCATGCGGGACGCCCGTGGTCGTGAGCGCCTCGTCCGCGCTGCCGGAGGTGATCGGGTCCGCCGGTGCCACGGCCGCCGACCACGGGGAGGCCTTCGCGGATGCCATCGACATGATCCTGGAGCGGGCCGAGCCCGAGCGGCGGGAGTCCGCACGCGCGCGTGCCGAGTGCTTCGGGTGGGGCACGGCGGTGGAGGCGTTTCTCGCGGCGCACGATGCGACGGTCCTGTCCCGGTGTGCCGCGGACGAGGCGACGGCGCTGCCTCGTCGTGCCGCGGACGACACGTCGGCAGCGTCCCGTCGCGTCGTCCCGGGGGGCGTCGTATGAGACCTGTCCGCTTCGTGGCCCTCGGGGACTCGCTCACCGAGGGCGTGGGCGACCCCGCCGGCGACGGGTGGCGCGGCTGGGCCGCGCTGCTGGCCCCCGGCCTCGCCGAGGAACCGGTCGACTTCACCAACCTCGCCGCCAGCGGGGCACAGACGCGGGACGTCCTGGAGCGCCAGACCCCGGCGGGTCTGGAGCTGCGCCCCGACGTCGTGTCCGTCGTGATCGGCGTCAACGACACCCTGCGCTGCACCTTCGACATCCACGCGGTGGCCGCCCGGCTCGACACGGTCTACGCGGCCTTCACCGCACAGGGGGCGGTGCTCCTCACGGCCTGCCTGCCCGACCCCGGCGCGATGCTGGGACTCCCGGGCGCGCTGGCCCGCCCGCTGGCCCGGCGGCAGCGAGCGGTCAACACGGTGGTGCACGCGCTCTCCGAACGGTACGACGCCGTCCACCTGCACGCCGCGGAGGGCGTCTGGCTCACCGATCGCGCCATGTGGAGCGCGGACCGGCTGCATCCCGGCGAGCGCGGCCACCGGCAACTGGCCGTGCGCTTCCACACGCTGCTCGCCGGCGCGGGCGCCGCGAAGGGGGCCGTGCCCTCGCCCGAGCCGGATTTCCCGGCGCCCACCAAGTCGGCGAGCCTGTGGTGGCTGGCCACGGCGGGGACCGCATGGGTGCTCAGGCGGTGCCGGGACCTGCTCCCGCAGCTGCTGAGGCTGGCCCTCGACGAGATGCGGCACCGCGCGCGGGGCACCAGCGCCCGCCTCGACCTGCGGACGTCCGCCGCGGTGTCGGCCGCGCTGGCCGCCCTGTCGGTCGCGGACCGGCCGGACGCGGCCTGACGGCTCACCGGCGGCGCACGGGGACGAAGCGGACCGGGGTGCCCGGTACCGCCTGCGCGGCCGCGGGGAGGTCGGTCGTGCGGACCACGGCGATCACCGGGTAGCCCCCGGTGGTCGGGTGGTCGGCCAGGAAGACGACGGGGCGGCCGTCCGGTGGCACCTGGACCGCGCCGAGCACCATGCCCTCGCTGGGCAGTTCGCCGGGAAAGGCCCGCTCCAGCGCGGGCCCTTCCGTGCGCAGCCCGATGCGGTTGCTCGCCGACGACACCCGGTAGGTGCGCGCGGTGAGGTCGCGCACGGCCCGGGGCGTGAACCAGCCGTCGCGCGGGCCCAGTGTCACGCGCAGGACCAGTTCGGCCGGCGGTCGCGGCTGCGGGGCGACGTCCACGCACGTGTGTCGACCTGCCAGACCTGCCGGGGTGCCCAGCGGCAGCGCGGCCCCGTCCGCGAGCGGCGCCGGGCCGAGTCCGGACAACAGGTCCGTGGAACGGCTGCCGAGAACCCGCTCGACGGTGATGCCGCCGGAGACGGCCACGTAGGCGCGCACTCCTGCGACTGCCGTCCCCACGTCCAGCACCTCCCCGGCCGGAACCACGACGGGGGCGCCCCAGGCGACCGGACGCCCGCCCACCGTGACCGGGCACGGGGCACCCCCGACCGCCACGGTGATCGTCGAACGGGGCCGCACGGCGCAGCCGTTGAGGGTCGTCTCCAGGACGGCGGCCTCGGGCGGGTTGGCCACCAGCCGGTTGACGAGCGCCGCCGCGGGCGCGTCGAGCGCACCGGAGCGGGGCACACCGAGGTGGGCGTACCCGGGCCGTCCCCGGTCCTGCACAGTGGTCAGCGCTCCGGCCCGTACGACGACGAGCGCGCGGTCGGTCATGCGGTGTCCGCAGGAGCGAGGCCGTCCGGTACGAAGCGGACGCGCACACCCGGCGACAGCAGTGCGGCCGGCACGCGCGCGTGGTCCCACAGGACCGCGTCCGTCGTACCGATCAGCTGCCAGCCGCCCGGCGACGAGCGCGGGTACACACCCGTGTACGGGCCCGCCAGCGCCACCGCACCGGCGGGGACGGCCGTGCGCGGAGTGGCCCGGCGCGGCACGTCGTAGCGGGCGGGGAGCCCGGTGAGGTAGCCGAAGCCGGGAGCGAACCCGCAGAAGGCGACAGTGAACTCGGTGGCCGCGTGGATGCGGGCCACCTCCCGCTCGGGCACGTTCCAGTGCGCGGCGACCTCGGCGAGGTCCGGGCCGTCGTAACGCACGGGAAGTTTGATCACCTCACGCGCGCGGGGGCGAGCGGGCGGCACCTCCGAGGCAGTCAGTTCGGATGCCCAACGGACCGGGTCGTCGAGGCCGTCGAGGAGAACCGTACGGGCCGCCGGGACGATCTCGCGGACGGCCAGTGAGCCCTCCGCGCGACGGCGCAGCAGCTCCGAGTGCAACGCCTGGGCCTCCTCGCCCGAGGCGACCTCGACGAGCAGCCCGCTGTCGCCGACGGGCAGTGCCCTCATGCGAAGGCCTCCACCCGCACGCCCGCCTCCACCAGCCGCTCGCGCACCCGGCGGGCCAGCTCGACCGCGCCCGGAGTGTCCCCGTGCAGACAGAGCGAGCGGGCGCGCACGTCGATGCGCGCCCCGGAGTGCGCGGTGACCACGCCCGAGCGCGCCAGGTCCACCGAGCGCTCCACGACCGCCTCGGGGTCGCTGACCACCGCGCCGTCCTGCCCGCGCGGCACGAGCGTGCCCCGCTCGGTGTACGCGCGGTCCGCGAACGCCTCCGTGACGGCCGGCAGCCCCGCCTTCTCCGCCCGTTCCAGCAGGCGCGAGCCGGGCAGCCCCAGCACGGGGAGCGAGGCGTCCGCGAGGAGCACGCCGTCGATCACGGCCCGGGCCTGCTCCTCGTCGTGCACGACCCGGTTGTAGAGCGCGCCGTGCGGCTTCATGTAGGCCACGCGCGCGCCCGCCGCACGCGCGAAGACCTCCAGGGCACCGATCTGGTACGCCACTTCGGCCGCCAGTTCGGCGGGCGGCACGTCCATCGCGCGCCGCCCGAACCCCGCCAGGTCCCGGTAGGAGACCTGGGCGCCGATGGTCACGCCGCGCTCGGCCGCCAGTTCGCACACCCGGCGCATGGTGGCCGCGTCCCCGGCATGGAAGCCGCAGGCCACGTTGGCGCTGGTGACGACGGACAGCAGTTGTTCGTCGTCGGTCAGCCGCCAGCGGCCGAAGCCCTCGCCGAGGTCGGCGTTCAGATCGATCGAGGTCATTGATCTTCCGTGTCTCCTGTCAGGCCACGCGGTACTGCTCGTCACGGGCGTCCGTGAGGAACATCTGGCCCGGTGCGTGGGTGATCGCGAACGGCGGGCGCGAGGCCATCACCGCGGCCTGCGGAGTCACCCCGCAGGCCCAGAACACCGGGATGTCGTCCGGGTCGGCGTCCACCGGGTCGCCGAAGTCGGGTCGGCCGAGGTCGTCGATGCCGAGCGCCGACGGGTCGCCGCAGTGCACGGGGCTGCCGTGCACCGCCGGGAACAGGCTGCTCTCCCGGATCGCGGCCGCCAGATGCTCCGGCGGCACCGGGCGCATGGACACCACCATGGGGCCGCTCAGCCGCCCCGCCGGGCGGCACGCGCGGCTGGTCACGTACATCGGGACGTTGCGGCCCTGCTCGACGTGGCGGATCGGGACGCCCGTCCCGGCCAGCGCCCACTCGAAGGTGAAGCTGCAGCCGATCAGGAACGACACCAGGTCGTCGCGCCAGTGGGCCCGCACGTCCGTCGGTTCGTCCACCAACTCCCCGTCCTGCCACACCCGGTAGCGCGGCAGGTCGGTGCGCAGGTCCGCGCCGTCCGCGAGGACCGTGCTCCAGGAGCCGGCGTCCGTGACGTCGAGGACCGGACAGGGCTTGGGGTTGCGCTGGCAGAACAGCAGCATGTCGTACGCCCAGTCGGCGGGCACCGAGATGAGGTTGGCCTGGGTGTGGCCCGCCGCGACGCCGGCCGTGGGACCCGCCTGGCCCTCCCGGAAGCGGGCTCGCGCGGTCTTCGCGCTCCACGCGTGCGCGTGCTCGTCGACGAGGGTCAGGGGACGGTCTTCCGTACGGTTCGCCTGGGTCACGCCAGTTCCTTCCCGCGCGTCTCCGGCAGCCCGAGGAGCGCCAGGGCCGCGATGCCGTATCCGATCGCGCCGAAGACCAGCGCGCCGCCCACGCCCCAGCTGTCGGCCAGGAAGCCCACCAGGGTCGGGAAGACGGCGCCGACCGCGCGGCCGGTGTTGTAGGTGAAGCCCTGTCCCGTGCCGCGGACAGCCGTCGGGTACAGCTCGCTCAGGAAGGACCCGAAGCCGCTGAAGATCGCCGACATGCAGAATCCGAGCGGGAAACCGAGAACCAGGAGAAGGGTGTCGGCGCCGTCGGGGATGTTCGCGTACGCCAGGACGCAGATCGCCGACAGCAGCGCGAAGAGCCAGATGTTGCGCCGGCGGCCCAGCCGGTCGGTGAGGTAGCCGCCGGTGAGGTAGCCGAGGAAAGCGCCCGAGATCAGGAAGGTCAGATAGCCGCCGGTGCCGACGACCGACAGGCCGCGCTCGGTCTTGAGGTACGTCGGCACCCAGGTCGCCAGCGTGTAGTAGCCGCCCTGGACCCCGGTGGACAGCAGGCCCGCGAAGACCGTCGTGCGCAGCAGACCGGGTGAGTCGGCCGTGCCCGGCCGGAAGATCGCCGCGAACGAGCCCCGCTCCGCGTTCCGTTCACGGGCGGCCGTCGCCTCCGGGGCGTCGTGCACCCGGCGGCGCAGCCACACCACCAGAAGCGCGGGCAGCGCGCCGGTCCAGAACATCACGCGCCAGGCCAGGTCGTCGTCCACGAAGGAGAAGACCAGCGTGTAGACGATCGCGGCGAGCGCCCAGCCCACGGCCCAGGAACTCTGGATCGCGCCGAGCGTGCGGCCCCGGTGCCTGGCGCTCGCGTACTCGGCGACCAGGATCGCGCCGACCGCCCACTCGCCGCCGAAGCCGAGCCCCTGGAGGGCGCGGAACACCAGCAGCGTCTCGTAGTTGGGCGCGAAGCCGCAGGCCACGGTGAACACCGCGTACGTGATCACCGTGATCATCAGCGCCCTGACCCGGCCGAACCGGTCGGCGAACACGCCCGCCACGGCGCCGCCGATGGCGGAGGCCACGAGTGTGACGGTGGTGAACAGGCCGGTCTGGCCGCTGTCCAGGCCGAAGTACGCCGCCAGCGCGACCATGCTCAGCGGCAGTGTGAAGTAGTCGTAGGAATCCAGGGCATATCCGCCGAAAGCTCCCGCGAACGCGCGGCGGCCACCGGGGCCGAGGGCGTGCAGCCAGCCCAACGCGCCGTCGTGGGCGCCTCGTTCACCCGTGCCGTGCCGGGTGCCGGAGGGAAGGGCCTGCGGTGGAGGGGTCGAGCTCATGAGCACCTCGCAGATAGGGACGGAGGGTGCGGGGAACTGAGCCGTGCCGTGAGCCGTGCCGTGAGTCGTGCCGTGCGGAGCACCGTAGAGGATCGTTCAACGATCCTTCAATACTCGTGTTGTTTCGCCCTCGTGTCTGCGGTTGAATTCCGGGCATGGCAGAGCAGCTGACGGGACTGGCCGACGACCGCGCCCTCCTGGGCCGTACCAGCACCGCCGAGCGGGTCTCGGACATCCTCAGAAGCCGCATCGCGGACGGCTACTTCCCGCCGGGGACACGGCTGTCGGAGGACAGCATCGGCGGGGCGCTCGGCGTCTCCCGCAACACCCTGCGCGAGTCGTTCCGGCTGCTCACCCATGAACGCCTGCTCGTCCACGAGCTCAACCGGGGCGTCTTCGTCCGGGTCCTGACCGTCGAGGACGTCGAGGACATCTACCGCACCCGCGCCCTCGTCGAGTGCGCCGTCGTGCGCGGGCTGGGCGAGCCGCCGTACACCGTGGAGGGGCTGGCCTCGGCGGTCACGGAGGGACAGATGGCAGCCGTCGAGAATGACTGGAAAGGACTGGGTACGGCCAACATCCACTTCCACCGGGAGCTGGTCGCCCTGGCCGGCAGTGAACGCACCGACGAGCTGATGCGAAGCGTCTTCGCCGAGCTGCGACTGGCCTTCCACGTCGTGGACGACCCGCGCCGCCTGCACGAGCCGTACCTCGCCCGCAACCGCCAGATCCTCCAGGCGCTCCAGGCCGGGGACAGGCGCGAGGCGGAGAGACTCCTCGGCACCTATCTCGCGGACTCGCTGGAGCGGGTCGTGGAGGTGTACCGGAGGCGGGTCGGGGAGGGCGGCGGGGGCGAAGGCCGAGGCGACGACCAGGGGTGACGGCCGAGGCCGTCTCGCGCCGCTGTGACGGGCGTCGCTTCTGCGTCGTTTGGGTCGTTGTCAGACCGAGGACCTAGTCTGTGCACCGTGACTTCACCCGCATCGACGGACAGCGTTCCGCCCCAGCTCAGCGCGGGGCCGCGCCCGGCGCCGGGCCCGGCCGCCGACGAGGGGCTGGCGCGGCGGCTGCGCGCGCTCGCCTGCACCGCGCCGCTGCACGACCTCGACGCGCGCAAGGCGAACCTGGCGGGCGAGTACTCGGTGTACGGCATGGCGGAGGTGGCCCTCGCCGCCATCGACCTCGTCACACTCAACATGGACTTCGACACGGGTGCCGACCACGAGCAGATAGTGGCCAGACTCATCCCGCGCATCGCCGCCCAGGCCCCGCAGCGGCCCGTGGCCGAGCACGAGCGGGTGGGCCGCTGGGTCCTGGAGAACCTGATCAACGTCGGCAGTGTCGACCGCGGCTTCCGGGCCGTGTACGGCACGTTCGCGCCGGACGGGACCTATGTCCGCCGTGACTACGACTTCAAGCTGATCGAAGAGGTCCCCGGCCCCGGCGGCACCGTCTACCTGCGTACGACGGACGAGGCGGTGAACGTCCTGGTCGGCGCGCTCGACACCGACGTCACCAGCGCCCAGATCGCCGCCGAGGTGAAGCTGGAGGTCCTGATCAACCGCGGCCGTCTCGCCGACGCCCAGCTCGCCGCGGAGCAGGCCCGGTACCGGACCGTGCAGTACTCGGAGACCCTGCGCCGGGCCCTGGAGGCGACCCGGCGCAACGTCCGGGCCGTGGACTGGCTCAGCGCCGTGCCCGACATGATCGCCGAGGCCCTGGACCACGTCGCCGACCGCTACCGCCACGAGAACGCCATCCTCACCAACATCCGCAAGGCCCGCGACGAGACCGAGGACCCCGAGCACAAGCGCCGCGCCGCCGAGCTGGTCGACATCGTCAAGGACTGCATCCGGCGGCACACCCAGTTGCAGTCCCGGCTGCTGGAGGCCGGCCCCCTGTTCCGCGCCGAGCAGGACCGGCAGGCCTTCGCCACGCCCATGACGACCTCGGGTATCGATCTCTACGGCCACCTCGTCGCGCCGGTCCTGCCGCTGGCCCTGGAGCAGGCGGTCCGGGTCACCGACGCCTTCTTCGCGCGCGGCACCGGACTGCGCACACCCGTGTCGGTGCGGGTCGGAGACCTCGTCGACCTCCTCCTGACGCCACCCGTGGAACGCGAACACCTGGGCGCGGAGATGCCTGAGCCCGACCTCATCGCCACGCCGGACGACAGCCGCTTCAGCGACGAGCAGCTGGCTGCCGCGAAGGAACTGCTGGATCTGCCCGCGGACGCGCCGAGGAGGCTGTCCGGGCTGCTCGCGCAGGCGCGCCGGCAGGACCCCGACCTCCCCTATCTGGTGGCGCTCCTTGCGGTGCACGCGGCCAGCCCGGCCGTCGGCACCGCCTACCGGCAGGGTGAGGAGAAGCTGCTGTTCGCCGCGGACGACGGGACGGAGCTGGACGATCCCGAGTTCGGTGGCGCCGACCTCATAGTCGGCACGGCCCTGCTGGACGCCGCGGGGATGGCGGCGGACCGGACGGAGGCGGCGTGAACGGAGCCGTCCGACGTACGTACGAGTGTGAGAGCAACAAGGAGCTGGAGCCGTGACCGAGCACGTCGACCGGAGTGAGCCCGAGCCCGCCGCCAAGCCCGCGGGCTCCGCCGTCACGCCCGCCGACGCAGCCGACGCGGCGCGGCTCGTCGCCTTCGGACTGCAGCCCAAGTCGCAGCCCGCGCGGGACCAGGAGTACACGGAACTGCTGCGGCGGTACCGGGAGGACCCGGCGTTCGCGCGGCTCGCGGACGCCGTCGCGGCCGGGCTCGGACTGGTCGTGCTGGAGGTCTCCCCGCGCGCGGGGATGGCCGTGACGGCCGCCGAGGACTCGGTGTTCGCCGTGCGCATGGGTGACTACGCGCGTCGCACGTCCGCCGATTCGGGCGACCGGTTCCTGCATGGGCTCGCCCATCTCGCCGTCGCCGCTCTGGCGTTCCCGCGGCCCGAGGACCTCGCCGACGACGGGTACATCGGCCGGATCACCGTCAACGGCGTCGACGCCTTCGTCCGGCAGGCCTGCCGCCGCCTTGAGGAGCGGGCCGAGGAGCAGGGCGAGAACACCGACCCCGCCACCGACGCGCCCGGTCTGGAGACCGCCTGGCGGATCTGGACCAGACGCAGTGCGGCGGGTGCCACCAAGGACGCCCGCCGGCTGGCCGGCTCGACGACGGGAATCGTCGGCAAGGCGGCCGCGTTCCTCACCGACTCCGGCTTCCTGCAGCGCACGGGCGACGAAAACGGCGGCACCTACCGCACGACGGCCCGCTACCAGCTTCAGGTGCGCGACATGGCAGGCAGCGCCGCGATGGCCGAACTCCTGGAGCTCGGCGTCGTCCCGGTCACCGACGGCACCGCCAGCCTGCTGCCCTCCGAGGACACGGAGGATCTGGAACTGGTGGCCGAAGCCGGGCTGCCGTTCCACTCCTGACGCCCCTGAGGTCCCTGAGGTCCCTGAAACTCCCGAAGCTCCTGAAGCTTTCGAACCACCGCACCTTCCGAAGACTTACGACGAGAGTCCGCCATGTACGAGCTGTCCCGGATCCGCCTCTACTCCATCGGGCCCGCCGGTGCGCGCTACGCCGACACCGTGCTCGACCTGCGGGGCGTGGGCGAGCCGGTGCCCGACCCTGCCCCCACGCAGGCGGAGTTCTTCGAGGAGGAGCCGGTCGGTCCGCCGCGTCGGCCCGCGCCCGCCGGCGTGCTCTTCCTGGAGAACGGCGGCGGCAAGTCGGTCCTGCTCAAGCTGATCTTCTCCGTGATGCTGCCCGGCCACCGCAACACCCTCGGCGGCGCCAGCTCCGGCGTGCTGCGCAAGTTCCTGCTCGCCGACGACTGCGGGCACGTGGCGCTGGAGTGGCAGCACACGCTCACCGGCGAGTGCGTGGTGGTCGGCAAGGTGAGCGAGTGGCGCGGCCGGCAGGTCTCCAACGACCCGAGGAAGTTCGCCGAGGCCTGGTACTCCTTCCGGCCCGGCCCAGGACTGAGCCTCGACAACCTCCCCGTCGCCGAGTCCACGGCCGTACGGCCGCCCGTCGAGGGCGCGTCCGGCGCCCAGGGCCGCCGCCGCACCATGAAGGGCTTCCGGGACGCGATCACCGAGGCCGGGAAGGCGTACCCGCACCTGGAGGTGCACTGGGAGGAGATCCACGACCGCTGGATCGAGCACCTCGGCGACCTCGGCCTCGACCCCGAACTCTTCCGCTACCAGCGGGAGATGAACGCCGACGAGGGCGAGGCGGCCGGTCTCTTCGCGGTGAAGAAGGACTCCGACTTCACCGACCTGCTGCTGCGCGCGGTCACCGACACCCGGGACACCGACGGGCTCGCCGACCTGGTCAGCGGCTTCGGCAACAAACTGGGCCGCCGTGCCGAACTGATCGCCGAGCGCGACTTCACCGCCGGGTCCGTCGATCTGCTCGGGCGGATCGTCGAGGCCGCCGAGGCACGCTCACGCGCCCGTGACATCCACTCGGGAGCCGAGCGCCGTACGCGCACGCTGGCGCGGCGGCTGTCCGCGCGGGGCGTGCGGGAACGGGTGCGCGCTGCCGACCTCGCCCAGCGGGTCACGGCCGCCGCCTACGCCGTCACGCACTCCGAGGGCGCACGGGAGCGCAGCGCGCTGGTCGCCGCCGAACTCGCCTACCGGCACGCCTCGTTGGCGCTGGCCGCGGGCGAGAAGTCCGCCGCGGCGCAGAAGCGTGAGCTCGCCGACGCACGCACGCTGCACTCCGCCTGGCAGGCCGCCGAGGCCGTGCTGCGCCACCGCGCGGCCGCCGACCGCGTCGCCCGCGTGGCCGCGGCGATCCAGGAGGCCGAACGGGACGCGGCCCCGGCCCTGGCCGCCCGCGCCAAGGCCGCCGTCGACCTCGTACGCGCCCTGCACACCGCCGCCGAGAGCGCCGAGACCCTCGCCAACGAGGGGGAGGAGCGCTCCGCCGCGCTCCAGGAGGTCGGTGAGTCCGCGTACCGGGACTCGACCGCCGCCGCCACCGAGGCACAGCGCGCCCGCAGCGAGGCCGGACATCTGCGCCAGCGCCTGACCGAGGTCGAGCAGGAGACCGCCGAGGCCGTGCGCGCGGGCTGGCTCGACGACAGCGCCCCCGACGCCGACCCCGCCCGCGCCGCCCTCGCGGCCAGTGACGCCGAGAAGACGGCCGTCGCTGCCTGGGACACGTCCCGCGAAGCCTCCAGGAAGGCGACGGAACACGCGCGCGAAGCGGCTTCCGCCGAGTCCCGCGCGGAACTGACGGCAGCCCGCGCGGCGGACGCGGCGACGGCGGCGGAGCGGACGTACGACGCCGAGCGCCGCATTGCCGAGGCGCTCGCGGGGGAGGAGCGGCTGGGCGAGCTCCTGAGCCTGCCCGGAGCCTCCACCGGCACGCGCGCCGGGGTGCCCGGCCCGCGGACCGGAGCCGACGGTGGCACGGCGTCCGTCTCACCCCCCGAGGCGGACGGCAAGGGTGCCGGCCGTTCCCTCGGCGAAGGTTCCATGACCCCGCAGGACCTGGACCGCTTCGCCGACGAACTGCGTGAACTCCTCGACGACACCGTCTCCTCCGCCGAACGCCACCTCTTCGACCTGCGCACCGCCGCGGCGGACGACGCCCGGATCCTCGGTGCGCTCGGTGACGGCGGCCTGCTGCCGCCCGGCCCCGACGTGCTGGCCACCGTCGAGTACCTCGGCGAGCACGGCATCCCCGCGCTGCCCGGCTGGCGCTATCTCGCGCAGGCCGTCGACCCGGCCGACCACGCGCGCGTGCTCGCCGCCCGGCCGGAGCTGGTCGACGGTGTGATCATCACCGACCCGGACAGCCACGCGCGTGCCCGCGAGACGCTGAGCGCCGCGGCCCTGCTGCCCCGTTCCGCCGTGGCGGTCGGCACGGCGGCGGCCCTGCTGGCCCCCACGCCGGCCGCCGACAGCTCTGCCACCTCGGTCACCTCTGTCGACGTGTTTCTCGTCCCGCCCAACCCGGCCATGCACGACGAACACGCCGCCGACGAGGAGCGGCAGGCGCTGCGCGCACGGGCGACCGAGCGGGACGAGAAGATCCGCACGCTGGCCGCCCGGCTCGGCAAGGACCGGGAACTGGCGGCGCGGCTCGCCTCGTGGCGCACGGGCTGTCCGGCCGGGCGGCTCGTGGAGCTGGCCGAGGCCGCGCGGGACGCGCGCGCGTTCGCCGAGGAGGCGGAGGCCGAGCTGGCCGAGGCGCGGACCGTACGGGCCGAGGCCGACGAGGTCGCCGCCGAGGCGGCACAGGTGCGGGACGAGCGGCAGGAGGCCGCGCAGAAGGCCAGGCGTGCAGCCGACGCCCTCGCCGGGCTCGCCTTCCGGCTGCGCGAACGCTCCGGCTGGCAGGTCAAGCTGCGCGAACTCGCCGACGAGGCAGCCGAGTCGGAGGCCCGCGCCCAGGTCTGCCTGGAGCGGGCACGCGCCGCCGACGAGGACCGCCGAGCCGCCCAGCGCGCCGCCGACGACGCCCGGCGCACCGCCCGTGCGCTGCGCGCCGAGCGCGCCGAGATCGCGGGCGCCCCCGACGACGTACCCGAGGACGACTCCGACGGGCCCAAGACCTCCCTGCCCGCGCTCCGCGAGGCCTACCGGGCCGCCTCCCAGGTGTACGAGAAGGTCGGCGTCGGCGCCGACCTGCGCGCCGAGCAGGCCCGCGCGGAGAGCGACGAGAGCGCGGCCCGCGCCGAGCTGGACCGGCTCAGCAACAAGGTCCGTACGCGGGCCGAGCAACTGCTGCAGTCTCCGGACGGCTCCGACGGACCGTCACGGCAGGCCGCGGCCGCGCGCGCGGAGGAGCTGGTGCAGCTCCTGGAGACCCGTATGTCGACCGCGAGCGAGCAGCTCGGACGGCTGCGCGGTGAGGCCGAGCGGCACGCGCCCGAGGACGGCGAGGCCCACACCGAGCTGCCCGAGGAACTCGTTCCGTGTGACGCCGAGCACGCGCAGGCGCTGCTGCGCACCGCCACCACCGAACTCGCCTCCCGCGCCGAGGCGCTGGCCGAGGCCCGCGACGCGCACGCGGAACTCCTGGAGGCCCACCGGGCCGCCGAGGACGCGGCCGGAGGCTTCGACGAGATCGCCGCCATGCTCCGCGACCTGCTGCGCGAGCACGTCGTGGAGGAGGAGCAGGAGGAGCCGGAGCCGTATCCCGGCAGCCTGGAGGAGGCACGGCAGTCGGCCGCCGAGGCCCGCCGCTCGCTGCGCGGCTGCGCCGCCGACCTGTCCGCCGCCGAGTCGTCCGTGCGCGAGGCGAGCGACGTCCTCGTCCGGCACGCCAACTCCACCCGCTACGAACAGGTCCGCACCCCCGCCCGCCAGCAGATCCGCGAGCTGCCGGCCTCCGCGCTGCCCGAGCACGCCCAGAAGTGGGCGGACGCCTTCGCGCCCCGACTGCGGGTCCTCACGGACGAGTTGGCGCAGCTGGAACGCAACAGGGGCTCGATCGTGGACCGGCTTCGGGGACTCGTCGAGTCCGCCCTCGCCACCCTGCGGTCCGCGCAGCGGCTGTCCCGGCTGCCCGAGGGACTGGGCGAGTGGTCCGGCCAGGAGTTCCTGCGCATCCGCTTCGAGGAGCCCGACCAGGCCACGCTCACCGAGCGGCTCGGCGAGGTGATCGACGAAGCCACCAGGGCCGCCGTGAAGAAGAACTCCGACCTGCGGCGCGACGGGATGTCCCTGCTGCTGCGGGGCGTGGGCGCCGCGCTCCAGCCCAAGGGCATCGCGGTCGAGATCCTCAAGCCGGACGCCGTACTGCGCGCCGAGCGCGTCCCCGTCGGCCAGATGGGCGACGTCTTCTCCGGCGGCCAGCTGCTCACCGCCGCCATCGCCCTGTACTGCACGATGGCGGCACTCAGGAGCAACGACCGGGGCCGTGACAAGCACCGTCACGCCGGCACGCTGTTCCTCGACAACCCCATCGGCCGCGCCAACGCCACATATCTGCTGGAGCTCCAGCGGGCGGTGTCGGACGCGCTCGGTGTCCAGCTCCTGTACACCACCGGCCTGTTCGACACGACCGCGCTGGCCGAGTTCCCGCTGGTCATCAGGCTCCGCAACGATGCCGACCTGCGGGCCGGGCTGAAGTACATCAGCGTGGAGGAGCACCTGCGGCCCGGACTGCCCCAGCAGACCCCGGCCGGGGAGGCCGTCCACAGCGAGATCACGGCGACACGGATGTTCAAGCGCCCGACGCCGAGCGCGCCGTAGAGGCGAGGCAGGGGAACTGCGGACCGTTTGTGACCGGTCGCGCGGTTCCCCGTGTCCCTGAGGCCGGGCTGAGTGGGCCGGGCTTCAGGAATGCGACAACTGGCCGGTGCCGCCCCGCCGGCCTATCTGCTTCCGCTCCCGCTGGGCGGCCCGTGCCTGCCGCCGGGCCGCGCGCCGCTCGCGCCGCAGCGACCGGGCCGTGCTGCTCGGTTCCGACACCACTCCATCGCGCTGGTTCCACACCTGGCGGGTCACCCAGATGTCGACCACGCCCCACGTGGCGACCACCGTGCTGGCCACACTGCTGATCACCATCGGGAACGCCAGCCAGGACCCGGCCATCGTGCACAGGAACGCCACCATGGCCTGGATCAGCGTCACGGAGACGATCAGTACCGCCCGCACGGCCGACGTACGCACCGGATCGGGCAAGCGGCGCCGCCGCGCGGGCTCCTCGATCCACAACGGTCGGTAATACTGCTGCTGTTGCGCCTCCGCGTCGTCCGCCCCGTGTCCCCGCGACGGAATGTCGCGATCCGGTGCCTCCGCCGCCCGTCGCACCGTCGCACGTGCCCTCACGCCGTCCTCGGGCGCCTCGCGCCGCTCCGCCGTGCCCATCAACGTGTCACTCCCCACCGCCGGCAGACCGCTCGCTCCGATGTCCTGGGACACCGCTCCCCAGTGGCTGCCCGGCTTGCACTGTTTTACGCCCCCGGGTTGCGTGATGAGGCACCTGTGGCCCATTCCGCACCCATTTCCCATGGAGAAGGACGCACGACGTGCCGAGAAGATTCCCAACTGGCGAAGAATTCCGGCCAACCGAACCGGCGTGACCAACAGCGCCCCTCGGGTGGCAGCCGCCGGAATCAGGGTGGCAATCTCCCGCAATGCCCGGACAACTCGCCATGTCCGGCCGCCGGTACGGAAGTTCGGCTTCCGGATACGTCTTCGAGTTGGCCGCGTGACGGTAGTAGGCTCGGGCCGTTTGTTGACGCACATGTGTACCCCCGGCCAGCGGGGGTCGAGCTGGGGGAGGCCATGCGCTTTCGCGGGAAGTCGATCCGCCGGAAGATCGTGGCGCTGCTTCTCGTGCCGCTCGTGTCCCTGACGGCCATCTGGGGCTTCGCAACGGTACTGACGGGGCAGGAAGTCGCCCAGCTGTTCCGCGTCTCGGACATCGTGCAACGCATCGGCTATCCCGCCGAGGACACCGTCCGCGCCCTGCAGCAGGAACGCCGCCAGACCCTCGTCTACCTCGCCGACCCCCGGGCCTCCGACGCGCTCTCCGCGCTGCGCCGTACCAGGACCGCCACCGACGAGGCCATCGCCAAGATCCGGAACAACGCCAAGGACTCCGACGTCCGCGGATCCATGGACGCGGACGACAGCGAGCGCATGACCGCGGTCCTCGACGCCTTCGACACCGTCGACTCCCTGCGCCGCAGCGTCGAGGAGGGCACGGTCACCCGCTTCCAGGCCCTCGACCTCTACAACAAGGTCGTCGACCCCTGCTACGTCCTCCTGGCGAGCCTCGACGGGATCGACGACGTGGAGATGGACAAGCAGGCCCGCGCGCTCGTCAACATCAACCGCGCCCGCGAACTCCTCTCCCGCGAGGACGCGTTGCTCGGCTCCGCCCTGGTGGTGGGCAAGCTCTCCCGCGACGAGACCCGCGACATCTCCGACCTCGTCGCCCAGCGCAACCTGCTCTACGACGTCAGCCTGCCGCTGCTCCCCACCTCGGAAAGCGACCGCTACGCGCGCTTCTGGAAGAACGCCACCACCGCCCCGCTGCGCGTGGCCGAGCAGAGCGTCATCGACAGCGGGGCCGGCACGCCGCACAGCGTCAGTGCCAAGAGCTGGGACGCCGCCGCGGCCAACGTGCTCGACGAACTCCGCACCCTCGACGACCAGGCCGGCGACCGCTTCCAGGACCGCATGCACCCCGTAGCCGTGGGCGTGATCGTCAAGGCCGCCGTCGCCGGTCTGCTCGGTCTGGTCGCCCTCCTGCTCTCCGTGGTCCTGTCCGTGCGCGTCGGCCGCAGCCTCATCCGGGACCTGCGGAAACTGCGCCTCGAAGCGCACGAGGCGTCCGGTGTCCGGCTGCCCAGCGTGATGCGCCGGCTGTCCGCGGGCGAACAGGTCGACGTGGAGACCGAGGTTCCGCGCCTGGAGTACGACAAGAACGAGATCGGCGAGGTCGGCCAGGCTCTCAACACCCTCCAGCGCGCCGCCGTCGAGGCGGCCGTCAAACAGGCCGAACTCCGTGCCGGCGTCGCCGAGGTCTTCGTGAACCTTGCCCGCCGCAGCCAGGTTCTGCTGCACAAGCAGCTCACCCTCCTCGACACGATGGAGCGCAGGACCGAGGACACCGACGAACTCGCCGACCTCTTCCGTCTCGACCACCTCACCACCCGTATGCGCCGGCACGCCGAAGGCCTGGTGATCCTCTCCGGCGCCGCCCCGTCGCGTCAGTGGCGCAAACCCGTGCAGCTGATGGACATCGTCCGCGCAGCCGTCGCCGAGGTCGAGGACTACGAACGCATCGAGGTCCGCAGGCTGCCACGGATCGCCGTCACCGGCCCGGCCGTCGCCGACCTCACCCACCTGGTGGCCGAACTCCTGGAGAACGCAACGGTGTTCTCCCCGCCGCACACCGCCGTACAAGTACTCGGCGAGCGAGTCGCCAACGGCTTCACCCTTGAGATCCACGACCGGGGCCTCGGTATGGCGGCCGAGGCGCTGCTGGACGCCAACCTCCGGCTCGCCGAGACACCCGAGTTCGAACTCTCCGACACCGACCGGCTCGGACTCTTCGTGGTCAGCCGCCTCGCCCAGCGCCAGAACGTCCGCGTCTCGCTGCAGCCGTCTCCCTACGGCGGCACCACGGCGGTCGTCTTCATCCCGGACGCGCTGCTGACCGACGACGTCCCCGACACCAACGGCATCGGCTTCCGCCTCGACCGGGACCGGCCCTCGAAGGAAGCCGAACTGGAGCAGAGCCGCAGCACAGCGCCGGCCCAGCTGCCCGTGCAGCTGCCCGGCCTGTCGCCCTCGCTCCTGGACGGGCCCGTGGAGCTGGAGGCCCCCGTCGACCTGGACGCCCTCGACGACTTCCCGGGCTCCCTCGCGGACGAGGACAGCGAACGCGGCGGACTGTTCCGCCCCCGCCGCTCGATCGCCCGCACGGACGACGACGCTCCGGCCCGGCCGGATGAGCTCCACCAGCAGCCCTCCGGTGCCACGCCCCGCTTCGATGCCGACGGCCGCCCGAGCGCCCCGGTGCCGCTGCCTCGCCGACGGACCCCGAAGCTGGTCAGCTCGCACGGCAGACCCGTCACCGAACAGCGCTCCCGGCGCGGCCGAGACGCCGAGGACGCCCCGACGGGCCCGCGCCGCTCCGATCCGGGCGCGCCGGCACCCCTGCCGTCCCGCCGTCGAGGTGAGACGTCCCCGCGCCCCGGCACCGGCCTCGCCGATCGCGTGGACGAGCGCACGGAGATTCCGACCGCAGGCCACATCGAACCGTCCGAGGCTCCCGCGCTGCCCCGGCGGACCCGGCGCTCCGCGATCCCCTCCGGCGGCGGTCCGGCTGACCTCGCCCCGCCCGACGGCAGCACGCCCCCGGACGCCGGACCCGGCTCCGGACCGCTGCCCAGGCGCGTAAGACAGGCCAGCCTGGCTCCGCAGCTGAGGCAGGACCCCGAACGGCGGACCAGCCGCGCGACGGACCCCGTCGAGCGCGACGCCGACGAGGTACGCAGCCGTATGGCCTCGCTCCAGCGCGGCTGGCAGCGCGGCCGGGAGGAGAACGCCGCGGGCGACGGGGCCCGGAACGGCACGGCACAAGGAACGACAAAGGGGGACGGTCGATGACCGCACCGAAGGCGACCGGCCACACCGCGACGATCAAGGGGGAGCTCAACTGGCTCCTCGACGACCTGGTCGACCGCGTCGCAAGCATCCACAAGGCCGTCGTGCTCTCCGGCGACGGCCTGCCCACAGGGGTGTCCAAGGACCTGACCAGGGAGGACAGCGAACACCTCGCCGCCGTCGCTTCCGGATTCCACAGCCTGGCCAAGGGCGTGGGCCGCCACTTCGAGGCGGGCAGCGTACGGCAGACGGTCGTCGAACTGGAGGACGCCTTCCTGTTCGTGACGGCCGCCGGTGACGGCAGCTGCCTCGCCGTCCTCTCGGACGCGGACTCCGACGTCGGCCAGGTCGCGTACGAGATGACGCTGCTCGTCAAGCGGGTCGGTGTGCATCTGGGCACCGCTCCGCGCACCGATCTGCCCTCGGGCGGGTAGTGGGATGACATGAGCGCAGACGGTCAGGGAAGAAGCCACTGGTTCGACGACGAGGCCGGACCGGTCGTCCGTCCGTACGCCATGACGCGCGGCCGCACCACGAGTGCGGCCCAGCACCGCCTCGACCTGATCGCGGTGGTCGTCACGGAGTCCCACGCGGACGATCCGGAAGCGGACCAGACACTGTCCCCGGAACACGTGGACATCGTCGAACTCTGCCGCAGTGTCCCGCAGTCTGTCGCCGAGCTCGCCGCCGAACTCGATCTGCCCGTCGGAGTCGTGCGGGTCCTCATCGGCGACCTCGTGCACGGGGAACTCGTCCACGTGACGCGTCCCGTGCCGCCGGCCGAGCTGCCGGACGAGAGTATTCTGCGCGACGTGATCAACGGCCTCCGGGCGCTGTGACCGGCGCGGAAGCGGGGTAGTGACGTGACAGGCTGGCAGTTCTGGGTCGACCGAGGCGGCACCTTCACCGACATCGTCGCGCGGCGCCCGGACGGCCGGCTGCTCACGCACAAACTGCTGTCCGACAACCCGGCCCGGTACGCCGATGCGGCCGTGGCCGGAGTGCGCGCGCTGCTCGACGGCTCCGAGGAGCCCGTCGAGGCCGTCCGTATGGGTACGACGGTCGCCACCAACGCTCTGCTGGAGCGCAAGGGCGAGCGCACCCTCCTCGTCATCACCCGCGGCTTCCGTGACGCCCTGCGCATCGCCTACCAGAACCGCCCCAGCATCTTCGCCCGCCGCATCGAACTGCCGGAGCTGCTGTACGAGCGGGTCGTCGAGGCCGACGAGCGCATCGCGGCCGACGGCACCGTCCTGATCCCACCCGACCTGGACGCCCTCGCCGGCCCGCTCCAGGAGGCGTACGACGACGGGATCCGTGCCGTCGCCGTCGTCTGCATGCACAGCCACCTGTACCCCGCCCACGAACGGGCGATCGGGGAGCTGGCCGCCCGCACGGGCTTCCCGCAGATCTCGCTGTCCAGCGAGGTCAGCCCACTGATGAAACTCGTCCCGCGCGGGGACACCGCCGTCGTCGACGCCTACCTCTCGCCCGTGCTGCGCCGCTACGTCCAGCGCGTGGCCGACGAACTCGCGGGCGTCCGCCTGATGTTCATGCAGTCCAACGGCGGGCTCGCCGAAGCCGGTCAGTTCCGCGGCAAGGACGCCATCCTGTCGGGGCCTGCGGGGGGCATCGTCGGCATGGCCCGCATGTCGCAGCTCGCCGGCTTCGACCGTGTCATCGGCTTCGACATGGGGGGCACCTCCACCGACGTCTCGCACTTCGCGGGAGAGTACGAACGCGTCTTCACCACGCAGATCGCCGGCGTCCGGCTGCGCGCTCCCATGCTGGACATCCACACCGTGGCCGCCGGAGGCGGCTCCATCCTGCACTTCGACGGCTCCCGCTACCGGGTGGGGCCCGACTCGGCCGGCGCGGACCCGGGACCCGCCTGCTACCGCGGCGGCGGTCCGCTCGCCGTCACCGACGCCAACGTCATGCTCGGCCGGATCCAGCCCGCCCACTTCCCCAAGGTGTTCGGTCCCGACGGCGACCAGCCCCTGGACGACGCCCTCGTGCGCGACCGCTTCACCGCCCTCGCGCGGGAAATCCGCGAGCGGACCGGGGACGACCGCACCCCGGAGCAGGTCGCCGAGGGCTACTTGCAGATCGCCGTCGCGAACATCGCCAACGCCGTGAAGCGGATCTCCGTCCAGAAGGGCCACGACGTCACCCGCTACGCCCTCACCACCTTCGGCGGTGCGGGCGGTCAGCACGCGTGCATGGTCGCCGACTCCCTCGGTATCCGCACCGTCCTCGTGCCCCCCATGGCCGGTGTCCTCTCCGCGCTCGGCATCGGCCTCGCCGACACCACGGCCATGCGCGAGCAGTCCGTCGAGGCACCCCTTCAGGCCGCTTCGATGCCGGGCGTCCGGAAGACGGCCGACGACCTCGAGGGCGCGGCCCGCGCCGAACTCCTCGCCGAGGACGTCCCCGAGGACCGCATCGCCGTCACCCGCCGTGCCCAGCTCCGCTACGACGGCACGGACACCGCCCTCACCGTCGAGCTCACCGAGCCCGACGCCATGAGGCACGCCTTCGAAGAACGTCATCGCGCCACGTACTCCTTCACGCTCGACCGCCCGATCGTCGTGGAAGCCCTCTCCGTCGAAGCCACCGGCATCACCGCACCCCCTGATCTGTCCGCTCTCGCCACCTACGAGGTCCACACCGCCGCCTCCGGGACCGTCCGGCTCCACACCGGCGGCGCCTGGCGCGACGCACCCCTCCGCCGCCGCGAGGACCTGCCCCCGGGCGAATCCGTCATGGGCCCCGCGATCATCACCGAGGCGGGCGCCACGACCGTCGTCGACGACGGCTGGCGGGCCGCGACCACCGACGACGGGCATCTGGTCATGGAACGCGCGGCGATTACGCAGAGTTCCGATCTCGACACGCAAGCCGACCCTGTTCTGCTTGAGGTCTTCAACAACCTCTTCATGTCCATCGCCGAACAGATGGGCGCCCGGCTGGAGTCCACGGCTCAGTCCGTCAACATCAAGGAGCGCCTGGACTTCTCCTGCGCCCTGTTCGATCCCGACGGAAACCTGGTGGCCAACGCCCCGCACATTCCCGTCCACCTGGGTTCGATGGGCACCAGCGTCAAGGAGGTCATCCGGCGGCGCGGCGACTCGATGCGGCCAGGTGACACATACGCCGTGAACGACCCGTACCACGGCGGCACCCATCTGCCGGACGTCACCGTCATCACGCCCGTGTTCGACACACAGGGTGACCGGATCCTGTTCTACGTCGCCTCCCGCGGCCACCACGCCGAGATCGGCGGCATCGCGCCCGGCTCCATGCCCGCGAACAGCCGCACCATCGAGGAGGAGGGCGTCCTCTTCGACAACTGGCTGCTCGCCGAGAACGGCCGCCTCCGCGAGGCGGAGACCCTCCGCCTGCTCACCGAGGCGCCGTACCCCTCCCGCAACCCGAAGACCAACCTCGCCGACCTGCGGGCCCAGATCGCCGCCAACCGCAAGGGCGTCGAAGAGGTCGCCCGCATGATCGAGGACTTCGGCCTCGACGTCGTCCAGGCCTATATGCGGCACGTCCAGGACAACGCGGAGGAGGCGGTCCGCCGCGTCATCGACGCCCTGGACGACGGCGAGTACGCCTACGAGACCGACTCGGGCGCCGTCATCCGCGTACGCGTGCGCGTGGACCGCGACAACCGCCGCGCGACGATCGACTTCACCGGTACGGCCGCGCAGCTCGGCACCAACTTCAACGCCCCTTTCTCGGTCGTCAACGCGGCTGTCCTGTACGTCTTCCGTACCCTGGTCGCCGACGACATCCCGCTCAACGACGGCTGCCTGCGTCCCCTGGAGATCATCGTGCCGTCCGGCTCGATGCTCGCGCCCGAGCCGCCGGCCGCCGTCGTCGCCGGCAACGTCGAGACCTCGCAGGCCATCACCGGCGCCCTCTATGCGGCGCTCGGCGTCCAGGCCGAGGGATCCGGGACCATGAACAACGTCACCTTCGGCAACGAGCGCCACCAGTACTACGAGACCGTCGCCTCCGGATCCGGCGCGGGAGACGGCTTCGCCGGCGCGAGCGTCGTCCAGACCCATATGACAAACTCCCGGCTCACCGACCCGGAAGTCCTGGAGTGGCGGCTGCCCGTGCGGCTCGACGAGTTCGCGGTCCGGCAGGGGAGTGGCGGTGCCGGGCGGTGGCCCGGCGGAGACGGCTCCGTGCGCCGCATCCGGTTCCACGAGCCGATGACCGTCTCCACCCTGTGCCAGCACCGCAGGGTCCCGCCGTACGGCATGGCGGGCGGCGACCCCGGCGGGCTCGGTGCGAACCGCGTGGAGCGGGCCGACGGCACGGTGACCGAACTCGCCGGAAGCGACTCGGCGGACGTCGGCCCAGGCGACGTACTCGTCATCGAAACCCCTGGTGGCGGGGGCTACGGCCCGCCGTCATCCGATACCCATCAAGCAGGAGAAGAGATCGATGATCTTCGGGCGTTCTGAGCGCGGCAAGCCCCCGGTCGAGCCCGTCACGCTCAAGATCCTGGTGGCCGGCGGCTTCGGCGTGGGCAAGACGACGCTCGTCGGCGCGGTGAGCGAGATCAGGCCGCTGCGCACCGAGGAACTGCTCACCGAGGCCGGGCGCCCGGTCGACGACACCAGTGGCGTGGAGGGCAAGCACACCACCACCGTGGCCATGGACTTCGGCCGCATCACGCTGCGCGAGGACCTGGTGCTGTACCTCTTCGGCACCCCCGGTCAGGAGCGGTTCTGGTTCATGTGGGACGAACTGTCCGAGGGCGCGCTGGGTGCCGTCGTGCTCGCCGACACCCGGCGTCTGGAGGACTGCTTCGCCGCCGTCGACTACTTCGAGCGGCGCTCCATACCCTTCCTCGTCGGCGTCAACTGCTTCGAGGGAGCCGCCCGCTATCCGGCCGACGACGTCCGGCAGGCCCTCGACCTCGACGAGGGTGTGCCTCTGGTGCTGTGCGACGCCCGTGACCGCGAGTCGGTCAAGGAGGTGCTCATCGGGGTCGTCCAGCACGCGATGGCATACGCGGCCGACCGCCGCGAGACGGTCACCACCTGACACCCGCGTAACACGCACGGCCCGTACCCCCGCCGACCGGGGTACGGGCCGCGCTCCTGTGGGCGCGCCCGGCGGCTTCGCTAGCTGTCGCCGTCCTCCAGCCAGCCGAAGCTCTTCTCCACGGCCTTGCGCCAGTTCCGGTACTCGCGGTCGCGCACCGACGCCTCCATGGCGGGCGTCCACTCCGCGTCCTTGCGCCAGTGCGACTTCAGCTCGCCGAGGTCGTTCCACACACCCGTCGCGAGACCGGCCGCGTAGGCGGCGCCCAGGCAGGTCGTCTCGGACACCCTGGGCCGGATCACCGGTACGCCGAGCACATCGGCCTGGTGCTGCATGAGCAGGTTGTTCTTCGTCATGCCGCCGTCGACCTTCAGGGTCGTGATGTGTACTCCGGAGTCCTGGAACATGGCGTCCACGACCTCACGCGTCTGCCAGCTCGTGGCCTCCAGCACCGCGCGTGCGAGGTGGGCCTTGGTCACGTAGCGGGTCAGACCGGTGACGACCCCGCGTGCGTCGGAGCGCCAGTAGGGTGCGAACAGGCCCGAGAAGGCGGGCACGATGTAGGCGCCGCCGTTGTCCTCGACGCTCGCCGCCAGCGACTCGATCTCGTCGGCGGTGCGGATGATGCCGAGCTGATCGCGGAACCACTGGACCAGCGCGCCCGTTATCGCGATGGAGCCCTCCAGGCAGTAGACCGGCGCCTCGCTGCCGATCTTGTAGCCCATGGTCGTCAGCAGTCCGCTCTTGGAGGGCACCGGCCGGTTGCCGGTGTTGAGCAGCAGGAAGCTTCCGGTGCCGTAGGTGTTCTTGGCCGTCCCGACGTCGTAGCAGGCCTGCCCGAACACGGCCGCCTGCTGGTCGCCCAGCGCCGACGCGACGGGAACACCGGCGAGTTGGCCGACGGCGGTGCCGTACACCTCCGCCGAGGACCTGATCTCGGGGAGGACGGCCTCGGGCACGTTCATCGCGGCGAGGATGGACGCGTCCCACTGGAGGGTCTCCAGGTTCATCAGCATGGTGCGGCCGGCGTTCGTCACGTCGGTGACGTGCCGCCCGCCGTCGGTGCCTCCGGTGAGGTTCCAGATCAGCCAGGAGTCGATGGTCCCGAAGGCGATCTCGCCGCGCTCGGCGCGGTCCCTGAGCCCCGGCACGTTGTCCAGCAGCCAGGCGGCCTTGGGGCCGGAGAAGTAGCTGGCCAGCGGCAGCCCGGTCTGTTCACGGAACCGGTCCTGCCCGTCGGCGCCACCGAGTTGGTTGCACAGTGCCGCGGTGCGGGTGTCCTGCCAGACGATCGCGTTGTGCACGGGCTTGCCCGTGGCGCGGTCCCACAGGACCGTCGTCTCCCGCTGGTTGGTGATGCCGAGCGCGCTGAGCTGGTCGGCCCGCAGCCCGGCCTTGGCGAGCGCACCGGCGACCACGGCCTGCACCTTGGACCAGATCTCGGTGGCGTCGTGCTCCACCCAGCCCGGCTTGGGGAAGATCTGGCGGTGCTCGCGCTGGTCGACGGCGACGATCGCGCCGCCGTGGTCGAAGATGATGCAGCGGCTCGAGGTGGTGCCCTGGTCGATTGCGGCAACGTACTTCTCGACGGTGTCCGTCATGGCTACCCCTTGGTCGCTGGGTCAGAAGGCTGCGTTGTAGATGAGGCCCGCGAGCGCTCCGCCGATCAGTGGGCCGACGACCGGGATCCAGGAGTAACCCCAGTCGGACGTCCCCTTGTTGGGGATCGGCAGGAAGGTGTGCACGATGCGCGGGCCGAGGTCGCGTGCCGGGTTGATGGCATAGCCGGTGGGCCCGCCGAGGGAGAGTCCGATGCCGACGACGAGCAACGAGACGATGAGCACGGTGGTGCCGGACTCGCCGAGTCCCTTGGTCAGCCCGAAGGCGAGGACGGGCAGGACGAGCGCGATCGTCGCGATGATCTCCGTGATGAGGTTGGCTATCGGGTTCCGGATCTCCGGGATGGTGGAGAAGATGCCGAGGGTCGGAGTCGGTTCCTCCGGTGAGCCCTCCTTGTTGACGTTCGCCTGGAACTGGGCGAGGTAGACCAGGTACGCCAGTACGGCGCCGAGCATCGCGCCGACGATCTGGCCCAACAGGTACACCCAGACCTTGCCCCACTTGCCGGTGTCCACGGCGATACCGATGGTGACGGCGGGGTTGAGGTGCCCGCCGGAGAGGGGCGCGGCGGTGTACGCGCCCGCCAGCACGCCGAATCCCCAGCCGAAGGCGATCACGACCCACCCCGAGGCGCGTGCCTTGGAGTATCTGAGGGTGACGGCGGCGCAGACCCCGGCACCGAAGAGGATCAGGATGGCGGTGCCGATGGTCTCGCCGACGAATATGTCTCCGTTGCTCATGGCGGCTCCTAGACGCTGGCCCGGGGGATCGGCCCCGGTTGTCCGAGCAGGAACGGTTCCCTTGGCGACTTCAGCCGAAGGCAGAGAGGTCCCGCGCCCCGCCCGGCGGCCGTGACGAGCGTGCCGTCGCGGCCGCATCGCCCATGGGTGAACGGGCCATGGCTCAGGAGAGGCCCGCCGCGCGGGCCTGAATTACGCCGAGAATGTACGGCGATGTCGACCGACACCGGGAAGTGTTCACCGGCACCCTGGGAGCGTCAAGGTCGTGGACGGCAACGGTGACAGCCGTTCGCCCGAGTCCCGTGAATCCCGCGCGAATTGCCGGGGTAACCGAGTGGCCCCGAGCGGCTCGCTCGCCGGGAGCGCGCTCCCGGCGACCGGTCAGCCGAGGGGTTCCACGGCCGCGTATCCCACCTGGGCGGGAGTCGCCCCAGTGCCACGCCGGATCTCGTGCCCGGGCAGCCCCGCCCGCCCGAGGACCCAACTCGCCCCGCGCAGCGACTTCGCGGCCTTCTTCAACGGTGCCAGACACGCGGCGGCCTGCCGGTGGTCGCTCACACTGCCCGGCAGGCACACGACGGTGGCCAGGGACAGTGTCACGGGACGGCCGCCCGCCGACCAGGGCGCGTCCAGTACCGCGGCGACCAGCGGATCGAGCCCGTCCTCGTCCGCGAGCACCAGGAAGTCGTCACCACCGATGTGTCCCACGCGTGTGTTCCCGGAAGCCGCGTGCTGCAGCGCCCGTCCCACCGAGCGGATCAGCTCGTCGCCCGCCGCGAACCCGGCACCGTCGTTGACCTGCTTGAAGTGGTCGATGTCCAGCCAGCTCAACGCGCACGTCCGCCCGCCCGCGATCCACCGGTCCACCTCACCGGTGATCGTGTCTGAACCGGGCAGCCGCGTAAGCGGGTTGAGCCCGGCCGCCTCCTCGACCCGGTTCTCGGCCAGCGCCCGTACGAGATCCGCGAGCCGCACGACCCCCACGCACCGCCCGTGGTGGTCGACGACCGCCACGTCGTCCGAGGTGCGGTCCCGCCCGCCGACCGCCACCACGTCCAGGACCTCCCAGGCGGTGGCGTCGACACCGACCGTACGCGGCGCGTCCCCCAGTTTCGACGCGGGCCGGTCGGCGTACAGGGCATGCCCGTAGCGGCTCGACATCGACAGCAGGAAGCGGGAGCGGTGCACCGACCGGACCGGGACCCCGGCCGGGTCCACGAGCAGCACCCCTGACACATCAGGTGAGCCGGTCAGCAGTGACCGCACCTGGCTTGCCGACGCGGTGACGGGCAGGAGTGCGGCGGGCCGCACGAACTCCCGCACCGACGGCCCCTGTCGCGGAACCGACACGGCACCGGGGACGCGGGGCGGAATGTATACGTCAGCGGCGGGGATCCGGGCCGGCGGTGCGAACAGCTCGCCCTGTGCCAGCTGCGCACCGGCCGACAGCGCGGCCGCGCACTGCAGTTCGGTCTCCACGCCCTCGACCGCGACGAGGGCGCCGAGGTGCTCGCACAGGGTCCGCATCGCCCGTACGGCGGCCGGCCGCGTCAGCAGGCAGGCGTCCAGTTTGACCAGGTCCGGGGCCATGTCGGTGAGCAGCCGCAGGGGTACGTCCCCTTCCCCGATGCCGTCCGCGCTGATCCGGAAGCCCAGGTCGCGGAGCGCGCCGACCGCCTCCAGCAAGGCCCGCTGCGGCACGTGCGTGTACGGCGGGACGATGTCGAGCGTCACCTCCCAGGGCATGCGGCCGGCCGCGCGCACGGCGTCGTGCAGCGGGGCGAGGCCGCCGAGGTCGGCGAGGGTGGCCGCGAACACGTTGACGTGCAACGGCAGCAGCGTCTCCTTGCGTGCCGCCGTTCGGAAGGCCAGCACGGCCAGTCTGCCGTCGAGTTCGGGGTCCCGGCGGGCCTCGGCCAGGATGTCGCCGGTCTCCGGGCGGGCCAGTATCTCCAGTGCTGCGACCCCGCCGGTCGGCAGATTGACCACTGGCTGGAAGGCGAATCGGAGAGTGTCCGTCCAGGAGTGCACGGGAGCATGATGGCGCTGTCGGCGTACGCCCAGTGGCAGTTCATAAGACGTTCACGCACGATTCCGGGCCGATCACACAGCGTATGGAACCCTCCTCCGGCCCTCCTGTCACACGGCTCCCGCCGGCCCCTCGTCACCGCACCACGACCACCGACGAGCCGTGCCCGAACAGCCCCTGGTTGGCCGTGATGCCCACGCGCGCGCCGTCGACCTGCCGGTCACCCGCGGCCGCCCTCAACTGCCAGGTCAGCTCGCAGACCTGGGCGAGCGCCTGGGCAGGCACCGCCTCTCCGAAGGAGGCGAGCCCGCCGCTGGCGTTCACGGGTATGCGCCCGCCCGGGGCCGTCGCGCCCTCCCGCAGGAGCTTCGCGGCCTCGCCTTCGCCGCACAGCCCGAGATCCTCGTACCACTGCAACTCCAAGGCGGTGGACAGGTCGTACACCTCGGCCAGGGAGAGGTCGGCGGGGCCGATGCCCGCCTCCTCGTAGGCGGCCCTGGCGATGGACGCCCGGAACGTCTCGCCCGGCGGCTCCACCGCCAGTGCCGAGTCCGTGGCGATGTCCGGCAGGTCCAGGACCGTACTGGGATAGCGGGGCGTGACCGTGGACACCGCCCGGATCCGCACCGGTCGCGGCACGCCGTGTCGACGGGCGAAGTCCAGGCTGGACAGCACCAGTGCGGCACCGCCGTCGGACGTCGCGCAGATGTCGAGCAGCCGCAGCGGATCGGCCACCACGGCGGAGGCGGCGACCTCCTCGGCCGTGACCCGCTTGCGGTAGCGCGCATACGGATTCAGCGCCCCCAGGGCGGCGTTCTTCACCTTGACCAGGGCGAAGTCCTCCGGGGTGTCGCCGTGCACCGCCATCCGCCGCCGCGCGTACAGCCCGAAGTACGCCGGATTCGTCGCCCCCAGCAGCCGGAAGCGCAGCCAGTCCGGATCGTCGGGCCGGTCGCCGCCGGCCGGCCGGAAGAACCCCTTGGGCACCGCGTCCGCACCCACCACGAGGACGGTGTCCGCGAGTCCGGCGAGGATCTGCGCCCGGGCCGCGGCGACCGCCTGCGCACCGGACGCGCACGCGGCGTACACGCTGGTCACCCGGGCTCCCTGCCAGCCCAAGGCCTTCGCGAACGTCGCGCCCGCGACATACCCCGGATATCCGCCACGCACCGTGTCCGCGCCGACGATCGAGCCGATGTCCTGCCACCGAAGGCCCGCGTCCGCCAACGCCGCGCGTGCCGCCGCCGCCCCGTACTCGACGAAGCCGCGCCCCCTCTTCCCCCAGGGGTGCATGCCCACGCCGAGCACCGCCACGTCCACCGTCATGCCGTCACCCCCGTCGGCCGCCAATTCCAGGTCGTCCAGGTCGTCTCCGCGTCCTCGTGAAGCACTCCAGGGGCGACCTCCACCTCCATGCCCACCGTCAGATCGGCGACGGTGACGCCCGGAACCGCCTGTCCCAGCACCACGATCCGCTCGGACTCCAGCTCCACAGCGATCAACGCGTACGGCTCCCACGGCAGTTCCGGATCGCTCACATAGGGTGACGGAGGCCGGTATCTGCTGTCCGTGTACGACCAGATCCGCCCGCGTCGCGAAAGAAGGACCTCTTCCAGGTCGCCGCCAGGGCACCCCGGGTTGCGGCAGTGCGTGTCCTCGCGCGGGAAGAAGACCGAGGTGCAGGCCGAACACCGGGTGCCGAGGAGCCGGAACGCCTCCCCCTCACCGGTGAACCAGCCGGAGACCGCAGGTGTGCGTGTGCGCGTCACAGCCCCTCCAGAACACTTGATCTGACGGAACGTCAGAAGTGTGCCACGGGCAACCGTGAATCGTCAGGCCGCGAGGGAGAACCGGACGGCCCCTTCCGGCGTCGTGGTATCGGGAGGGGCGGCCGGGGCCGACGGGGGTGGCTCCGGCCGCCCCTCCCGCTCTGCGCCGCCAAGCCCCGGGCAGCTTCCGGAAGACGTCGTTCCTGTGATCGGATACAGTCCGCGCGTGTCCGAAAACCAACACTCAACTACCAACTCTGCTCAGGACTCGCACTGTTCGAGCTGCGGAGCGCCATACGGGGAGGGAGTCTCCGGCTGGCCCCGCACCTGCCCGGCCTGCGGGGCCATCGCCTACCGCAACCCGCTGCCCGTCGCGATCGCCCTCCAGCCCGTGTACGACACGAAGGGCACCGCCCTGGTCGTCATCACCCGCACCGTCGCCCCCGCGCGCGGGGGCATCGCGCTGCCCGGCGGTTACATCGACGACCGTGAGGACTGGCGACAGGCCGTCGTCCGCGAACTCAGGGAGGAGACGGGCATCGACGCGGCGAGCCGCGACGTACGGCTCGTCGACGCCATGAGCTCGCCCGACGGGCACCTGCTGCTCTTCGGGCTCCTCCCGGAACGCCCGGCCGACCTGCTCCCGCCGTCCGACGCGACGGACGAGACGGAGGGCTGGCACCTGCTGCGCAGGCCGGAGGAACTCGCCTTCCCGCTGCACACGCTCGCCGTGCGGGCATGGTTCGAGGGCCGGTACTGAGCCCGGCGCTCACCCCAGCCCGCGTATGCGCACCGAGTGGGGCGGCTCGCTCGCGCCGTCCTCACCTTCCCGCGTGACCACCACCCGCCGGCCTTCCCAGCGGGCGACGTAGCGCTCGATCTCCGGCTCGTCCCACCCGTCGCCCGCATCCGGCACGACCAGCCCGCCACCGGTCCGCCCCCGGACAGGTGCCCACACCTCCAGCTCCAGCCCGCCGTCGTCGCCCCGCACGGGCACGACGGCCCCCGCGCGCGCGAGCACCGGAATCCGCGACAGCGGAGCGTCGATCAGAACCTGCCCCGGGCCCTCGTGGACCCGCTCCGTCACCGTGTCGTACCAGCGCCCCCGGGGCAGTTGCACCGCACGCCGGTCCGCGCCCGGGTCGAGCACCGGCGCGACCAGGAGGGAGTCGCCCAGCAGGAACGCGTCCTCGCAGTCACGCAGCGCCCGGTCCTCCGGCGTCCCCCACCACAGCGGCCGCACATACGGTGCGCCGGTACGCCGGGCCACATGCGCCAGCGTCACGAAGTACGGCAGCAGACGCCGGCGCTCGACCAGCGCCACGCGCGCGTGGTCCAGCACCTCGGCGCCGAACTCCCAGGGCTCCCTGCGCCCCGCCCGCGCACTCGCGTGCGTCCGGAACAGCGGCAGGTACGCGCCGAGCTGGAACCACCGCAGATACAGCTCCGGCGAAGGGCTTCCGTCGAACCCGCCCACGTCCGGCCCCGCGTACGGCACCCCGCACAGCCCGAGGCCCATGACGAGCGACAGGGACGCCCGCAGCCCCGGCCAACCGGTGGCCACGTCCCCGGACCATGTGCCCCCGTAGCGCTGCATTCCGGCCCAGCCGGAGCGCGAGAACAGGAACGGCCGCTCCCGGGGGGACAGTTCACGCAGCCCTTCGTAGGCCGCCTTGGCCATGCACAGCGCGTACACGTTGTGCGCCTCCCTGTGGTCGCCGCCGCGGCCCTCCAGGGAGTGCCGCGCCGAGCGCGGCAACGTCGACTCGCCGAAGGCGTTGAAGGACGTGGGCTCGTTCATGTCGTGCCAGAACCCGGCGAAACCCTGCGCGAGCCGCTCCTCGTAGAGCCCGCCCCACCACTTCCGCACGCGCGTGTGAGTGAAGTCCGGATAGACCGACTCTCCGGGCCACACCACCCCCTGCACCGTCCGCCCCGAGGCGTCCTTCACGAAGGCGTCCACGGCCGTCCCGCTGTCGTACACGGCGTTGCCCGGCGCGGCCTTCACGGCGGGATCGACGATCGACACCAGCCGGATCCCGTCCCGCCGCAGCTCCTCCGCGAGCCCAGGCAGCTTCGGGAAGTGCTCGTGGTCGACGGTGAACACCTGGTGCGCGTCGTGATGGTCGATGTCCAGATGGACGGCGTCCAACGGCAGGCCGCGCTCCCGGTAGCCCGCGACGATCCGCCGCACCTCCTGCTCGCTGCCGAAGCCCCAGCGCGCGTGGTGGTGACCGAGCGCCCACACCGGCGGCAGCGCGGGCGCCCCGGTCAGCGAGGCCCAGGCGTGCAGCACGCGCGCGGGGGTACCCACGATCACCCAGCAGCGCAGGGGGCCGCCCTCCATCCGCAGCTCGCACCGTCCGGCCCGGTCGTGCCCGGACCCGGCGCCCTCCTCGCCCTCCCGCAGCGTCACCGTCCCGTCCCACGAGGAGTCGTGGAACACCAGGTGCGTGGCCGCGTCGGCCACCACCAGCTGCACGGGCATCGTGATGTACAGCGGATCGTCACCGGGGCCGAAGGCGTGCCCGGGGTCGGTGTTCCACAACCGGTACGTCCCGTCGCGCAGCCGGAGCCCCGCCGCACGGCCCCCCAGCCCGAAGTAGCGCGCGTCGGCGGCGACCTCCGACCGCTGCATCCAGCGCGCCGTGCCACCCCCGACGGGCTCCCACCACCGCGGCGGCAGGTCCCGCCGCAGCGTCACACCGCCCGGCGTGCACACCTCGACCGCGCCGTGCCGCGAGACGACGACCGTCGCCCGCTCCGCCACGACCCGCCAGCCGCCGTCCTTGTCCGGCTCCAGGACCGCCCGTGGATCCGGCTCGGGGCACCGCCCCGCCAGCGCGTACGACGGCTCGGGACCGGCCCCGTCCCAGCCCCAGAAGACGGCCCCGTTCACGGCGACCACGATCCTCAGCTCGGACCGGCTGAAGCGGATGACACCGCCCCCGGGCCCAGGCTCCGCGCCCTGCACCGACCCGGGCACCCGCGCACGCTCGACACCTCGCGGCGGCAGCCCGACGGCGTCGGCACGCCTCCTCCGCCACGCGGCCAGTACGGTACGCAACCCCCGAGCCGCCCTCGTCGAACCGACCACCTTCACCGAACGCACCAGGTCACGACCGTCCATGCTGCTCACCCTGCCACTGACCGCCCCACACACGCGTGTCGTTCAACTGCCGTTCACCTGTGCCGGGAGCACATCTTCACGACACGGACTATGTGGGGGGCACCCTGGTGTGGAAGTCGATCACATGGCATCGTCCCTGTCAGCCGCGTCACGCGCACAACCCAGCCCGTGCGCGAGCGACGCACACGACGCGCACAGTCCGGGAGCCGCCCCCATGTCGACCGAGAACCCCCTGCCGCTCTGGCAGCCAGATCCGGCACGCATCGCCCAGGCACGCATCACCAGGTTCCAGGCCTGGGCGGCACAACACCACGGAGCCCCGTCCGAGGGCGGCTACCCGGCACTGCACCGCTGGTCCGTCGACCAGCTGGAAACGTTCTGGAAAGCCGTCACGGAATGGTTCGACGTACGGTTCTCGACGCCCTACGCGCGCGTGCTGGGCGACCGCACGATGCCCGGAGCGGAATGGTTCCCCGGGGCGACCCTGAACTACGCCGAGCACGCCCTGCGCGCCGTGGCCACCCGCGCGGACGAACCCGCCCTCCTGTATGTCGACGAGACCCACGAGCCGCGCCCGGTGACCTGGTCCGAGCTGCGCCGCCAGGTGGGCTCCCTGGCCGCCGAACTGCGCGCCCTCGGAGTACGTCCCGGCGACCGCGTCAGCGGCTACCTCCCCAACATCCCCCAGGCCGTCGTAGCCCTCCTCGCCACGGCGGCCGTGGGCGGCGTCTGGACCTC
Source organism: Streptomyces sp. NPDC086549 (assembly GCF_044746205.1). NCBI lineage: Bacteria > Bacillati > Actinomycetota > Actinomycetes > Kitasatosporales > Streptomycetaceae > Streptomyces > Streptomyces sp. NPDC086549. The sequence goes on along the minus strand of NZ_JBIVBS010000006.1, from coordinate 8,147 downwards.
CTGCGCGCCCGACTTCGGAGCCCGCAGCGTCCTCGACCGCTTCCAGCAGGTCGAACCCGTCGTCCTGTTCACCGTCGACGGCTACCGCTACGGCGGCAAGGAGCACGACCGCCGCGAGATCGTCGCGGAACTGCGCCGCGAGCTGCCCACCCTGCGCGCCGTCGTCCACATCCCCCTCTTCGGCACCGAGGCGCCCGACGGCGCCCTGGAGTGGTCGGCCCTGACGTCCGCCGACACGGAGCCCGTCTTCGAACAGGTCCCGTTCGATCACCCTCTGTGGGTGCTCTACTCCTCCGGCACGACCGGCCTGCCCAAGGCCATCGTCCAGTCGCAGGGCGGCATCCTGGTCGAGCACCTCAAGCAGCTCGGCCTGCACTGCGACCTGGGCCCCGAGGATCGTTTCTTCTGGTACACCTCGACCGGCTGGATGATGTGGAACTTCCTCGTCTCCGGCCTGCTCACGGGCACGACGATCGTCCTGTACGACGGCAGCCCCGGCTACCCGGACACGAGCGCCCAGTGGCGGGTCGCCGAACGCACCGGAACCACCCTGTACGGCACATCGGCGGCGTACGTCATGGCCTGCCGCAAGGCGGGCGTGCACCCGTCCCGCGATTTCGACCTCTCCAAGGTGCAGTGCGTCGCGACCACCGGCTCGCCGCTGCCGCCCGACGGGTTCCGCTGGCTGCACGACGAGGTCCGCGACGACCTGTGGATCGCCTCCGTGAGCGGCGGCACGGACGTGTGCTCCTGCTTCGCGGGAGCAGTGCCGACGCTCCCGGTGTACACCGGCGAGCTCCAGGCGCCCGGCCTGGGCACCGACCTGCAGTCCTGGGACCCGAGTGGTGAACACCTCGTCGACGAGGTGGGCGAGCTGGTGGTCACCAACCCCATGCCCTCGATGCCGATCCGCTTCTGGAACGACCCCGACGGCAGCCGCTACCACGACAGCTACTTCGACACCTACCCCGGCGTCTGGCGCCACGGCGACTGGATCACCGTCACCTCACGGGGCTCCGTCGTCATCCACGGCCGCTCCGACTCCACGCTCAACCGCCAAGGCGTGCGCATGGGGTCGGCCGACATCTACGAGGTCGTCGAGCGCCTCCCCGAGATCAAGGAATCGCTGGTCATCGGCATCGAACAGCCCGACGGGGGCTACTGGATGCCGCTCTTCGTGCACCTGGTCCCGGGAGCCGTCCTCGACGAGGCCCTCCTGAACCGCATCAAGCTGGCCATCCGTGAACAGCTCTCTCCGCGCCACGTCCCCGATGAGATCATCGAGGTGCCCGGCGTGCCGCACACCCTGACCGGAAAGCGCATCGAGGTCCCGGTCAAGCGCCTCCTCCAGGGCACTCCCCTGGAGAAGGCCGTCAACCCCGGCTCCATCGACAACCTGGCCCTGCTGGGCTTCTACGAGGACCTGGCCCGCAAGCGCGCCTGACCTCCCCGGACCATCCGGTCAGCCTCCATAGGTGGCCTCGGACTCGCCGAGCACGGCGGCGAAGTCCGAGGCCAGCCGCACCGCGTCGGCCGGCTCCAGGCCGGCCGCGGAGATCCGGACCCCCGGCTCCGACGACAGCCGGAACCGCGCCCCCGCGGCCACCCACCAGCCGTACGACCGCAGCCCGTTCACCACGGCGGACTCGTCCCGCACGGGTACCCACAGGTTCAAGCCGCTCGCCCCGTGCCAGGCGATGCCCCGCTCTGTCAGCTCCCGCCCGAGGGCCCTGCGGCGCAGCGCGTACGTCTCCTGCGCGCGTGCCACCAACGCGCGCGTGCCGTCGTCCGTCATCAGGCCGAGGACGGTTTCCTGGAGCAGATGGCTGACCCAGCCGGACGTCAGCAGCAGCCGCCCGTCGTGCCGGGCGAGCGTGACGCCGTCACAGGCCGCCGCGGCCCACCGCAGGTCCGTCCCCAGGAACTTGCTCACCGTCCGCACGTGCACCCAGCGCGGCAGCCCCGCGCCGGTCAGCGAGTGCAGGGGAGCATCGCCGACCGCGGACGCGTGGTCGTTCTCCACGACCAGCACGTCGGGCTCGCCCCGCAGCACGGCGACGAGCGCGTCCCTGCGCGCCACGGAGAAGCATCCGCCGTACGGATTCTGCGCCCGGGGACTGCACACCACGGCACGCACCCCCGACCGCAGCGCCGCACGCAGGGCGTCGGGACGTACACCCTCGTCGTCCACGGCCACCGGGACGCTCCGCAGCCCCAACGCCGTGACGAGGTCCAGCAGATGGTGGTACCCGGGATCCTCCATGGCCACGGCGTCCCCGGGCCGCAACTCCACCGACAGCAACCGGCCGATCAGATCGAGCGCCCCGTGCGCGAAGGTCACGTGCTCGACGGGTACGCCATCCGGCCGGAGCCAGTCCCGCACGGCCTCCTCCAGCCGTGCCAGGCGCGGGGTGGAGCGATGGGAACGGGCACCGGGGGACAGCCGGGAAGGCGGTACGAGACCGGGGAGCAGCTCCGGGTCAGGATGACCGCCGGCCAGGTCCCGCAGCCCCTCCGGGACCCTCGGCGGCCGCCGCGAGGCAACGGCCGGGGCCGGTGCCACCACGGTTCCGCCACGGCCGTGCGTCGCCACGATGCCCCGCTGCCGCAGGTCCTTGTACGCCGTGGCGACCGTGCCCGGACTCACCCCGAGCTCGTCCGCGAGCCGACGTACGGGCGGGAGGGCGTCGCCCGGAGCCAACGCACCCTCGGCCACGCCCCGTTCGACGGACGCGGCAATTCCCTTGGCGGTCGTACCGCTGATCACATATTGTGTTACCACGTTAGTGAGTATGTATCAATACATAATCTCGAACAAGGGGGAGCAGTGAACGCGAGGCCCCGCGCCGCCGCACGGTCGAAACGTCTACCCGGAGGCCGCGACGGGCGCAGAATGCTCGCCATCGCCCTCGTCGACCGCACGGGCAGCGGCCTGTGGGCGTCCGTCTCCGTCCTGTACTTCACCTACGTCTCAGGCCTCTCCGTAGCCGAAGTCGGCACCCTTGCGGCCGTCTCCGGCGCCATCGGCATCGCCGGAGCACCCCTGGGCGGCCGCATCGCAGACCGGTTACCGATCACCCGCGTCCTGATCGCACTCCAACTCGTGCGCGCCCTCGCCTCCTTCGCCCTGCTCACCACCCACGACTACGCCCTGCTCCTTGCCTACTCGGCCGTCGGCAGCCTCGGGGACCGGGCCGCGAACGTCCTGACCAAGCTCTATGCCACCCGCGTCGCCGGACCGGACCGAGTCCGCTACCAAGCCGTCAACCGCACCGTCGCCAACGCCGGCTGGGCCCTGGGCGGCCTCGCCGCCGCGGCCGCCCTCGCCCTCGGCACCACCACGGCATACCGCTGGCTCCTCGCCGGTGACGCCCTGTCCTTCGGTGCCGCCGCGCTCCTCACCCTGCGCTGCGGCGAACCTCCGTCGCCCTCCCGTATCGCCGCGACCTCGAAGGACGCCGCCCCGACGACGAGGCCGGCCAACCCCTGGCGCGACCGCACCTATCTCGCCTACGTCGCGACCGAGACGGTGCTCAGCCTCGACGACGCCGTCTTCAAGATCGGTCTGTCTCTGTGGATCGCCCACACCAACCACGCGCCACACGGGCTCGTGGCCCTGCTGCTGGTGCTCAACAGCGTGATGGTCGTGGCTTTCCAGGTCCCCTTGGCCCGCTTCGGCGCCACCACTGCTGCCGCCCGCACCCTCCTGATCCCGCTCGCGGGCGCATTCGCCCTCGGCGGCATCACGATGGCGCTCTCGGCCGGCGGGGGTGCCTTCACCACCACGCTCTTCCTCACCGCATCGGCCATCGCCTTCACCCTGGCCGAGATGCTGCGCGCCACCGTCTCCTGGGAACTCTCCGTGGCGCTGGCCCCCGGCACCTCCCAGGGCGCCTACCTCGGTGTGCACGGACTCGCCCAGTCCGTGCAGCGCAGCCTCGGGCCACTCGCCGTCACCGCGGCCATCGCCACCGGTCCCATCGGCTGGACCGCGTTCGGCGCGACCATCGCCGCGACCTGCGTCATTCAGCACCGCCTGGTCCGCGAGCGCCTCCAGCGACCCCCGTTGTCAGTGCTGCCGGTTACTGTGAGTGAGTATTGATCGACTGTGCACAGGGGGAAACATGGCGCACACCGCCCACCAGACCATGCGACGCGTCCTGCGCCGCGAAATCGCGGGCACCATCGGCCTGCTGACCGACGAGCACGACTTCCGCGCCATGCGGCGCTACCGCAGCTTCACCTTCGACGACCACACGACTTACCTCGAACAGATGGAGGCACTCCTCAGGACCCGCGCCGCACAGGGCACTCACACCACACTCGCCCTGTTCGACCCGGAGGAATACGCCGCGTTCTGCGCGGAGACCGGCCTCGACCCGGACATCCCCGCCAGCCGCACACGCTTCACGGCGGAACTCGCGGCCACGGGCGCTACCGTGCCGTACGAGGGACAGGCCCTCACCGACCTGGTGCCCGCCCTCGTCGACGAGGCCGTCCGACAGGCCACATGGGAGTACGCGAGCACCCTGCTGGCACGCGTCGGCCCCTGCGCCACCTGCGGCGAGGACATCGGCCGCGCCGCCTTCACCCACGCAACCGACCTCCTCGCCCGCATCCTCGAAACAGCCTCGCCCGGCGACCGACACCTGGTCTGCAGTGTCTCGGGCACCCCGGAAACCCTCGTCGCCGTCCTCCACGCAGACAAGGACACCGACGGCGCCACACACCTGGACGAGGCGGAAGCCCTCGAATTCACCACCGTCCTCGCCCTGGGCCTCGCCACCCGCAGCCCCGGCGGACTCGTCATGCGCACCAGTGCCCCGAACACCGCCGACCGCGTCTACGGCTGGCGCCTGCGAGGAAACGGCCTGGAACCCCTCACCGCGGGCGAAGTCTTCGACGCCTACTGCACCGACGTCGAGTCCGGCGACCTCATCTCCCCCGAATCCAACGTCGACTACTGCGTACCGCCCGATCTCGGGCAGGGGGAGACACCGCGACACCGTCACTGAACACACCAGGGGCGCCCCACCGTAAGGCGGAGCGCCCCTGAAGGAACCGCTGTCGGCGGTCAGACGTGCCTACTCGCCGGACAGCACCGCCCGGGCCGCGTCGCGCGCCTCCTCGGCGCTGTCCGCGGCCCGCGCCGCCGCCGCAGCCCGCTCGCACTGGGCCAGCGTGTGCTTGGCCAGCGTCGCCCGGACATAAGGAATGGACGCCGCACCCATGGAAAGAGAGGTGACACCCAGACCCGTCAGCACACAGGCGAGCAGCGGGTCGGACGCGGCCTCACCGCACACACCACAGCTCTTGCCCTCGGCCTTCGCCGCCTCCGCGGACAGCGCGACCAGGTCGAGCAGCGCCGGCTGCCACGGATCCTGCAGACGCGACACCGCACCCACCTGACGGTCCGCGGCGAACGTGTACTGCGCGAGGTCATTGGTCCCCAGTGACAGGAACTCGACCTCCTGCAGAATCGAGCGCGCCCGCAGAGCGGCCGACGGAATCTCCACCATCGCGCCGAACTTCGCCCGCAGCCCCGCCTCGCGGCAGGCGTCGGCGAACGCCTTGGCGTCGGCCCGGTCGGCCACCATCGGGGCCATCACCTCGAGGTAGACCGGCAGACCATCCGCGGCCTTCGCGAGCGCAGTCAGCTGCGTGCGCAGGATCTCGGGGTGGTCGAGCAGCGTCCGCAGACCCCGCACGCCGAGCGCCGGGTTAGGCTCGTCCGCGGGGGTCAGGAAGTCCAGCGGCTTGTCCGCACCAGCATCCAGGACACGCACGACGACACGGCCCTCGGGGAACGCCTCGAGAACCTTCCGGTAGGAGTCGACCTGCTTCTCCTCGGACGGCGCGTTCTTGCTGTCGTCCAGGAAGAGGAACTCCGTACGGAAGAGACCGACGCCCTCGGCTCCGGCTTCTACGGCGGCCGGCACATCCGCCGGACCACCGACGTTGGCCAGCAGCGGCACCTTGTGCCCGTCGGCGGTGGCACCAGGCCCGGTCGAAGCCGCCAGAGCGGCCTTGCGCTCGGCCGCCGCGGCCTCGAGCTGCGCCTTCTTCTCCTCGCTCGGGTTCACGAAGATGTCGCCGGTGCTGCCGTCGACGGCGATCACCGTGCCTTCGGCGAGCTCACCGGCACCCGGCAGCGCGACCACAGCCGGAACACCCAGCGCCCGCGCCAGGATCGCGCTGTGGCTGGTCGGCCCGCCCTCCTCGGTGACGAAACCGAGCACCAGGGTCGGGTCCAGCAGAGCCGTGTCGGCAGGAGCGAGATCACGGGCCACGAGCACATAAGGCTCGTCACTGTCCGGGACACCCGGCATGGGCACCCCGAGCAGCCGGGCGACAATACGATTCCGCACATCGTCGAGGTCGGCCACGCGACCGGCGAGATACTCACCGGCCCCCGCCAGCAGTTCCCGGTATGCGGCGAACGCGTCGTACACGGCGCGCTCCGCCGTGCTGCCGACAGCGATACGCCGATCCACGTCCGCGATCAGCTCGGGGTCCTGAGCCATCATGGCCTGCGCCTCGAGCACCGCCTGGGCTTCGCCGCCCGCCAGGTTGCCGCGCGCGATCAGGTCGGCCGCCACGGCTTCGACGGCCTGGCGGGCGCGCCCCTGTTCGCGCTCCGCCTCCTCCGCCGGGATCTGCTTGGCAGGCGGTTCCAGCACCGCCGTTCCCATGTGCCGAACCTCGCCGATCGCCACACCGTGGCTCACGCCGACGCCTCGCAGCGTTGTCTCCATCTCACCCGTCTCCGATAGTGCGGCGGGTCCCGCCGCCGCGGTGGTTGTCCTACTTGCCGTCGCATGACGGCACTGACGTCACTTCCAGACGAAGAGACTGTCGCCGGCCTTCACATCGCCGTCGTCACGGAGATCGGCGAGGGACTCGGCCGTGGCCTCCAGCGCAACGACCGGGCACACCGGAGACTTCCCGGCGGCCTCCACGGCGGCCGGGTCCCAGCGCACGATGCCCTGCCCCCGCGTCACGGTGTCGCCCTTGTTGACGAGCAGTTCGAAGCCCTCGCCGTTGAGCTGCACGGTGTCGATGCCGAGGTGGGTGAGCACTCCGTGTCCCCGCTCGTCGACGACGACGAAGGCGTGCGGGTGCAGGGAGACGATGACGCCGTCCACGGGCGCGACCGCCTCGGAAGGCTCACGCACGGGGTCGATCGCGGTGCCCGGGCCGACCATGGCCCCGGAGAAGACCGGATCCGGCACGGATGCCAGTCCGATGGCGCGTCCTGCAAGAGGGGACGTCACGGTGGTCATGGGAAGCCTCCCAGGGGTGGAGCTGCATAAAAGGGCCGTCGCCGGTTGTCCCGGACAGCACGCTGAGCAGCAGGGTATGCCAGATGAACTACGGGTTCCGCACGAAGCTACCAGCTAGTGGTCTAGACCACCAGCCCAATGGATTTGCACCCTCTTCCAGGCCCCGTGTACAGTCGTACTCCTGCTTGGGGTCGAGTGGCGCGACTAAGCGCCCTTGCTGAGCAGCAACCAACTTGTCAGATCCTATCTCGGGGTCTCCTTCTGCATGTCTGCGGAGGGGTGGTCAGAGAGACGGAAAAACACTGATAGAGTCGGAAACGCAAGACCGAAGGGAAGCGCCCGGAGGAAAGCCCGAGAGGGTGAGTACAAAGGAAGCGTCCGTTCCTTGAGAACTCAACAGCGTGCCAAAAATCAACGCCAGATATGTTGATACCCCGTCTCCGGTCATCATGACTGGGACGAGGTTCCTTTGAAATAACACAGCGAGGACGCTGTGTGCGAGGGGACTATTCCTCCTCTCGCACCGCTCTCGTGGTGTTCATCCCGCAGTTTTTAATTAAACGCAGCCGGGAAAACATTCACGGAGAGTTTGATCCTGGCTCAGGACGAACGCTGGCGGCGTGCTTAACACATGCAAGTCGAACGATGAAGCCCTTCGGGGTGGATTAGTGGCGAACGGGTGAGTAACACGTGGGCAATCTGCCCTGCACTCTGGGACAAGCCCTGGAAACGGGGTCTAATACCGGATAACACCCTCGCAGGCATCTGCGAGGGTTAAAAGCTCCGGCGGTGCAGGATGAGCCCGCGGCCTATCAGCTTGTTGGTGAGGTAATGGCTCACCAAGGCGACGACGGGTAGCCGGCC